>PKCN01000351.1 GCA_002862205.1 Planctomycetaceae bacterium | reverse complement strand
ATCACTAAGCTGCGAAGTGTCACTGCTGAGATCCAAGCCTGCCCCCGGCTCGGTGAACAGCAGTTCCATATCGCCCGCCAACAATTGCCGCTTTTCCAGCGGTTCAAGCTGCAAGCGACTGCGACTGGGGTCCGGCTGACGATCGTCACGCCCCGACAAGCTGCCCCAAAGCAGCTGCAAAAATCTCTGGCGTCGGGTCTTCGGGGAGGATGAATTAGTCGAAAATTGCATGATCGGTCTCAACAGAAGCCAAAAAGAGACAGGAAAATGAATCGCAAAACGTGGACATTTAGGGTCCGAATCAGCTTGCAGCACGCTGTCATCGGTAAACCGTCGGCAACGCACAGGCGTCAGGACAAACAAATCCCTCATGACCCCTACGCTTTAACACACCAGAAAAGGTGACGATTTTCACGACATCGCTTAAAAAGTGGGTTTTGGACGAGGATGCGGTCAAAATAGCCAAAAATTCAGACGCAACAACAAACCCGTGTGTTCCACATTATAACCGCGAGCTCTGAATTTCACCCCGAATCTGGGATTTGTTGTCCAAGAAGCCACCACCCTTTTGGTGGCCAAAAGACGCCACCTGAACCGGTCAGAAATCACCATCACACCGCCTCATTGCTCTGCATCTCTCGTGATTGCCGCACTTATCACGTGATTTAGCGGCCCTGCCGCTGTTGCTCGACTCAAACGCTTCCCCACACCATCAGCCATCAAGGCTGAAACCAGCCATGCTTCTCGACATTAGCCCCGCTCAGCACATTAGCCCCGCTCAAAAAGTTGAAAAGCAAGCTGACCGGAATTCTTAACTCTCAGACAGCGGGCCGCGGCGGTGACACAGCGATTCGCCATCCACCCAAGAGCCAGGTTGTTGTTGTTCAAAGAGCACTGATTGAGTTAGCTCAGAGGACTTGAAACAGACTTGCCTGAGCATCAAACAGACTTGCCTGAGCATCAAACAGGGTCTGACCAGCATCCTCTATTCCAGCCTGCTGCTTGAGATCACGCCCGCTACGACTCGTAGCGGTTGGGCCCCAACTGAACCTGCTCTTCCAGCCCGTTCTCGGTGGTAAAAACGACTGCCAAGCGAGCTTCAATCGACGCCCGCTCTTCTTCGGACAGCTCCTGGCGTATCTTCCTGCGTTTGAGTTCATCATCAAGATACTCAATCGCCAATTGACTCACCAACGCCGTCGAGACGAGAGCAATACCGAGGATGCGGACAGCAGGATGGGGAAGCCGCACCACGCGTTTGCCAACCAAGAAGGCGACCAACTGAAACCCTCTCAGACTGACTTGTACGCTTTGGATGGTCTCGGTTGGCACCTCCTCAACAGCATCCGCCACGGCACTGCTTGCGGTCCCAACTGGATCTCCGCTGCACCCCGGCGCACAAAACGCCGTTCCGGCCAACAAAACCAATGCTTCTCTTCGTTGGATATTCATTTCACTCAAGGCCATGTGCGGTATGAAGTGGTCCCTATTGCGTCGGCGTCTGTCTTTGTTCCGCCATTGATAAGGCCCGAATCGAAAGACAAGGAAGCGACATCCTGATCAAAAATTTCAAAAATCAGCCGACTTCTTCATCGACACGGTGCCCCCACATTCCCGAGTGTTTTTTGACAATCAAGTCCCCCAGCACGGATGCCTGACAAGCCAGTCGCAAGCCTGCGTCAGCCTGGTGGGGCGGAAACCCAAGCCGCCACTTCTCGACCCTTGTCATTGGACTCAGATCACCGTGCACTTCCACCGCACAGGTCCCGCAAGTCCCCAATCCGCGACAATGCGTCAACGCGGCTGCCCCGTTGTACAAATCGCCTTTCATGGACGGAGTATGACGCATCAGAGCAGCACGCAAATTGTCTGCTCGATCACATGAAATGGTTTCACCAGCAAACTGGATCAATGGCATCAGAGAACCCGAAGAAAGGCAAAGAAAAACAGAACTCAATTCAAACAGACATCAACATCGGCAAGCTGAAAACATTCATTGCGATCCTCTCGATATGGCAGGTTCTCGACGCGTGATGGCAACCGGCCGATGCAAGGAAAATGCGTAAGAAGATGCCACCTGCTGACAGCTCGTTACGATTGCAAACAGAAAAGAAACATCGATTCAGGAAACCTTTGACACCGGTTACGCTTGCTCCTGATCCCGTTCGGCCAGTTCCCGTTCGGCCAGTTCCCGTTCGGCGACACGTAACGCTTCAACAAGCATTTGAATCTGAGTGACCGTCAGTTGTTCCGCACGCACATTGGCATCATGCCCCCGAGCAGCCAGGACCTGATCCACTTCCGATTTTTCCAATCGCCCTTTCATGGAACTGATCACGACACTGCGGAGAAATTTCCGGCGATGAAAGAACAGGGCCCTGACGGTTTGATGAAAATAACTCAGATCCGCGAACGCAGCAATTCGCTCGGGCGCGAGATCAATTCGCAGCACAGCCGAGTGAACTTTGGGCCTTGGCCAGAAAACCGTGGGGGGCAACACCCGAACGATTTCGCAGTCGCAAATCGACTGAATCCAGACACTCAGTGCGCCGTAATCTTTGTTACCCGGTGATGCAACGATTCTGTCTCCCAATTCTTTTTGAATGGTAACCACCATGGAATCGGGCGGTGGTGTCTCATGAAGCAGATTACTGATGATCGGAGTGGCAACGTTGTAGGGCAGATTGGCCACCAGCAGAAAACGAGCATCGTCACCGATTCTCTCGATGGCATCGCGAATCTGATTCATCAAATCATCACGAAGCGCGTTCTTGTTTCGTAACGCATCACCATGAATCAGACGCACATTGGCTCTGCCCTCCAACTCCTCACTTGCCAACTGGTGCAAGTTGGCATCAATCTCAACACTCAGAACGGCTCCAGCACGATCCGACAAACGACTGGTGAGCGAACCAACCCCTGTCCCAACCTCAAGCACCACATCGGTTTTGCAGAGGTTTGCTGAATCAGCAATCAAGTCGATCAGATTCAAATCGATGAGAAAATTCTGTCCAAATCTCGAGACGGGCCGAAGACCGGCAGCGGCAAGACGTTTGGAAAGATACGTGGCGGTTTGGCGCGGTTGGTTCAAGCGAAATGCCGTTGGGAGTAGATGTTGATTGAGGGTAGAGGGTAGAGAGTAGAGAGTAGAGGTTAATCAAGATTCGCTGGCAAAGCCCAGCGAACGTTCGACATACTTGGCAAGGACATCTGTTTCCAGATTGACAGCATCGCCTATCTTTCGTTTTCCGAGCGTCGTGACTTCCAGCGTGTGTGGAATCAAAGCCACCGAGAAGGAATCGAGATCAACATCAACCACAGTCAAGCTGATTCCATCGATCGCGATGCTTCCCTTGGCTGCTACCTGAGAGGCAAGACGTTCGGGCATCTGAAATCGCAGGTGAGCCCATGGTGGATCGTCCCTCCTTTCCAGAAGTTGGCCAATGGCATCAATATGACCGGTCACGTAGTGCCCGCCCAGCCGATCCCCCACAGCCAGGGATCGCTCCAGATTAACACGATGATGCGCGGCCAAAGCCCCCAAGTTGGTCCGTGAGAGCGTTTCCTCGCCAGCTTCAAAATCGAGTCGGGATCCCTCTATCGCGATCACCGTCAAACAGCATCCATTGATAGAAATACTGTCGCCGAGCGTGGCGTCGGCGGCCAGCTTGCCCGCCTCAATTGTGAAGCGTCGCCCGGGCGGTTGCTCGGCAACCACCGCAATTTCACCGACTGATTCGACCAATCCTGTAAACATTCGTTACTACCTAGGGGCAAAAGATCTAGCAAAACACACCACTTAGCGGATCAAATTACAACACAAGCGGCTTCAAGAGCAGATGGGGACACTGGAAAACGGTTGGCGGGTAGCCACTGAAACGTGCATTGAACAAAATGCCGACCCACAACACAACGTAACCCACAGTCAATTCGTTAACTCGAAGAGGTTCTCATGACGCTGATCGAAGCCATTCACGCCCGTCAAATCCTTGATAGCCGGGGCAATCCCACCGTGGAAGCGGAAGTCCTTCTCAGCGACGGCAGTCACGGTCGAGCAGCTGTCCCAAGTGGAGCCAGCACTGGCGTCCACGAAGCTTGGGAACTTCGTGACGGAGATACGTCGATTTACATGGGCAAGGGTGTTCAGACCGCAGTGAGCAACGTCAACGACAAGATCGCCGACGCCCTGCAGGGAATGGACGCCACAGATCAAGCCGGCATCGATGCGGCCATGATTGAACTTGATGGCACACCCAACAAGAAAGAACTGGGAGCCAACGCCATCCTCAGCGTTTCGCTCGCCACCGCACACGCCGCAGCACACTGCACCGGGCAACCTCTTTACCGCTACCTCGGTGGCGCAGGTGCGCGATTGCTGCCCGCTCCGATGATGAACATCATCAATGGTGGTGAGCATGCCGATAACTCGGTGGACATTCAGGAATTCATGGTGATGCCACTGGGCTTCGAGCGTTTCAGCGACGCATTGCGAGCCGGCACTGAAGTGTTCCACAACCTCAAGAAAGTGCTGTCCAGCAAAGGTTACAACACCGCCGTTGGCGATGAGGGTGGCTTTGCCCCTGACCTCAAGAGTAATCAGGAAGCCCTCGACGTCATCCTGCAGGCGATTGACCAAGCAGGCTACAAGGCGGGTGAACAAATATGGATCGCCTTGGATGCCGCATCGACTGAGTTTTATGACGCTGATTCGGCCAAGTACTCGATCGATGGAAAACAACTTTCCGGAGACGAAATGGTCGATTTCATGGCTGATTGGTGTTCGAATTACCCCATCTGCAGCATCGAAGATGGCTGTGCCGAAGATGACTGGGATACATGGAAAAAGTTGACCGACAAACTTGGCGACAAAGTTCAATTGGTGGGCGACGACCTGTTCGTTACCAATGTCGAACGATTGCAGCGTGGTATCGATGAAGGAATCGCCAACAGCATTCTGATCAAAGTGAACCAGATCGGTACGCTCACCGAAACGATCGACTCGATCCAATTGGCGACTCGCCACAACTACACGTCGGTTTCCAGTCACCGAAGTGGCGAAACAGAAGATTCAACGATTGCAGACCTGGCAGTCGCAATGTCTACCGGCCAAATAAAAACCGGATCCGCGAGCCGCAGTGACCGCATGGCAAAGTACAATCAGTTGCTGAGAATCGAAGAAATGCTCGGTGACACCGCACTTTATGGTGGACCACTTTTCCCTCAAAAGTGATTTACCTGATCACAAGGTTCAACGTGGGTGTCGCCAGCGTAGAAGGTCCGATTTCGCGACTCGAAAGCTGAACGCCCATGTATCGACTCATTGCCGAAGAACCGCTCATCGCCTCACTGATGCTGGGGGCGATGGGCTTCGGATTGCTTTACGGCTGGTTGCGCAGTGGCAACAAGCCAACGGCAATTGCGGGGCTTGTCTTTGTCGCCTTGATTCCGCTGGCGTGGTTCATTGCCGATCGAATAGAAACAGATCGGGAACAGATTGAACGTCTGATTTACAAGCTTGCCGAGGCGGTTGAACGCAATGACCACAACACGGCTGTATCGGTCATTGCGGACCCGGAACTCGAGTCGCTGGCACGACGTGAATTACAGAACTGGAACTTCACACTGGCTAAAGTCACAAAGATCAACAAGATCCGGGTGATCAGTGACACGTATCCCCTACAAGCTGACGTCGAGATGATCGTGAAGGTCCGTGTTGATGGCAGAGTAGACAGGGCCATCCAAAACGTGCAAATCCCGCGTAAACTCTTGCTGACAATGGAAAACGACGGAGACGATTGGTTGATCACCGAGTACCAACACCTGCCAATTATCGGAGGTCCCGATCAATTCAGCAAATTCGGAGCCGAACGCTCAACAGCTCCGAGCAACTGACTGACCAGCAGATCTCGACGCAATTCTTCCAAGACAACGGCACCGTTGAACCAGATCCGCCTCCCCTCGCCACACGATTCACTCGCTCATTCTAAAAAGTTACGGCATGTTCATCACACTTGACGGAATTGACGGTGTTGGAAAGTCGACTCAAATTGAGCGACTGATCGGCCATTTCGCAGACCAAGGTCAGGAAACGCTTCTGGTTCGTGATCCAGGCACCACCGAAATTGGTGGAAAGCTACGGGAAATCCTGCTCGAAAGTGACTTTGAACTCCATCGGCGGACCGAGGCAATGCTGTTCATGGCCAGTCGCTGTGAAATGGTTGAGACCATCCTTCGTCCAGCGATTGCGAACGGCAATACCGTTGTTTCAGACCGTTTCCTGTTAGCCAACGTGGTCTATCAAAGCGTGGGAAGTGAAGTCCCGCCAGACTTGTTATGGCAGATGGGACGACTTGCCAACGGTGGGCTCACTCCTGACCTGACGATCCTGCTCGACATGCCCGCCCAACGATCGATGGAACGAATTGGCAACGAAACCGATCGCATGGAAAGTCGTGGTGTCGAATACATGGAAGCGGTCCGCCAGGCATTTTTGCAACAATTGCCACACAGCAGTCAAGCCACTGCAATCATCAACGCAGACCAGTCCCCCGAGGACGTCAGCCGTGACATGCTGGCCAGCGTCGAACAAATGATTGCGCAACGCTGATCACGCCCAAAATGTCGATTTGACTCTCGACGTCGATCACAGCACACAGCTCTGTCGATCACAGCACACAGTTCTGTCGATCACAGCACGCAGTTCTGTCGATCACAGCACGCAGCTCTGTCGATCACAGGCCCCATGCCTGCTGCCTGAGCGCGCGTTCATCAACTCAAAATTTCACGCACGACTCTGCCTTCCACGTCCGTCAGGCGATACTGACGCCCCTGATACCGGAATGTCAATCTTTCGTGATTCATCCCCATCAGGTGAAGCAAAGTCGCGTTGAAGTCATGCACGTGGACTGGATTTTCAGCGATGGTGTAACCCAGATCATCGGTTTCCCCAAAACTCATTCCCCCCCGTGTGCCTCCGCCTGCAACCCAAACCGTGAAGGCATCTTTGTGGTGATCCCGGCCAGCCTTATCCGCTTGCTTGGTTCCCTGCGCAAAAGGAGTTCGGCCAAACTCCGATGACCACACCACCAACGTAGAATCCAACAAACCTCGTTGGCGTAAATCACGAATCAAAGCCGCAACCGGTTGATCCACCTGTTTTGCTTTTTTCGCGACATTTGAAAACACGCTATTATGCGAATCCCACCCCTGATCAAACAGTTGCACAAACCTGACCCCACGCTCTACCAATCGTCGAGCCAGCAGGCAATTGTTGGCAAAACTGTTTTTTCCAGGCTGGGTTCCATACGCCTCGTGGACTGCTTTGGACTCCGAGGAAATGTCCATCAGCTCTGGCACGGAGGTCTGCATTCGATAAGCCAGTTCGTACTGACTGATACGGGTGGCGATTTCAGGGTCCCCGACGTCTGCCAACTGCGCCTGATTCATCGCATTGACGGTATCAATGATCCTTTTTCGCGAACTCGGTTCAATACCTTTGGGATTTGACAGGAACAGCACAGGATCACCTTGAGAACGAAACTCGACGCCCTGATGAACACTCGGTAAGAATCCGCTACCCCACGCGGGACTTCCTGCCCCCAAAACATTGCCGGTGATCAGCACAACAAAGCCGGGCAAATTTTCGTTCTCCGAACCGAGGCCATAATTCACCCAGGACCCAAAACTGGGGCGGCCAAATTGTCCGAAGCCACTCAGCATGAACATCTGCGCGGGCCCGTGATTGAACTCGTTGGTATGCAGTGATTTGATGAGCGTCAATTCATCCGCTACACCTTGAAGATGGGGCAACAGATTTGAAATGGGTAATCCTGAATCACCACAGCGGGTAAACCGGTGCTGCGGATCATCGGGCGTGCCCAGCAGCGTTGGAAGATCTCGCACGAAGGCGAATTTGCCAGCCTCGAACAAGTCCTTGGGGCAATCTTCGCCAGTCCGCCGTTGCAGTTCGGGCTTCAAATCGAACAGATCAAGGTGGCTGGGTGCACCGACCATATGCAAATAGATGACATTTTTGATCTTGGCAGGAAAATGTGGCTGCTGAGCCGCAGCAACGCGGCCCACCTGAGCCTCATCATTTGTCTCCGGTGATTCCGCACCGGCTTGTCGCAACAACTGCGTCAGGGCGACGCCACCCAATCCAAAACCAGCTCGCTGAAACAGCGTCCTTCGCCCCAATGGGGTTGGCAATACATTCATGACTTTGATGTGCTCACTGATTCATGGTTTCATCGAGATTCAAAATCGCATTGGCAACAGCAAACCAGGCAGCCAATTCCAGGCGCTCTGTCGACCGCAATTCCAAACTCGGAACCGAGACAGCTATTCTTGCCTTGACGAGTTGGGGCCGATTCTGCAAATCCCGTCGTTCACTGGACAATAAACCGATCAATATTTTCACCTCATGCTCGCTTGCATCCCGAGCAACAGCCAGCTTGATGGCATAACGCACACGCTCGCGATCATCGGTGGAGGGAGATTCACTGATGACCCTGTCAGCCAAGGCCAATGCCATTTCTACATAGGCCGGATCATTCAACAGCGTCAGTGCCTGCAACGGAGTGTTGCTGCGTCCTCGCCTGACGGTGCACGTGCCGCGATCGGGTGCATCAAAGTTGATAAAACTGGGATAGGGTGCTGCTCGCTTCCAGACCACATAAGCCCCCCGCCGAAAGCGATTCTCGTCTTTCGCAGCAACCCATTTTGGTTGATTACGTCCGACACTCCGCCAAATTCTGTCGGGCTGGTAGGGCATGATCGGCGGTCCGTACATTTTTTCTGACAACAATCCGCTAATTGCCAATGCGTTATCGCGAATCATCTCGGCAGGAAGCCGAAATCGCGGCCCACGCGACAGGTATCGGTTCACTGGATCTCGTGCGACTGATGCCGCAGTGAGCTCCGCGGATCGCTGAAATGCAGCCGAAGTCACCATCAGTTTGTGCAAATGTTTCATCGACCAGCCCGACTCCATCAACTCGCTCGCCAGCCAGTCCAGCAGTTCGGGATGACTGGGCGATTCCGATTGCGTGCCGAAATCCTCCAGAGTCGGAACGAGCCCCGCTCCAAAAAGCTCTGCCCACCATCGATTCACCGTAACACGTGCCAGCAAAGGATTCTCTGCCGAAGTCAACCAACGGGCCAACTCCAGACGATCCCCCGACGCATCCATGTTTTTGTCTCGAGGCAACGCTTTCGGAGTCATTGCCTGCACGGTATCTCCACGAGCTTCGTAGTCACCACGCAGCATGACAAACGTCTCTCGTGGGCTTTCCATTTCCTGCATGACCAAGGTCGTCTCTGGCACCACCTTCTTGAGTTCCTTCTCAACTCTGGCAATGGACCGACCCAACTTCACAAGGCGTTCATCGACCTTCTCGAATTCGGCCCGCAACTTGTTTCGCTGCTGCCTGGATAGTTCCTTTCCTTTGAACATGCTGCGCAACGCTTCAGGCAGCAGCAGCAAATCCGCTGGTTGTGTGCTGGCAGAAACCCTTGGCTTGCCAGCGACGCGTCCAGAACCAAAATACTGCCCAAGACTTACCTTCAAACTTTGGGCTTCGGGGTCCAGCAACAACGGTTCGGCAAGCAGGAACGTAGCCCAATGCGGTTTCCCAAACTGGCCCCCAATCGCCCACCCCGTTTTTCGATCACCATCGATCGCCCTGGCAACCTCCCATTTGGGCTGAGAATAATCGGCAGCTGCGGTTGTCAGCACCACCTTTGTTTTTTCATCCCCTCGAATGACCTCACAAGTCACTTCACTAAGAATCACATTGGGTCGTGCAGCTTCACCACGCCCCGGCCCGGAACCAGGAATCGCATCATCAGTCAGTAGCTCAACACGAATTGCAGTGATTGGGTTGACAGGTGGTTTCAAAATGAAGGTGTGATCCACCGTGGGTGGAACCTCACCCGTTAGCAGGACAGCACCATCGGGCAGCAGACTGACATCCTCGTTTCCAGAGGTCCTGAAATCCAATAGAGTCACGGGCTCCCACAACGGCGATACCTGATGACTCAATCGCGTCAGCCACTGTTCAAACTGCGCATCTGATTCAGCTGCGAACTGTTTCCGTTTCGCACGCAATTCCGTTAACTTTGCAGTCAGTTCCGTGAGTTTCTGTTTGCGTTTCTCATCCAGCGGCAAGTCCATTTTGGGGCCGTAAAAATCCCACGTCACACCAGACGTCTGCTTGACCTCCAAAGGGGTGTTGTTGAAATACGCAAAGAACCGATAGTAGTCCCTCTGAGAAAATGGATCGTACTTGTGATCATGGCATTGGGCACATTCCAGGGTTGTGCCCAGAAATACAGTTGCCGTTGTGTTGACGCGGTCCACGACTTGATTGACCCGGTTCGCCTCCGGGTGCACGCCAGCCTCGACATTGCAGGTGGTCATCCGATGGAAGCCCGTTGCGATTCGCTGATCGTCCGTAGCATTGGGACGCAAATCGCCCGCCAATTGATCTGTCACAAATTCATCAAATGGCAGGCCTTGATTGAAAGCGCGGATCACCCAATCGCGATACGCCCAGTTGTCACGAATTTGGTCAGCCTGAAACCCATTGCTATCGGCATACCGGGCAAGATCCAACCACGGCACGGCCCAACGCTCTCCATAACGCGGGCTCGCCAGCATACGATCGACCAACCGCTCGTAGACCTGGTGTGCGTGTGCGTCGCTGCGATTGGCAACGAAGGCGTCAATCTCACTGGGAGTGGGAGGCAGCCCGACCAACGCCAGCGAAACACGTCGGGCAAGCGAAGCTGGCGGTAAACTGCGGTTCGCAACCAAGCCACGTGCTTTGAGTCCCTGATCGATAAAGTGATCGATCGCATCTTGAGTCGTGATCCCTTCGGGTACTTCCGGCCGTTTGATTGGCTCGTAGGCCCAATGCTTGCCTCGTGCCATGGTCTCAGGCCATGTCGCTCCCTGATTGATCCACCGACGCAACAGATCGACTTCCTGCTGTGTGAGCGGGTCGCCATCAAGGGGCATCAATTCCCCCGCCTCAGCATCGACAAGTCTGCGAATCAGTAAACTCTTGGCTGCATGCTCAGGAACCACGATCGGGATCTCAGAATCAGCGACCCCCAACGCATCAGCGCGGTGGCTCAAACGTAGCCCCCCCTCATTGTTCTTTTCGCCATGACAGCGTTCGCAGTGTCGTCGCAACAGTGGCTGAATCTGCTCAGAAAAATCGACCACGCGTTCTGCCGAAGCCGCGTCCGACTGAGCGTATGCAGCACCGAACCACAAGCTTCCACACAAAAGGGAAAGCAAGGCGATGACACAACGGTGACCAAGCAGACGCAAAACACAGGCAAAGAGCATCGGATGCCGATAATGAAACGCGGGAACAAAGCACAGGAGACACCCCCTATCATAGCCAGTGGGAGGCAGGCGCCTTGCACACAGCAAGCGTTTTTTTGTGCACACACCGCATCTTGTCGCGAGCCCCATCTGTTGGGCTAAGAACGGTGCCACCGGCCTTGCCTCGCTTTTCAGGTGGACGCATTCACGCTCACTGGATCAGAGAATCCAGGACCTGAACGCCAGCCCAGCTCTCTTTATTTTCTTCGATGAACTGCAGATGGCGTGCTGCGGTCTGGTAGCGATCATGAGCTGCACGATCGGCAAAAATGCAGTGCAATGAAACATCGAAGTCCTGATTGACTTCACGATCAAGTTCACGATCGCGCGTCCCGAGGGAAAAACCAACCAGACCTTCGTGGTTATCCAAGTACTTGTTGCAAGCTTCCAGCAATGTCTGGATAGACTCATCGCTTCGGTTTTTAAGAGTGAAGTAGACATGATGAGCAAGTTGAGGCATTCGATTCAGTCCTTCATAAAAAAATCACAGTAAAACATTCAACATAGCTTCCACGAACACACCGAAGGTGACAACAGCCCCTGTTCCAAGCGTCTGGTTCAAACGCCCGATACCGTTCATCAGGTCTGTACCGGTGATACTTTTTAGCTTTGCAGCACTCTCCGGCTTTTGGTCCTCAACAGGTAACACTTTGGAGTGATGTCATCAGTCAAGTCACAGACGATTGGTGGCCCGGTAAAATCGAAGAACGACACGACTCCTCAAGACTCCTCACGGCACCACTGGCACTGGCACCACCCTCAGTATTTTTTGCCACATTGAGGTCACGACAAAATCACTTGACGGTGACCCGTCAGTCGCCGGGATTCGTCAGTCGCCAGACTTGGGAGCACCATCCCTTGGCTTGAAACTGAAATTCTTGCTTTGCGAAAAGAATTTGATCGGATTCTCGTAAACCACTTTACGTGTCAACGACTCGTCACTCTCGCGGCGGCGCATTTCAAAGATCAGATCTGGAATGGCGGTTGGTTTACTGGGTCCCCAGTCTCCGGCAGAGTTCGCCAGCAAGCGTTCACTGCCATATGTTTCGATCATATCCGCAGCACGATCGGGGGTACATTTGGTCACTGGGTAGAGGGTCATTCCTGCCCAGAAACCACGATCCAGTACTTCTGCAATCGTGTGCTCCTCGACATGATCCACGAGCACACGCGAAGGGTCGATGCGAGAGTCATCACAAAGCATATCAAGAATCATTCTTGTGCCTTGATACTTATCGGCAAGATGCGGGGTGTGAATCAGAATTTGCTGGTCGTACTTGATCGCCAGTTCAAGGTGTTCCAAAAACACAGTGGCTTCATTTTTCGTATTCTTGTTCAAGCCGATTTCACCTATCCCGAGTACGTTGGGACACTCGATAAACTCAGGAATCATTGCGATCACATCGCGGGACAAAGATACATTTTCAGCCTCCTTCGCGTTGATGCACAACCAAGTGAAATGCTGAATACCAAACTGCGCCGCCCTCTTGGGCTCAACATCAGTGAGCTGATGAAAATAATCTCTGAATCCGTCAACGCTCCGACGATCAAAACCAGCCCAAAATGCCGGCTCACTCATCCCAACGCAGCCCATCCTTGCAAGGGTCGCGTAATCGTCAGTCGTCCTCGAAACCATGTGGATATGAGGGTCGATGTAGTCCATGAAAGTCCAGTTTTCGATTGAATTTTAAGAATAGGCAGGGTAGATGTGCAGTTTGTCAAAGGATCCCAAGATCACACTCTGACTGGATGTCACCCATCACATTGTCTACACATCACGTCTGCCCTGAGTGACTAAAGATCCATCTGCTGTCGCCAATCCGATTCATACTGTCGTGAAAACAGTTTCTGCAACCGTTCCGCGCGGTCAGCCCCCTGGCTCAACACAATCTCAATCGCAGCATCGATTTGCTCTCGCTGCTCCTGAGCCTCTGGTGGCAGGGATTCTCCTGCCTCGCCCGAGCGATCAATCCGGTCCAAGGTCGCTGCGACCTCCAGTAACTTGGCACGCACCTCTAAAAAAGATTCCGTGAGAATTTGGCTTGCTGCTCGCATGGCGTTTGCTGGTGGAAAACAGGGGATGAGGGTCACAGCTCACAGTATAGAGAGATCCCAGCACCTTCCCAGCATCCTTACCCTCAAAACGGGCTGGAACCGGGTGAACTTGGGACCCAGCAAGCACCCCTCTACAGAGCTATTAAGTTAACAAATCTGCGGTATAGGTGGTCCTGATGGAGTGATTGTGCTGATTTTGCAGACAAGGGAAGAAGATTGGTGCAAAGAGCAAATCCTATTCAGAGATTCACCGAACTCCCCCCCTTTGGAGCAGCTAGTTTTGAGTATCTCTCGGTAGCCAAGAGCTTCCAGCCTTGCGACGCCGTTTCCCATCTACCGCACCCGTCTTTTCCGATACCAACAGCATGCAGGGGCAGGAACTTACTTACGCCGTCCTCAGTCGCACGCGGAACGAAGCCGCCGTGGAAGTACTACTGGAATGCTTGGACAGCGATTTGCATGAGCATCGCGACCTCGCCTTAAGCACGCTATTGCAGCGGCGTGAAGACAGGGTCCCCGCTAAACTTCTGGCAAGATGGCAGCAACTCAAGTCGTCGGACCATCTTTTGCTCAAGACCCGTAAAGCATGGTTTGAGGGGGCAATATCCCAGGTGTTGAAACACCGGGGTTCGGACACGGTAACCGCCATCGCCGCAGCCGAGTCATTGGAACTGACAAAATTCATCCCGATGCTGGTTGACCTTGCTGAGACAGGTGAGACCGAAGAGATTCAACAGCGTGCCACGTCAGCCACTTTAAAACTGGCTCACATTCTGGGCGGACGAGCACGATGTGACCGCGATGCCCCGACGCTCCGTAATCCAGCTTTGGAAAGACTCCACCAATCTTTGAATAACGTCAGCAAGCATGGCAATGTTTCACTGGCCGATGCTTTTCTGGTGCTATCGCTTTGGGGTGATACTGAATTTCGAAATGTGATGAGCGAGCCCAGCCCGATCCGAAAGCTGATTCTCGAACGGTTTCTGGAATCGAATCACATTGGTGTCCTGGATTTGCTGGCCGGAACGATCAAACGTCGCCAGATGGATGAGCACGTCATCGCCCTGATACGGCAACGTAGCGACCATGCTTTCCGCAGTGTATTCCTGAATGCGATCACCCCTGATCCGTCCACGATGGTTTTGAAAAACCTCGCCAACATTGGCATGCCGGCATGCTGCCGTGGCGACGAATCGCTGCTCGATAAAATCAACGAGAACCAGATACCAGCATTACTGCATCTGCACGCCACCTGCGGTCCCAACCCAGTGCACACCTTGCACTTGATCGCTTCCGTGGCCGAGAAAAAGAATCCAGCCTACGATTCAGTCGTTTGCTTTGCCTTATCACAATGCACGCTTCCAGACGGCGAAATCATTGTTCGTGCTGCGCTGCACATTGCAAACGACGATCAGCAAGTCAGCGATAACGATACCACGCGTCTTCTACAACGCTTGATCGCTTTAATCGACCACAAAGATGAGAATATTGTCCGCGGTATCCAACGTGTGCTTCACCCCCTACACGCCGAATCCATGTTGCCTCGATTTCAGGAACTGCGTCCGCGCAGTCGCCGGATTCTCGGACGTGTCGTGATGATGGTTGACCCAAATGCTCTGCAGCACGTTTCTGATGCCATCCGTCACCCTGTCCTCAAAACCCGGTTGTCTGCCATTGCAATGGCAGACGCACTGGCAGTGGTCGATCTGTTATCAGATTCATTCGAGCACATTGTTCAGGAAGATCACCTCGAAGCTCGCATCTGCGCAGCAGAGGTGATGGCAACCGCTCACGGCGAAGCGACGTGGGAAGTGTTGAAGAAACTGGCGGAACTGCCGGGTTGCCCCGTGCGTGACATTGCGTTGAATGCGATTCAGCGTCGCGCCGTTGAAGTCACGAAGTCCTAATCCAAGATCGATCCGAGATGTTTTTTTCAATCCAACAGATACTCGCCGAAACTCGTGTTTCCGATCTCAGCCTTGCCTATCAGGAGAAGGTTGAAGCCGAAAGCATTCATGGCGTCTGGTTTCTACTGATTCCGTTTCTGGTCGTTGGGATTGCGATACTCTGCTACAAGATCGCAGATCGTGCTCCAATGGCAGTCAACACCCCCACCTTGATGCTGCACGAACTGTGCCGGGCTCATGGACTCAGCGGTGGCGGTCGACGATTACTGGAACGAATCGCCGACGCAGCACAACTTGAACAACCTGCCTCCATTTTCCTGGGGCCACAACACTTCGAAGCGGCTGTCGCGGAAGCCGAAAAGACCATCAATTACGACCAACGACACCAAAATCAGCTAGGCATGCTAAGACGAACTCTCTTCGTCCAGAAGAACAACAGTATCTCCTGAGCCAAATCGACGCGCTGAGGAAAACCAGGCCCCTGAGCCCGCGTTCGATTCTGCCCCCCAAGTCGATTCTCGCAGTGACTGATGATGCGCTGCCAAGGTAAGTCCTCAGCCCCTGGCCCCACGGGATTGCCGGACAGCGGAGCGGCTCAAGCTAACAGCAAGCACCCGAGCGACTTGAACCGCCTCGTCTCCACTTTCCGCTCTCACCTGTACCGGCCCCGACTTCCATCTTCCCGGCAAAGCTGCAGATGTAATGCGGTGGATCCAGGTGGCGATCAGCGATCACTCAGCTGTGATTTCAACTTGCATTTTGGACTCATTCATGCGCCCCCTCACCGGCATGACCCGCACGACACACCCACAGCGTCAGGAAAGACAGGTTGCGACAGGTGAAGGGCAAACGATTCATGGCCTGCCGTCACAGAGCCGATGAGACCTAAATCAGCCTCTCTGTGAATCACACTTCGGAGACAACCCGTGGTGGCTTGAGTGCCAGAAAGAAGCGATATCGAGGTGATCGTGAAATCACAGCGACGGTGAGTTCAGCGGTTTCCTCTGTTCCGGTGAGCACGTCGTTCACTTGACCACCTACTTTCGCTGATCGCGGTGTTGCGAAATCGGTCGACCCAACCAGGCATTGAAAATTGAACATGGACGAAATCATGCTACCGAAGGTAACACTGGGGCGAACTGGACTCAGCGTGGCGCGGTTGGGTTATGGCAGCATGGGTATTCGCGGCCCCAAGACTTGGGGGGTTCGCACGGTCGACGACGAGCATGCTGAAAAAATCCTGAACGCGGTTCTGGACATGGGCATCAACTTGATCGACACGGCGCCTGTTTACGGTGTCAGCGAAGAACGAATTGGTCGCTTCCTGTCGCACCGACGGGACGAATTTTATCTGGCAACCAAATGCGGATGCGTTTCCACCCAACAAAAAGATCATCTTGAGATTGATCATCAATGGCGAAAGGATGTGATCGAGCGCAATCTGAATGACAGCCTCAAACGATTGCAAACGGACCACATTGATATTTTACAATTTCACGGCGGTGACGCCGAAACGCTTGAGCGTGAGGGACTGCTTTCCCAGTTACAGGATTTTCGCAACCAGGGCCTGATCCACCACATTGGTGTCTCCAGCAAAATTCCGCAGCTTGCGGGATTGATTGACCTCAATTTTTTCGACACCTTTCAGATTCCATACTCGTGCCTGGCGCCCGAGCACAGTGACCTGATCACACGGGCCGGGGAATCTGGCGCGGGCGTGATCATCCGTGGAGGCATTGCTCATGGTGGCCCGGATGCTGAAATCCAAAGGCCTGCCCTGAACGATGTCTGGAGCCAGGCGAAACTGGACGAGCTCATTCCAAAAGGCATGTCTCGTGCAGAATTGATCCTTCGCTACACACTATCACACCCCCATTGCGGCACGACCATTGTGGGCACCTGTAACCACCAGCATTTGGCAGAAAATGTAACGGCCTGCCGAATGGGCGCACT
>PKCN01000114.1 GCA_002862205.1 Planctomycetaceae bacterium | reverse complement strand
ACAGTGCTGTAACCAACAGTGCTGTAACCAACAGTGCCCCGGTCAACAGTGCCCCGATCAACATGAACATTTCATAGCGATGCCAATACCACATCGCTGCTCCAGTTTGGAAAGACTGCCATGCTGTCAATGACATTCCTCTCGTTTCTATTCTTCACCGGACTTGTGATTGTTCTCACGTGGTGGTTCACCCGAGGGTCCGATCTAAATACTGACGAGGGTTACTTTCTTGCTGGCCGAAGCTTGACCGGTATCTTTATCGCAGGGTCGCTGTTGTTGACCAATTTGTCGACTGAGCAACTGATTGGCTTGAATGCTGGATCATTCACCGATGGTCTGTCGGTCATGTGCTGGGAAGTCATCGCGGGCATGTCGCTTGTCGTCCTGGCATTGGTGTTTCTTCCGCGATACCTGAAATCAGGAATCGCGACCATACCGCAGTTCCTTGAAGAACGTTACGGTCCGACAGTCCGAGCCTTGACGGCAGGCATTTTCATTGTTGCCTACATGCTGATTTTACTTCCATTCGTTTTGTTTCTTGGTGCTCGCGGCCTCAATGGCATGCTCAACCTGGAGGAATTGGTTGGATTCAAAAACGAACTGTCTGCGATTTGGGGCGTCATCATCTTCATCGCGATTTTAGGCGGTGGTTATGCGATTTGGGGGGGAATGCGTGCGATCGCGGTTTCGGACACCTTCAATGGTGCAGGCCTCTTGATCGGTGGCCTGATGATCACGTTCTTCTCACTCCAGATCGTCGCCGGTGATGAGGGTGGGTTCATGGGAGCCTTTGAAAAAATCAAAGCAAAAGACGCGGATGCGTTCAACTCAATTGGCTCAGCCGATGAGGGAACTCACTGGCCGACGCTTTTCACCGGCGTGCTGCTGCTGAACTTCTTTTATTGGTGCACGAATCAGCAAATCATCCAAAGAACATTTGGTGCCAAGAATCTTGCAGAGGGTCAAAAAGGTGTGCTTTTGGCTGCCTTCTTTAAAATTCTTGCTCCGCTGATCCTTGTTCTGCCAGGCATCATCGCTGCTTACCTTGTCATCGGGATCGGTGACGCTGAAATGGTGCAAGCAGTGGGCAAGAATGAAGATGGCAACTGGATCGCAGACCGGGCCTACGGTGCTCTGGTCAGTCGAGTACTGCCCAAGTGGCTGCTGGGTTTCTTCGCAGCTGTGGTGGTAGGCTCGATCCTCTCGACGTTCAACTCAGTGCTGAACTCTGCTGCCACTCTTTTTTCACTTGATGTCTACAAGAAATATCTAAATCCAGCAGCATCGACCAAGTCTGTCGTCCGCTCCGGTCAAATATGCAGTCTCGTAGTCGCAGTGTTCGCGGTGATCGCAGCCCCACAAATTTTCTACGGCCAGGAAGCGATTTTCGGATTTTTCCAAACACTCAACGGTGTCTACTTCATTCCACTGCTCGCCATCATCATGGTGGGGATGTTCCACCGTTACGCTGATGGCAAATCGGCACTCATCACTTTGTTGGTTGGGCTTGGACTGATGGTCATCGGTACTTTCTTCACTGGTGAAGACAAGGCCAATGACACTGCCGGTTGGTTGAAAGATTTTTTCATAAGCCCATTCCATTACATGGGCTTTGTGTTTGCCCTGCTGCTTGTATTGCAGTTATCACTGAGCGCTGCTGGCATGAAGAGGCCGACGGCTTACGTGCAAGAAGACAAGGGTTTGGTTGACTTGACACCATGGAAACCAGCTCCTTTCGTGGGCGCAGCGTTGATCCTGTTAGTACTTGGAATTTATGCAGTGTTCGCTGTCTAGGAGCAAGCTGCCATACTGGGATCAGCCACAGTTGATCACTGTGAGTGCATGCTGTGACAACCGATCGGCCTGGCTGCTCAAATCCGAGCCAGTGTTGGAATCATTCTTGCTGGACGCACCTGACATCGTTCATAACCGGCTGGCAGGCTGCTGCAGCAAATCATTCGGGTGATCACGTTATTCCGACCACTCGCAGCTGATCATTTCCTAAAACCTGTTTGATTTCCCGCTAAAATCCAATCTACGCCAGTCACCTGCGGTGCTTGATTTGGAATGCAGGTGTTGAACGACCAACCACCTTTGCGAGGCCCACGATGAATCGCCCACTCCGTGAACAGCACGAGACAAAGTGCTGGTTACCTTTGTTTCTTCTCATCTGCACTGCGTGCAGCTTCGCGGCCCCTTCAAAAGCCACCCAACCACAATCACCGGAATCACCTGCACGTCCCAATGTGATTCTGGTCTTCATTGACGACATGGGCTGGTCTGACCTTTCCTGTTTCGCCGGCAACGAAGTTGAAACAGAGCACATTGATCGCTTGGCATCAGAAGGGATTCGCTTCACCAACTTCTATGTCAATTCGCCAATCTGTTCACCGTCTCGCGTTGCGCTTGCCACTGGTCAATACCCGCAGCGTTGGCGAATCACCTCGTACCTGAACAATCGCAGATCAAATCATGATCGCGGAATGGCACAATGGCTGAACCTATCAGCGCCGATGTTGTCACGACAGTTACAACAGGCAGGATATGCAACGGGACACTTTGGCAAATGGCACATGGGCGGCCAGCGGGATGTGGGGGATGCTCCGCTAATCAGTGAATACGGTTTTGATCAATCACTCACCAACTTCGAAGGCCTCGGGCCTCGGGTACTGCCGTTGAAAGATGCCTACGACGGCAACCCACCGGGGCGTCATGATCTGGGTTCTGCCAACTTGGGACGGGGACCGATTCGCTGGCTCGACCGTTCGGTAATCACCGCTGAATTCACTCATCAGGCAATTGAGTTCATTGATCAGGCCGTAGCAGACGACCAACCTTTCTATCTCAACGTCTGGCCGGACGACGTCCATTCACCTTTCTTCCCTCCAAAGCAGCTTCGAAATGCATCAGACGGTAGCAAACGTGAGTTGTACTATGCAGTCCTCGATGCCATGGACCAACAGTTGGGGAAATTATTTTCAAAAGTCCGTGATGATGCTCACCTTCGCAACAACACACTGATCATCGTTGCTTCCGATAATGGCCACGAAGATGGCGCTGGGCGATCAGACCCGCTACGAGGTTCCAAGACATGGCTTTACGAAGGCGGGATTCGATCCCCACTGATTGTGTGGGGCCCCGGCCTGATCGACTCAAAGGCCACTGGAACCACGAATACAGAATCCATCCTGTGTGCAATGGATATCAACGCATCGCTCTACCCGATCACTCACCTTTCGTCACCAGCGGCGATGGAACTCGATGGCGAACCGCTCGCTGCCACGCTACTGGGAAAATCACAAACGAGCCGTTCCCAACCTATTTTCTGGCGACGCCCTCCGGATCGACCGGGCAATCAACGCGAAGACAATCCTGATTTGGCAGTCCGCGATGGCCGCTGGAAACTGCTCGTCAACTTTGATGGCAGCAAACCACAGCTGTTTGATCTCAATCAGGACATCCGAGAACAGCAGAATTTGGCCACAGCACATCCGAAAATTACAAGCAGACTTCAGACCGCTGTTTTTCAATGGAACGAGCAAATGCCGGCGGATGCAGCGGTACCGGGTTTCAAGGCTGGCGGCAATGCAACGACTCCGTTGGCTGGCAATCTATTCATCAACCCCATCGGAGAAGGAGCCGACCCCTGGGTCATTCGCGACCCCAATCATCCTCGTTACTTGTGGTGCCTGTCCGAGGGCAATCAGGGGATCGCGATCCATACCTCCGATCGTCTGGAATCGATGGGACAAAAACACATTGTCTGGAACGCGCCGGCAACGGGTCCTTATTCAAAAGAGGTCTGGGCTCCTGAACTGCACTTCATGGACGGCCGGTGGTACATCTACTTTGCAGCATCTGATGGCAACAACGCCAATCATCTGTCGTATGTACTGCAAAGCAGGAGCGACGACCCGCTTGGACCCTACACGCTGCATGGTCCCTTAGCCACTGGCGCAGGAAAAGATGGTCGCAGCCCCAATCTTTGGGCGATTGATGTAACGGTACTACAGCATGATGGAAAACGATTTGCCATCTGGTCTGGCTGGGACGCAGCGGGAACGGACCAGCAATATCTTTACATCGCGCCCATGAAATCAGCAACGGAATTGGCCGGTCCACGCATTCGTTTATGCAGCAACGATGACTATCCGTGGGAATTCACCCGCTACTCAGAGGCAGCTGGCCCTTTGGAATCAGTGGAACCAGAGCAAGTGGACAAGGGCAGAGGTTTGAACGAGGCCCCACAGGTTTTTCAGTCACAGGACCGAACCTTCGTCACCTTTTCCTGCGGCGCCTCATGGCTGCCGACCTACAAATTGGGGATTCTGGAACTCACGGGAGACGACCCTCTCAATCCGCGAGCATGGAAAAAGCGTGCAACACCAATCTTCACCGGTAATGATTCCACCTTGGGTGTTGGTCATTCCTGTTTTGTCACTTCACTCGATGGCAGTGAGCGTTGGCACATCTATCACGCCAAGCGGGACCGTGAACCGGGCTGGCGAAGAACGATCTTTGTCCAACCAATGAAAACAGGAAAGCGAGGGTTCCCGTTGCTCGGGCAAGCTTTGCCCTCGGGCGCTGCAACCCTGAGTCCCAAGGGACAACCGGCAATACTGCAAAAACAAAAGCTGACAGCATCACTTCAGCAGAAAGTCACTCCCGACGGTTTCAGCTACTTTGGCCATCACCAATACGCCAAACCGACGTCCGATGGTTTCGAGCTTGGCGTCATTCCCGATGAACCTGTCAATGAATTCCGTAGTGGCGAGAAGCTTGTCCATGACTCCCAGTTTCCGGCCAATCTGACGGTTGCTGTGACCATCGATTTACTGGATCGAAACAACGCGAGAGATGCAGGCCTGCTGTTTCGCACAACGGGTTCGTCGATCGGTTACGACGCGCAACGAGGCTATTTTGCCGGTCTGATTCCCAGTACGGGTCTGATCATCTTTGGAAAGACGGATGGTGAAACGTGGACCGAATTGGCTCGCCAAAAGCACACTTTTAATGCTCACGAGAAACAACGTCTCGCTGTCACATGCAAAGGCGATCAGTTTACGGTCAGCCTCAATGGTGAAACGATCATGTCGGTTCAAGACGCGACCTATGACCGAGGAACCATTGGACTTCGAGTCGTCAACACACACGCCGTATTCACTGACTTGAAGTGTTCGCCTGTGGACGAGTGACCACAGTTTCGTCTTGACGCCCGGTCAACGATCAAGTGTCACCACTTCAAGCTCCTTGATTGTGCACCGTGAACAGGCATAACAAGGATAAAATCCCTGCGGGTATCGCATACCACAGATCGATCAGGCCGCATCAATTTCGACGGGAAACCTATCCAGTTTCTCAATGTACGCACCACCCATCCCGTAGAATGGTCCTGCATCGGCGTGCCATTCCATCAACACCACCAAATTCACCTCGGTCTCTGCCAGTCGCAGTTTCACTGCCAACCGGTGCGCCTCGAGAGGTTGAGTATGAAAAAACCCAATGGAGGTGGGAGACACGTCTCGGGTAATCACCTCGATCGGATCGCCGATGGGTTGATTATCATCATCCAGTCTGATGATGACCACGGGAATCGCCATGGTGTGTCGTTTATCCTGCCGGCGTTCACCACCCTTGTAGACGGTTGAGTTCAGAAATTGCCGCTTGGCAAAATCACTCAAT
This sequence comes from Planctomycetaceae bacterium, assembly GCA_002862205.1. Taxonomy (GTDB): domain Bacteria; phylum Planctomycetota; class Planctomycetia; order Pirellulales; family Pirellulaceae; genus Rubripirellula. Next base: position 12,018 of record PKCN01000114.1, on the reverse strand, counting down.
TCCTGTGTCAGTTTATGCAGGGGTCGGAGGCTTTTTGAATCAGTTAACAAACTCTGATCTCACATGGAATCACGGGGAATGAGCACGCAATGTGGATACCCCCCGACATCCAACGATTCCCCCGCACGCGGAAGTTCCAAGAAGTGGCATCCGCATCAGAAAAATGGGTTACAGATCGCGATTGGGTGTAACACAAACCAAGCACGAGCAACAAAACCGGGTTCGAGCCAGTTTTCAGGAACGATTAGAACGATTGTTCCGCCTGCACCCCGCTTTACAGTCCATTGCGGTATCATGCCGAGTGAATCAACGCCCCTATGAAATCTGGCTTCCGTGTTCACCCAGTGGCTGACAGTCCTCTCATTTTCGCAGTGAACAAGCTGGGCTGAAATCAGCACAAACGCCCCCATCGGGATCTGTCCCCGAGTGCGGACAACACTGCTGGCCCTACTCGTCTGCACCACGCAGAACATTGCTCTGCCTTGGAACCCCACCATGAAATCCCCGACTTCACGCCCCATTCATTGGATCGACCTGCTTTGTCTGGCAACTCTCGCCTGTCTGTTTTCACAATCAGGATTTTGCGCCCAGCCCCTCGAGAACGCCCAGCCGCTCAAGAAACCGAATGTGGTCATATTACTGGCCGACGATCTCGGTTTTCAGGACATTGGCTGCTATGGCGGTCCAGTGAAAACGCCAACGCTTGATGCGTTGGCTTCCAAAGGCACGCGTTTCCGTCAGTTCTATTCTGGTTGTGCTGTCTGCTCTCCTTCCCGCGCCACACTGATGACAGGGCGACATCACATCCGAACCGGTGTCTACAGTTGGATCCATGATCCCAGTCAAAAATCACACCTGCTGCTTCGTGAAGTCACCTTGGCCGAAGTACTCAAGGCTGCCGGGTATGCTACGGCGCATGTCGGCAAATGGCATTTGGGTCTGCCCACGCCAGAGCATGCCAAGCCAACACCTGATCAGCACGGTTTTGATCATTGGTTTGCGACATGGAACAATGCAGAACCAAGCCACAGGAATCCGGGTAATTTCATTCGCAATGGAAAACCGGTGGGTAGGATCGAAGGTTATTCATGCCAAATCGTGGCAGACGAAGCGATCAGGTGGCTTGAACAACGCAAGGCTGAGCCTGAGCCTTTCTTCCTGAACGTGTGGTTCCATGAACCTCACGCCCCGATTGCTGCTCCCGATTCAATCGTCCGTGATTATGGCTCTGTTCAGAATCGAGCCGCGATCTACTCCGGCACCATCGACAACACGGACAAGGCAATTGAGCGTCTGCTACAGAAACTTCAAAAATTGGGGGTAACTGACAACACGCTGATCATTTATGCATCCGACAACGGAAGCTACCGGGATGATCGGACGGGTGGATTGAGAGGCCGCAAGGGTTTGAATTGGGAAGGGGGAATTCGAGTTCCAGGCATCTTCGTATGGCCTGGTGTGATCCAAAGCAACGTTGTCTCATCAACACCAGCAGGGCTGGTTGATGTCATGCCCACCATTTGCGGCTTGCTGGGTCTTGCAGAGCCGGACCGACATTTGGACGGTACCAACCTCACACCGATTCTCAAGGGGCAGCCAGGGGCATGGCAACGAAAGCAGCCACTGTTTTGGCACCTTCAAAAATCACGTCCCGTTGTTGCCATGCGGGATGGGGACTACTCGCTTGTCGCCGAACCCGATTACGAACTGTCCAAGGACAATATGTTTCAAGAAGCATGGATTGCGAAAATCCGCTCCGGTGGCTATCGGAATTTCCAAATGTTCAATCTGTCAAAAGATCCGCAGCAGATGAACGACATTGCGGCGGAAAATCCCGCGTTACTGGAAGAGCTCAAATCGAAGCTATTGAAGATCAATCGAAGCATCATGCAAGAGGCGCATGATTGGGCAACTCAATGACATCATCCTTGGCCATGAAGGATGACGTGAATTTCCCAGCTTTGCAGGGACATGCCCATCGTCTGATGATCTGATGCCACAGAAATTCGACTTGCATTGCCTGCCTGAAAGTGGGTTAGGGTTGGCAAATTCATTTGAAGTGTGTCACGCCGGGCTTTAGAATGCCGGATCGTGCATCACGCAATCGCTATCCCCTCCTCCATGTCGGAACCCTTCATGTACCGCCCCCTCACCTTCTGCAGCCTCTTCCTCTTGGGACTCATCTCTGGCTCTGCACAAGCCGCCGATGCTTTTCAAGTCAAGGACAACGCCGGCCAATACGCCGATGTCATCACCCCCGATGGCAAGCCAATCCTGCGTTACATGTACTCACTTGACACTTCGGATGATGCAAAAAAGTTCGATACAGCAAAAGTATTCGCTCATGTAATGGCTGACGATGGAGAAACGACACTGACCAAGGGAGCTGGCGGAAAATTCCCACACCATCGCGGAATTTTCATCGGCTGGAACAAACTTAAACAGGGCGGCAAGAGCCACGACCTTTGGCATGTTCGCAACACGGTTCAGAAACACCGTGAATTTGAAGCAACCGAAGCAACCGACAAGGGCGCCAAACTCACGGCCCAGATCGACTGGATCGGAGTCGATGGCAAACCAGTGCTCGACGAAAAAAGAACTTACCAAGTGACATCACAGGATGACGCTCACACCGTGATCGATTTCACATCAACGCTCACTGCCAACCATGGTGATGTGGAACTCAATGGTGATCCAGAACACGCCGGAGTACAATTCCGCCCCTCACAGAAGGTGGCAGAAAACCAGTCAGCAGCTTACACGTTTCACAAAGCAGGCATCGACCCGAAAAAGGATCGTGACCTGCCCTGGGTCGCGGAAAGTTTTCAGATCGGAGACGACTGGTGGTCGGTACAGCACATGAACCACCCATCAAATCCTGAGGGCGCTCGCTGGTCTGCCTACCGGGACTACGGCCGCTTTGGACCTTTTACCGTCGTCAAAATTGCTGATGGAGAATCGGTGACATTCCGCTATCGGTTCCGAGTCACCAAGGGCAAGACACAAGATCGAGACCAGTTGCAAGCGAGCTTCGATCAATACAGCAAATGATCGTCCACCCGTAGATCAACTGGCATGGTTGCCAATTTTTTCAAATGGCAACTGTCCGATGAACCTGAGCTTTGACGTCAGGGTTTAAAAACGTGCAAGCAACCCAATGCACCGATTGATCAGTGAGTCAACGCGTACACCAGAATGTTGATGGTGATCGCGTAGGAATCAATCGAAAATCGTTCAAAGAACTCTTTCGACTCACCCTCCCGCTCCCAGCCATCTGCGATGTCGGTGTTGTGGGTCGCAACCACCATCAAGCGATCCTGTTCATCAAACAGACCCATGAAGCGAACCTGATTGACACCGGCGACACCGCCCGTGGGTGCGCGATGCACAAACGGCGGATCCCAAGGCATTCCCGTTTGCAGGTAGAAAATCCGAGCTGGTATTTGCGGACACCGTTTCACTGGATAGACAATGTTAAAAATCGGGTGATCAGCGGGAATCGGTCGTACAGTCCAACCCGGCTTTAGAGTTCCAATGTTCTGCATGAAGCTGTCCCATTCGGCTTGCCCCCAAAAATCATCAACCCACAGGAACCCCCCACGCCTCAGGTATCGCTCCAGACTGGCACGCTCTTGCTGTGATAATTTCTGCCAGCCAATGTCGCTCATGAAGATGAACGGGTGATCGAGCAACTGGTCATCCGTCAATCGCAACACGATTGGCTCGGGACTGATCTTCATTGATGTCAATTCATTCAAACGCAAGATCAGGTTCTTTTCCGCACGCGGATAGTCGGTTTCCCATCTCTGCCAATCTCGTCCCTCGTGTCGGTACCAGGACTCGTTGTAGCCCCCGATACTGTCGTAACGAACACGAACAAACGTAAATGCATCTGAATCACGCGATGGCCCAACAGCACTCCCGTCGGTATCAGCATTCAGATCCGGTGCGTTAAACGCAGTCAACCCAAGTACCATCATTGCGATCAGCAATACCACTCTGGACAACCACTGCCAAAGCGGAACCTGAAGGGGAAGCAAAGAGACCATTGGATGACAATCGCAAAAAGAAAGCAGCACAAAGGAGATTGGGAAAATCGACACAGCAGCCCATGGTGACAGATTCACCTGCATGAGCCAGCCTGAGTTACATCACGATACACATTCACAAAGCAACGATCGCTTCATTGCAAACCGTTCCCGTGCTACACAGCATTTGGCGTCATGAATCATTTCAGACCGGTGACATTCATTTTGATGACGAACACGGAATCCTGTGCGGTAATGAACAGATGTTTTCGCTCTGGACCAGCAAAAGTAACATTTGCGGTCCATCCCCGAGGGACAGAGATGTTTGAGATTTTTTTGCCATCACGATTGAAAATTGTCACTCCCCGACCAGTCAGATAGACGTTTCTCTGCTCATCGATCGTCATCCCATCGCTACCCATCGAACAAAACAGGACCCGGTCAGTCAGTTGTCCGTTCTTGTCGATTCGATAACGGTACGTTTTCCCATCGCCAATGTCCGCGATATAGATTTGCCGATTCTCTGCGTCACCGATAATCCCGTTGGGCTGTTTCAAGTCAGCCACAAGTCTGGAGAGCTTGCCCTCTGGCGAAACCCGGTAAACACCGCGTGGGTTATCGCTTGGAATGACCTGCTTCCAATAAGGGCGTTTGTAAAGAGGGTCGGTAAAATACACCGCGCCGTCGCGATCCACCCAGCAATCATTTGGCCCTGACAAACGGCGGCCCCCGGGGCCCGTCGCAAGCACTTTGTGTTCTTTATTCCCCGTATTGATCTGCCAAAGTTCGTTGTTTTCATCTGCACAGGCAATCATCTTGTCGGGCGCAACGAAGTACAAACCGTTGGCTCGCCCGCAAGGTTTCATCCAGTCGTCAAATTTCCCCGTGGCAAAGTCATAGCGAACAATGCGATTGTTGGGTTGATCCGTGAAGTAGACATTTCCCGCGTCATCAGCGGTGGGGCCCTCAGTGAATGAGTACGTGTCATCCAACATTTCCAGCGTTCCTTGAGTCAAGGAGGTTGGATTTGAGAAGGGACTGGGATCGATCGCAAATCCCTCTGTACATGGCAGCAGAGCAGAGATCAGCAGGACGAATTTGACGACCATGAAATTCACAAGGTGACGAGATGGCATGCAAGTATTCCAATGACGAAGTAGCCGCGTGTTGAATCACCCGTGGATGATCCCAACATGGTGAAAGGCTCCAGAGTAACGTGGATTGCCCCGATGTAATTCGGGGGCTCTGTAATGCGGGGTCTCTGTAATGCGGGGTCATCCGCCCCGTTTCCCCTCATGCACGGTGGCGTGTCCAATTCTAACCAAGCTGCAGGTGGGATTCATGAATGCTGGGGCGTACAAAACGCAGAAACTCCAACACGATCCGTCTCGATGGCATTTTCCCGCCTTTTCGGAGCAGCACGGATCGTTAAACTGTTGGCTACAGGAAAATACATGAAACAAATCGTCACCGTCATCCGTCCGCACCTTGCCGAAGAAGTCCTGACCAGTCTGCGTCGGGCTCCTATCGAAGCGCTTAGCGTGACGGAAGTCAAAGGTTACGGTCGCCAGAAAAGCTATCTCGACGAGTATCAGGAAACCGAATATTCACAGGCTTTTGTTCCCAAGGTCGAAATCACGCTCTGGGTGGATGATTCCCGCTGTGAAGAGGTACTCGAAAAAATTGTGGCGGTGGCCCGGTGCGGCCGAATCGGGGATGGTAAAATTCTTGTCATGCCAGTGAGTGAATTTCAGTAGCGGCAGGATTTCAGTGGTCACAGGATTTCAATGGTCATGATGCCCTATTGCTTGGGCAACCTGTCTGGTCCGGCCCTTTGATTTGGCAAGTGTTGTTAAAAGTCTGGACAATCAGTGCAAACTTTCCCAGCATGCATACTACGGTGGTTCACTTCACCTGAATGATGTTCTCTCTGAGACAGCCAGCAGGCACTGCTGCTTGGCAATTTTCGGAAGTCTCTGTTTCGTTCCAAGGCACACTGATTGAAAACACATGGACTGGCCACCTCTTCCTGACTACGGTTGCATCCCGCGTTGGCCTCAGGATGGTCAGGGGTTCATTCACCCGGACGACGTTCCGATCGCGACACGCTGCTTTCCAAGCGAGCGTGTGTTTCGACGTGATCGATTTGATGGTGTGTACTATCACTACAGTTATGGATCACTCAGGTTTCGCCTGAGACCCAGCATGTGGCTGAAGGTCATCCCTGATGGAATTGACATTGGGGACCAAGTTGAAACCGTGGGTGCCTCGCTGGAGCGGGAACTCTTTGTCGCTCAGGTTTGGGGCATGTACTTTGTTCAGAGCAAAGGTTGCATTCTGTATCGATTGCGGCGTGGTGACACGCATGTCCCTCGCCTCTATACCGCAAAAAATCTCCGGCTGCTCAAAGACAAGCAGAAAGTGCGTCCGGGTGACACCGTGCACCCGACTCCCAAGTGGAGTGGCGATGGTGATCTCCTTGAGGACATTGAGCTTTAGCAGCGAGCCTTCAAGGCCCTCGAATACGAACACGCCAAGTGAAGCAGATTGGGATGTGTTCATCGTCCAACTTGCGTTTCAACTGCGAGGTATTGGCCAACAAACGCACGAGTTGCCACGCTCACCCAAAGATTGGTCTGACACCACACGAGTGAAACCATCATCAAGCGGTTCTCTGCAATAGTGGTAAGTGTAGGCGGCTCTGGAACGCCCTTTCTCAGGGCAAGCCTCAGCATCCTGAAAAAGCTCCCAAGTGCCAACAATGACGCGACGGTACAAGTCAGGCAGCCCCGGTTGGTTGGCTCCCTCAATCGCATCAAGGACATCGAGAACACGTGGCATCTGTTCGGGACGAAAATCCCACCTTTCGCCAGCAACACGATCGGTTCCACTGGTCATCGCAGGGTAGTCCTGGCGATCAAACAAAGTACCGTGCGTATAGACAGCGGACACCTCTTGTGGCTCAACCGGCCACATCGCTCCGCGGCACTGCCCCCGTTTCAGAGTTCCGTAAACAAAGATGGATAAAATCATGTCGATGTTGGTTTCCGGATTGCCAAAAAATTCATGCATTGCCCCCCTTCACCGTCAATCGATCACTCACCGTCAATCGATCACTCACCAGCTCACCTGTTGCCTGACCAACGACCGGCAAGTCGCTCAAAATGGGTCGTTTGATCAGCCACTTTGATAGTGGCCTGCTGGGTGCCAGCCTACTGCTTCCAACGGCGATCAGTGGGCTACCCTCAAAAAAACAGTCATTTCATCGTGGAAACCTTGCTCCCAGCAGCGTTCGCGTCCTTCCCAACAAGGGCACAGTCCATCATGATCTTTGTACACCCAGACGCAACAATCCACCGAACAGCCCCATGCCCATTGACTCTGATTTTGCTGCGGCACTCGAAGCCCACTCCATGGAGATTGACGAAGCAATCGCCGAGCGTCTGGAGAATTATGCTCGAATCCTTTGGAAATGGAACGAGCAACTGAATCTGACGCGGCATACCAGCTGGGACCTGTTTGTGGGCCGGGATCTTCGTGACTGCCTGCAGTTGGCCCCGCTACTGGAGAGCGGCGAAGAAGTTCTGGACCTTGGCAGTGGCAACGGCATCCCCGGAATTCCGCTGGCGATTCTGCGATCGGACATCGAAATTTCGCTTGCCGAATCGGTCTCCAAGCGAGCCAATGTTCTGGGCGAGATCGTCGAAGAGCTTCAACTTCCGATTCCGATTTACGGGGCTCGTGGAGAAGATCTGTTGGAAGACTTTCGGTTCTCGACGATTGTCTCACGGGCAGTCGGCAGCGTGGCGAAATTCTGTGGTTGGATGGAACCCCACTGGACGAATGTGGACCGCCTGCTTTTGATCAAAGGTCCCAAATGGGTGGAAGAACGGAACGAAGCTCGCCATGTGGGAGCTTTATCCAAGCTGGAATTGAGACGAATCGCGGCCTATCCGTTGGGGGACGACGATGAATCAGAGGGCGTCATCCTGCAAATCTCGCGGGGCAAACGGAACAGCGATTGAGCGATTCGCAGATAAAAAAGTTACCAATGCAGGTCGAATTCGCCGTGAAACATGAGTTTTTCGCGTGGAGCTGATCCGGTCTGCCGATTCATCTAGCGGGTTTCTGTCAGGCGTCTATACTTCTGGCGTTGCGCATCACGTGCTCTCCCCTAACATGCCATACCTCAGGCTGCTCAACCACGGCAGCCAGTGAGGTCCCGTTGGGGGTGACATGGACATCGCCCCAACCGCGGTCAGATTCGGACAGACAGGTCCTCATGACAGCAATTCCCTGCTGTCAGACACGCACAACTCGCTCACATCCGCCCACACAGTTTCTCGAAATGTCGGACTACAGTCTTACCCACCTCAAGCAACTCGAAGCCGAGAGCATCCACATCATCCGTGAGGTGGTCTCGGAATTCCAAAAGCCGGTCATGCTCTACAGCATCGGCAAGGACTCGGCAGTGTTGGTTCATCTGGCCCTCAAAGCCTTTTATCCGGCCAAGCCTCCGTTCCCTCTAATGCATGTCGACACGACTTGGAAATTCCGGGAGATGATCGAATTCCGTGAGAGTTACGCACGGAAAGAACTGGGACTCGATCTGATCGTTCATACCAATCAAGAGGGTCTCAAGCTTGACATCAAGCCATGGGAAGACAGCGAGAGGCATACCGAGTTGATGAAAACGGATGCCTTGAAAGCCGCACTCGACAAGCACCAATTCGACGCAGCCTTTGGCGGGGCACGCCGAGACGAAGAAAAAAGTCGAGCAAAGGAACGGGTATTCAGCTTTCGCGACAAATCACATCGTTGGGATCCCAAAAACCAGCGACCTGAACTTTGGAATCTGTACAACGGGCGAGTCAACAAGGGTGAATCGATCCGGGTCTTTCCCATGAGCAATTGGACCGAGTTGGATGTATGGCAATACATCCATCTGGAAAACATCCCCATTGTTCCGCTGTACAAATCAGCCATGCGTAAGGTTGTTCAGCGTGATGGCATTCTGCTGATGCGAGATGACGATCGGATGCCTTTGCTTCCGGGCGAAAAAGAAGAAACCAAAATGGTGCGTTTCCGAACGCTAGGATGCTATCCACTCTCAGGTGCCGTTGAGAGTGAAGCGACGACACTGCCTGAGATCATTCAGGAAATGCTGCTTGCTAAAACGAGTGAGCGGCAGGGTCGGATCATCGACCAGGATGAGGGCGGTGCCGGAATGGAAGAAAAAAAACGACGCGGATACTTCTAGTATTGCATCACGAGCCACGCTCGCATGGCACTGCTCCGCCAACACAGCCCGCCCAAGGGCCGAACATGACACAGTCACGCGAAGACCTTCCTACCACAGAAATGTCAGTCATCGCTCCCCGATCCAATCCCCAAGATCAACCAAATTCTGAATCGATTTCATGAGCCATCAATCAGACCTGATCGCCACTGACATCAATGCATACCTCAAGCAGCACGAATCAAAGCAACTGCTGCGATTCATAACCTGCGGCAGCGTTGACGATGGAAAAAGCACGCTGATCGGCAGACTGCTTTACGACAGCAAAATGATTTATGAAGATCAGCTTTCACAACTGGAAGCTGAGTCAAAACTGGTGGGTACCACTGGCGGAAAATTTGACCCCGCCTTGCTGACAGATGGACTGAAGGCTGAGCGTGAACAGGGCATCACCATTGACGTAGCCTATCGGTACTTCAGCACACCGAAACGAAAATTCATCATTGCCGACACACCGGGGCATGAGCAGTACACACGCAACATGGCAACAGGCGCCAGCACTGCGGACCTTGCCATCATCCTGATTGATGCTCGACACGGCGTTCTGACCCAAACACGACGACACAGTTTCATCGTCTCGCTGTTGGGCATTCGACATGTCATCGTGGCTGTCAACAAGATGGATTTGCTCGATTTCGATGAAAGCAGGTACAACGAAATCTGCGATGAGTATCGATCATTTGCGATGCGTCTGGACCTGCCCGATCTGCACTTCATTCCGATCAGTGCACTCGATGGCGACAATGTTGTCGATCGAAGCGAAAAATCACCTTGGTACAGCGGCAGCACGCTGATGAATTTCCTCGAAACGGTCTACATTGGCAGCGACCGGAATCTGCAGGATTTCCGCATGCCCGTGCAGTACGTCAATCGGCCCAACCTTGATTTCCGCGGCTTTTGCGGAACCATCGCATCAGGAATCGTTCGCGCGGGCGAAGAAATCATGGTCTTGCCAAGCAGGCAAACATCCAAGGTCAAGGAAATCGTGACGTTTGATGGTGCGGTGCAGGAAGCCTTTGCCCCCCTGTCCATTACCCTCACCCTCGAAGACGAAATCGACGCAAGTCGCGGAGACATGATCGTTCGCCCCGGCAACTTGCCACGATCGCGCGACCAGATCGAAGCCATGCTGGTCTGGATGGATTCCGAGTCCATGGTGCCCGGAAAAACCTATCTGTTCAAACACACCTCACAGACACAACCTGGAACCATCGATTCGCTGAAGTATCAAGTCGATGTCAACACGCTGCACCGCAATCCGGCACCCGAGTTGGGTCTGAATGAAATCGGCCGTGTCAGCATCTCACTGAATGCCCCCATTCACTTTGATGCTTATCGCCGTAATCGCAGTACAGGCGCGTTCATCGTGGTCGACCGGATCACCAATGCCACCGTAGCTGCTGGCATGATCTTGGACAAATCAGGAGATGGTTCCCCCAAATCAGTGTGGGATGATGAAACCAAGAACGATGACAACAAGACTGAATTCTCAGCAGTCTCGGCAGAAGAACGTACCGCCCGGTTCGGACAGCAACCCGCTACTGTTCTGCTGACAGGACTCACTGGCAGTGGAAAGACATCGATCGGCCAGGCTGTGGAAAGAAAACTGTTCGAGCAGGGTCGAGCGGTTGCGATGATCGATGGTGAAAAAGTTCGCAGCGGCCTCAACCGCGACTTGGGCTTTACTGCTGACGACCGAAGTGAAAACCTGCGACGAAGCGGCCACCTCGCTCATATCCTGAATGATGCCGGCTTGATATGCCTGGCCTCATTCGTCGCCCCCTCAGAAGATGTTCGCCAAAAAGTTGGGACACTGATCGGTGAAGACCGCTTCCTTGTCGTCCATGTCGCAACATCGCTGGATGTCTGTCGAGAGAGAGACACGAAAGGTCAATACAAGATGGCCGACGAAGGTGAGCTACCAAACTTTCCCGGTGTCACAGCGAAATACGAAGCTCCGCCAAAACCTGATCTTGTGCTGGATGCAGCCGAGCAAAGCATCGATGCTTGTGCCGATGCCGTCATCCACTTATTGCGTTCAAAACAGATCATCAAGTAGCTACGGCCAAGTGTCCGTCGCCAAGCAACTCATGAGAACGAGTTCCTTCAAGAGATCGTCCAGCACGATCATCGACTACTGGCGAACAATACCTTGAGGCTGCACAAGCGAATTGCAAGCTGACATTGAAGTCACGAATACAAGCTTGGCTAAAAACAAGCGAGGCATCAGGCAGACATCGATTGTCTCAGCCCATTCCTGAGCAGAGCGTTCGAGACGGTAAGTTCCTGGGTGTTAAGTATTGAGAAACCTACTTTGAAGCGATGTGGTTCTTTAATGCCACCTAGCTTCACGGAAGTTTAACTTATGCCAGAGACAAACCCCTAGTCTCCTCATGGCGAAAGACCACAGTCGCGAGAAATCAAAGGCTTCCGTCTCATTGATTGGTGCTACTTTCTTTGTTCTGCGTCTGCGGTGCTTTCCATCTACCTTTGCTTCGCCATTGCTTCATTGCAACTCAAACGCCTGCCGATCCCCGGGCAAGACACTGCAACCGAAATGGGAGGCACAGCGATGACGTTATCGTGGTCACTCGTGCAATTGGCAGGCAACTACACCGTTCCCACGTTTGCGATTGTCTTGATTCTTCAACTTCTGCTGCCGGGGGTGAAATTTCGCACTCGTTTGCTGCG
>PKCN01000048.1 GCA_002862205.1 Planctomycetaceae bacterium | reverse complement strand
TTGTGCTGGCGCTGCTCATCGCCCTTCACCGTGCCACAGTTGGCTTTCGAATCAGCAAGGATCCCGGGTATGGGTTTGCGTTTTCATGGCTGGTGTTTGGAATGGTGCACTCGATGGCGGAGGGGGTGTTTGCGAAACCAACGTTATTCCCCGGTATGGTTTTCATGACAGTGTTGATGTTGCTCGCCTTTCAGCGTGTCGGGTCTCAGCATCCACCACACAACACCGTTGGGAAGGTCTAAGTGATGCATCGAAATCAGTATCTGACGACAAGCCGCGGCGTGTGTTCCGATCGGAAGTTGATGACTTGGGGGCATGTTCGGCTTGGTAATCGTGGCGAAGACACCGGCGCTTTTGTTGGTGATTGCAAAGTTTTGTCGATTGCACTGCAGCTAGCGTATTGCTGGGCGTATTCGCCGAAGACAGGTTTTCGATTGACATTCGCGCATCAAGGTTGGCCACACACCTTGTGTGTAGTTGCGACGCCTGACCGGGCCCGATACCCCATCCGGAAATTTCTCGCGTTGCATGGTCAAGTGCGACTCGATTGCAGCATCTTGCTGAGAATACTGGCGGAGAAATACAAGTCCCTGCGAACAACGAAATTCGAAGCGTAAGATATGAGCATCGCAAGATACGCAATCGTTACAGCAGCAAAAAATGAAGCGGCCTTCATTGAGAAGACGTTGCAAACGGTTTTGCGGCAAACTGTGATGCCCCAGAAATGGGTCATTGTGAGTGATGGATCGACCGATTGTACTGACGAAATTGTCACTCGCTATGCCGATCAATTCGAGTTCATTCGCTTGCTGCGGCGTGAAAGCAATGATCGGCAGTTCGGAAGTAAGATCAAGGCCGTGCAGGCGGGTGTGGAAGCACTTGGCGACATTGGCTACGAGTACCTTGGCATTTTGGATGCTGACATAGAACTGCCGCCTGATTACTACGAAACTTTACTCGGTCATTTTGAATCGGATCCTGAAGTGGGACTTTTGGGCGGTACTCGAAAAGATCTGCTTGGTGACGTGTTCGTACCGATCCGATTCAATGAACTCAGCATTGGAGGGGCTTATCAGCTTTTTCGACGCTCCTGTTACGAAGACATTGGAGGATTTTTAACGTTGAAATTTGGCGGGGCCGACATGATGGCTGGCGTTGCTGCCCGGCAGCGTGGTTGGAAGGTAAGAGCGTTGGCAGAATTGGAAGCATTGCATTTGAAACCGACTGGAAGTGCAGAGGGGAGTTATCTGCTGCGCGGTATTTCTCGGGGCAAGAGAAATTGCATGATGGGATATCATCCCGTTTTCGAGATGTTGAAACTTCTCCGCGTGCGATCTGGTAACGATGTGCTGCACAACGTTGGGGAAGTCTTTGGCTTTGTGTCGCAATGGTTTTCGCGTGAGGAGTATGAGGTGCCATCTGAAGTCGTGGCGTTTCTGCGACAGGAGCAGCTTGGCAGAATTCGCCACTTGATGACACGCTTTCGTGACCCTGCTTCTGGGCGGAATGAAAGGACTTCGCAAATCAATGAGTCAGCGGGGGCGAGCCCGTGAGTACTTCTTTTGGGAAGTTATTCTTGAGGAACAGCACTCTGTCAATCGTGGGCACCGTGTTGATGCTGGCAGTGCATTTCCTTAGTTTGAAATTGCTCGCCAAGGAAATGCCGGTTGCAGATTTTGGGATATTCACCATCCTGCTGGTTGTTGCAAATGGATTCGAAGTTGTCGGTGCTTTGGGTTTGAGCCTGACTCTGGTGAAGAGCCTGGCCAGTGGCGAGGATTCACGAACACTGACTGTTGCGGGATTGATTATTCTGAGCCGGGCAGTTGCTTTTTTTGGCCTCGCGATCCTCGTTGCTGCGTTGGGAAAGCCTGTCCTTGCGTATTTTTTTAATCCAGAAGTATCTCAGCTTGCATGGTTCCTGCCGCCTCTTTTTATCCTTGGCAGTTGTCGAAATACGTTGTTTGCCATTCAGCAGGGGAGAAAAAGATTTGTCTCCCATGCGACGGTTAAAGTAATTTCGGCGATATTGAGACTGGCTGCAATTGTTTCCCTCGTGTGCTTTGCCCAACTGGGAGTTCGTGAGCTGTTGTGGGTGGAAGTCTTTGTCTGTGCCATCACGATTTTGTTGTTGATGCCCGGTTCCGCTTTAAGACAAATGATTCTCAGTGCAAAGAAGGTGGATCGCGGAATCGTGGGAGAAGTTTTTTCGTTCAGTGCTCCGCTCTATGGAGCTGATATTTTTCAATATCTGTACAGTCGACTTACGGTGTTGATTTTGGGTGCGTTGATGCTTCCTGGCAGTGTCGCGATTTACGGCATCGCAGGCAAGCTTCCCGAATCCTGTGGTCGAATTTTACAATCTTTGCTGGTCGTCTATTTTCCAAGTGTTACCGAGCTGATTTCAAGCGGAAGAAGAGAGGAAGGTGCTCGCTTGATGAACGTTGTCTTGTTGATCGTAGCGGTGTTGCTGTCAGCCGCGACGCTGGTGTCATTTGTGTTGCAGGAGCAAATTGTTCTGCTTCTTTTCTCAGCTCAGTATTTGGAAGCCGCCCCCATCTTGCCATTGCTGATGTGCGGATTTGCGTTTGCAGGTATGACGCAGTTGATGAACTCGACTGCTGTTGCGTCCGGATTTTCATCAGTTCCAATTCGAGTGAGCACCATTTCCAGTTTTGTGAATGTCGTTTGTGGTCTGGGTCTGATTCCCGTGTGGGGAATCAGTGGCGCCGCGTGGACACAGATCATTGCCAATTTCGTTGCGGTGGGAACATCCTGGTTCTACCTGAGGAGATCAGGCGTGGCGGTTGATATAAGAGGAATGATGGTCCCATTTGCGATTTCCCTTGGGCTTGTGGGGATGAGCGGGCTGGGCAGTTTGAACCAGGCCCTTACATGTTTTTTCGTGTTGGTTGTGTATTTTGCTCTCTGTTGGTGCCTGTTGCCTCTGGTGCGACAGGTTTGTGAGCAGAGTGTGAGCTATGTGCTGAGGGTCTGGTTTCGATTTGTGCCGTGATCATTTTGAATGGAGGACGCGGCTTGGGTGGGGCATGACTGTCGGCGTGCTGCTGCAAGAGCGGTGGGAATATTAATTTAGAAGGTATGTTTGAGTCGTTTGAATTGCGTTTCAGATGCAATGGAATTCGGCACTGGAGTGGTTCGCTTGATAAAGGCAGTTGTTCGATGAAACGTCGCGTAACGAGTCCGCGCATTCTGATGCTTCTGGAAAACAATAGTTTTCCGGAAGATCGGCGTGTGGCGTTGGAAGCACAATCGCTCGTGGAAGCGGGCTTCAAGGTGACAGTGATCTGTCCCACTGGATATTCCCGCCGCTGGTCCGATCATGCGGTTGGTGCGAAGGTTTATCGGTATCCCGCTACTTGGGAAAGCAACGGGTTTGTTGGGTATGTATGGGAGTATGCGTACAGCCTGTGCATGATGTGTTTCCTGTCTGTCTTCGTGTGGATTCGACACGGATTTGATGTGGTGCATGTGCATACCCCGCCCGACTTGACTGGTTTGATCGGTGTTTTTTACCAGCTGTTTGGAAAAAAATTCGTGTTCGACCATCATGACTTGTCGCCGGAACTGTATTTGGCAAGACGGGACAGTGATGATCCCAATGTCGTCTATCGTGTTTTGCTTTCAGTGGAACGGTTTGTTGTGCGGCGAGCGGATAAGCTGATTTCCACCAATGAAACACAGCAGCAAGTGCATCTCAATCGCTGTGGCGTGAACCAGCAACGTTGTGTCATTGTTCGAAATGGTCCCAGCGATAAATTCCTTGGTAAAGTGGATGCCGTTGATGATGTCAAACGTCGTGGGAAGTTGGTGTTGGGGTATGTGGGAGTCATCGGTGTCCAGGATGGCGTGGACTACATGGTTCGAGTTGTGCACGATTTGAAATACAAGCAGCGTAGAGAAGACTTCATTGCGGTGATTGTCGGAGATGGATCTGCGCTTCCCCACTTGCGTCGTTTGGCAGTTGAACTTGATGTTTTGGACGAGATTGTGTTCACAGGTGCCTTGCCATTTTCTTCTGTACCAATGCAGGTTGCGTCGTTTGATATCTGCCTCACACCAGATCCCAGCAATGCGTATAACGATAGTTGCACGACGATCAAAACAATGGAATACATGTCATTGCGCAAGCCCACTGTCTGCTTTCAAACACATGAAAATATGGTGACCGCAGGAGACGCGGCACTTTATGCTGAACGCAATGATGTCGACTCATTCGTTGAGCAGACTGTAAGTCTGATGGATGACCGTGAGCGTAGAGTTGCTTTGGGCTGTCTGGCAAGACAGCGAATCGATAACGGTCTTACGTGGGAGCATCAGGCAAAAATTCTGGTTTCCCTGTACGGTGTGCTACTTGATCACAACGTTGCTGCTGCCAGTTCATCCATTCAAGATGATTCGTCGCAGGGAGTTCGAGCGGGACAATCTTGATGAACAGCAGGCGACGGGTTGTCGATGACGCGTTGATGTTGTGTCCAGATCAATCGTGTTGGTTGTGCATCAAGTCGAGTGCTTCAACCCGTTGCATTGGTTGGGAAAAGTGAGGACATGGAGGTGAGCCTCGCTCGCTTTGCTGGGTCGCCAGTGATTGTGCTTGAACTGTCACAAAGCTGGATTGTCATCGCATCGCGGGTTCGCCACCACTGGGCGATCTCTTGAGGCAACGCGGACCATGCATTTGACTGCTCGCAAAGATGTTTCAGAAATTCATCGTATACCTTCAACGCCGCGGCTGTATCGAGGTAATCAGGGTGGGTGATCATCAGTGCCATGGCTGAGTGTTGGCGAAGGAACGCAAGTTTTTCAATCCAGATTCGCGGTGTGGTTTCACCAAGGGTTACCAGCAATGTGTGGTCCTGGGGCATGGTGTAAGGCAATTCCACCAACTTGCCAGCAATGAATGGCCACATCGATCCGATCCCGCCGGACATTGCCTGAAATGGATCAACGTCAAAACAGGATGCGTCATAATCAGCGTCCAGTGCCTGCATCCATCGCAGGTTTCGGTGCACCATCGGCGCTCGAAAGCCCTTGCTGTGGAATTTGCGAATTGCAGCATTGATGTGTTGCATGCGGTGATTGAAGATCCGTCTGGATTCAAATAGGCGTCCATCGTGGTTGTAACCATGAACACAGATTTCATGCCCACGATCTTGAAGGTCCGCTATCAATCCGTGATCAAGTTTGTATTTGTGGGGCACAAAGTTCCAGGCTGAGCGGAACCCAAGGGTCTCTTCCAGAGTTGCCAGACGATCAACCAATCCCACCCCAGTGTCCGTCTCAACGTCGTGAGTCAGGCAAACGGCCATCTGGTGCTGATCTGGCCAAGGGTGGATGACTTGCTGATCCGGATCTTGTGATACCGTCGAATGGAAAGCCCGTGTGAAGTTTGTGGGCAGAAACCAGTCGTTTGCGACATCAATGGAACGGTTTCTGCCACGTTGAAGTAATTGTCGAAATGGAACTGGGATCCACGGTCTGAAGCGGTAGTACATTCTGAATTTCCATGACAGACAAGCGTCCTCCGCATCGCGGCGGAAATGTTGCTGCATGAGATCAGATGCTCGGCCAGGAAAAGCAAAGCGGAGCGGCATCTCGCCTTGGGACAATGGGGCGTCGGTAGTCGTGGCGAGGGTCGTCATATACCAACAGAAGCTAAGGCTGTGAGAGTTGAGGAAGGGTGCTGCGAAAGGCAGAGCACGACTTGACGGGGCGAGCAGGGATAGACGGGGCGAGCAGGAATGGACGGGGTGAAAGTGGGCGCAACTTTCTGCTGTATCGTAATTGCGAACCTCTGAAAATTCGATCTTTGTTTGTCGATTCGATTCACGTTTCTATCCAACACTGTGTTGGGATCACCGAGAGTCAAGGTTGACGCAAACGCAGGCTTTGAATCTCACGCCAGGGGAATCAGCGTTTGGAGAAACAGGAATGGTTGATTTGCGTGCGTACGCGGTGTTGCTAACCTCGTCGTTGCGAGATTCGCAGTCACGTTTGAGTACGCGTCCAGTCCAGAAATTGGACGAAGATTTAAAAAATCAGTAACTTTCTGCGGCCCACGAGCGGGAATTAAAATCCTTGCCTGTCTTTCCTTGCTTGCCTGGAGTGACGCAGTCTTGATGCCCTAGTTATCCGTTGGTCGCTGTTTGACCTGTCTTGGCTAGCTTGTTCATTTGATCGTCGTGTGTTGTTCGGTGAGGCAGCCGAGAATACGGCTGAATGCCGCGTTTTGCCTTGTTTTGAAGGTTATGTTTGCGAATCGCAGGGGTGGTGGCTCGGCTGGCCGGTCTCTGTCCAGTCGCTAGAAAAAAGGATGATTGCCTGTTTTTGAGAGAGTGGTTCAGGGAAATTTGTCAACCCAAACATTAGAGACCGTGCATTGCGTCTAAATTGCCCAGGCCTCTTGTTTTTTCGTTTTCGGTGTGTCACACAATCGTCCACTTGGAAAGTGATTTCTTCTGTTGAGAGCAGGATAGCGATGCGAAGAAAACGGAGACGAGACGCAAAGATGCGTCCACGGCGGCAGCTCTTTCTTGAGGCCCTAGAGAACCGACGATTGTTGGTTGCGACGGATTTAGCATCCGTGACTGGCCTTGTTTTTGATGATTTCTCCGGAAATGGATATAGCTCCGGGGAAGAAGTCGCATCAGCCTCTTTGTCGTTGTATCGCGACAATGGAGATGGGATCTTTCAGCAGGGCTCGGATGAGTTGGTGAGTTCGACAACAACGGGTGTCGACGGCCGCTATTCCTTCAACCGACTGTCTGCCGGCGGGTACTTTGTGTTTCAGGGTGCCCAGACAGTCTCAGGTAGTACTTTGACCCAGATGGTCTCGCCGCTGACCACGTTCAGCAGTGATGCGGTTGCCGGCACGATCGTGACTGCCATCGATACTTTCAATCAAACCACTCAGCAGGTTACCGATACGACCAATGATGGTGTGCCGGTAACCACGTCGGTTTCAGCGCCGGAAGTGATTGGGGGCGAGCGCGATCTGTTTGTCAATTTGACGAGCAGTACGGGTGCCATCCAGTTGAGTGTCAACGATACGACACTGGGTTTGCCCGGGCTGTTGGTATTTGGGTCCACGGGACAGGGTGATGGTGAACGTCGAGTCAGTTGGGATGGGTTTGACAACAATGCGGCGGTGATTGATGACAAGGGGCTGAATTCGATCGATGTGACCGACAGCGGTACGGCACTTGGATTACAACTGCAAGTTGGGGCAGATTTAGCGGGGAGCCAGGCGGTGGTGCGACTGTACTCTGACGATGGCGCTTTTGGTTCCGCGAATCGCTACAGCAGTGCAACACTGGCGATCCCACAAACCGGTGGGAAGGTTTCTCAGAAAGAGTTTCTGGCCTTTTCGAGCTTCACTGCCACGAGCGGTGGTGGGGCTGATTTGTCAAGTATTGGGGCGATTGAGCTTGAGATCACAGGGACAGCCAATATCGATGGTCAAGCGGATATTGTGGGTACGGTTGGTCAAACAAACATCGCCCAGAACTTTGCCAACTTCACTCAGGCTGATCTAAGCCTTACGCAGTCGATTGACAATACTTCTCCGAATATTGATGAGCTTGTCAGGTTCACGCTTTCCTTGGCAAACAATGGTCCAGACGCTGCAACCAATGTCGCTGTGAGCGATCAATTGCCTGATGGCGTGATTTTTGTTTCCGCGACGCCATCGCAGGGCAGTTACAACAGTGGTACCGGGATTTGGACAGTGGGCACCGTCAATAACGGAAACGATGCCACGCTGGAACTGAGCGGTCGGATTCAGTCGGCCGGGGCACGGGTTAACTTTGCCGAGGTCAGTGCATCGGATCAGTTTGATCCCAACAGCACACCTGGTAACGGTCAGCAGGCCAATGAGAATGATCAGGCGTCGGTTTCCTTTGAAACAGAATCGATCGACCTGTCATTGGTAAAAACAGCTGATCCAACGTTGGTAATTGTCGGCAACAACGTGAATTACACGTTGGTGGTGAGCAACGCAGGGCCGAGTACTGCGACAGGGGTTGAGGTCAAGGATCAATTGCCAAGCGGGATCGCGTTTTCCAATGCATCAGCGACGCAGGGTGCTTACAACGTCGGCACCAGTTTGTGGACGGTCGGTGCAATTTCCCCCGGTGCCAGCCAGACATTGACTTTGGTCGGGACGGTAGAGATCCCCGGCAGCAAGACGAATACTGCCGAGGTGTTTGCGGCAGATCAAGTCGACATCGATAGTACGCCTGATAACGGTGCGGCGGGCGAGGACGATCAGAGCACGGTCACCATTCAAGCACCGGAAGCTGACTTGTCATTGACAATGACTGTGGATAACAACTCGCCGACTGTGGGTGAAGCAATCGTGTTCACGTTGGCATTGTCCAACGCAGGGCAGGACGGTGCTACTGGCGTGTTGGTAAGAGATCTGTTGCCGTCGGGTTTGGAGTACGTTTCAAGTAGCGCGACGTCCGGGCAGTACACGAGTGGCAGTGGGATTTGGGATGTGGGTGCACTCAGTGCGAATGGAAACGTCAGTCTGACAATCAATGCCATCGCCACGAACGCGAATCAACTGACCAACACGGCAGAGGTGTTTGCCAGCGATCAGTGGGATCCCGATTCAACCCCCAACAACAATGTAGCGAGTGAGGACGATCAGGATTCCCAGATCATTGGGGCCACGCAAATCGATTTGTCATTGGTCAAAACGGTAGATGACGCGACACCGAATTTGAATGACACCGTGACCTTCATGGTGGTGGTCAGCAATGCCGGGCCGAGTGACGCAACCGGAATCGAAGTGCAAGACATTCTGCCAACCGGGCTTTCATTTGTGGGGGTCAACGCCAGTGTGGGGACCTACACGTCGTCCACAGGGCAATGGGTCGTGGGAACCATCCCGAACCAGAATTCAGCCCAGTTGGAGATTCAGGCACGTGTCACGGATGTTAACGCGGTTGTCAACGTAGCCCAGGTCATGAAGGCCGATCAGGAAGACCTCGATAGCACACCGGGAAATGGAATTGCATCAGAGGATGACCAGGACAGCGTTTCGCTCACGCCTCAGCAGGCGGACTTGGACCTGTCGAAAACGGTTGACAATGCTCGGACAAATGTGGGGCAGAACGTTGCCTACACCATTGTTGTGAGTAATCAGGGGCCAAACGCCGCGACGAATGTTGAAGTCATGGACCAGTTGCCCGAGGGAATGACCTACAGGTCGGGGGTGGTTCCTCAGGGGACTTACAATGCGGGTTCGGGTGTGTGGAGTGTCGGAACAATTGCGGTTGGATCGCAGGCGACGCTGACCATCGTTGCCAGCGTTGATCAGCCGGGTACAAAAACCAATATGGCTCAGGTTTCGGCGGCTGATCAATATGATCCAGATAGCACGCCGGGAAATGGAATTGAATCCGAAGATGACCAACAGTCCGTCACGATCACCCCACCGGTCATTGACGTTGATCTCACCAAAAGAATCGATATTGCTCGCCCCATTCTGGGACAATCGATCCGTTACACCGTCGTGGTCAGCAATGCAGGGCCAGATGACGCGACGAATCTGGTGGTCAAGGATGATTTGCCGGATGGTTTGATTTTCGCGGGGAGCGAGGCGAGTTCAGGAAATTACAATCTCAATTCAGGTGAATGGTCGGTAGGAAGTCTTGCCAGTGGTGCCACAGCAACCCTGTTGCTTGATGCCGTGGTCGACACCGTTAAGGCGACGACCAACACGGCGCTAGTCTGGTCGGTTGACCAGTACGATTCCGATAGTACCCCCGGGAATTCGGTTCCGACGGAAGACGATTATGATTCGGCAAGTTTCGAACTTGCAACCGCAGACCTGTCCGTCACGAAAGTCGTCGATAATGCAAAACCCAATGTTGGCGATGATGTGCACTTCACGATCACCGTCACCAATTCGGGTGTCGATCCAGCGACCGGAGTCACCTTGCTCGATGCGCTGCCCGATGGACTTGCCTATGTGCGTTCCAATACCGCAGTGGGGGCCTACGACTCCGCCTCTGGAATCTGGAATGTTAGTGGATTAGATGTGCAGCAAACCGCGACACTGACCATTACCGCCACTTCCACCAACGATACCCCGTTAACAAATATCGTCCAGGTCCAGACGCTCGATCAGCAGGATCCTGATTCCACGCCCGGCAATGGTTCCATAGGTGAAGATGACCAAGCGGGCGTCGACGTTGTCGGACAGCAAATTGACCTGTCGATCACCAAGAGTGTCGACAATCAGCGACCCAATGTCGGAGACCTCGTCCAATTCGCCATTGAACTTACCAATTCGCGGGTAACCGAAGCGACCGGGGTTACTGTGAAAGACCTGCTGCCCTCGGGGTTGGCTTACCAGAGTTCCATTGCAACGCGGGGTTCCTACAACGGGGCAACGGGTGTCTGGAATGTGGGTAAGGTCGCCAACGGCGAGGTTGTGACCGTGAATATTACAGCCGAAGTCACCGCGACGGGGACATTGGAAAATGTCGCTCAGGTGCTCACTGCGAATCAGCCTGACATCAATTCCACGCCAAACAATAATGACCCCAACGAGAACGATCAGGATTCGGTAACGGTCACGCCGCAGGTAGCCGATTTGGTGCTTGAAAAGCTCGTTGACAATGAGCGGCCTGATGTAGGGCAAGTATCGGTGTTCACGATCACGGTGACCAACCTGGGGCCTGATGCGGCCACCGGTGTTGCCGTGACGGATCAATTGCCGCAGGGTTTGGCTTACAGTACCGCGCAGCCAAGTCGCGGCACTTACGATAGCCAGCAAGGTGTCTGGACCATTGGCCAGATCGATCCGCAGGAAATTGTCACGCTCGACTTAAGAGCGTTGGTGGAGAGCATCGGAGTGAAGGTCAATTCAGCGGAGGTCACCGCCGCAGATCAGGCCGACCCTAATTCAACTCCCGGGAATAATGTGCCGGGAGAAAATGATCAAGCCTCAGTGTCGATCCAGCCTACGATCATTGACCTCTCCCTTGATAAGACCGCCAGTCCTTTTCGTCCGTCCGTCAATGGTCAACTGACTTACACGCTGACGGTTTCCAATGCTGGGCCCGACACTGCGACGGGGATCCAGATTGAGGACCAGTTTCCCAGCGGAGTGACCGTTGCCAGCAGTGATCCAGAGGTCGGGACGTTCTCCAATGGTGTCTGGTCTGTACCCACGCTGGCGGCTGGGCGCAACGCGACGTTGGACATCATCACGGATGTTGCACTTCCAGGTACCTGGACCAATCGTGCTCAGGTGATCGCTTCGGACCAGTACGATTTTGATAGTACGCCAGGTAACGATGATGGGATCGACGGCAATGGGAATGATGAGGATGATCAGGCATGGGTGACCAATACAACTGCCAGCGCCGATCTGTCATTGACCAAGTCCGTCAATGATGATCACCCCGGTATCAATACGGAGGTTGTTTATACGGTCGTGCTGAATAATGGTGGTCCCGACGAGGCCTTGAATGTGCAGGTGCTCGATCAGATCCCAACAGGGATGACGTTTGTTTCGGCTGATGCGACAGCGGGTACCTACAATGCTTCAGGTAATGGAATATGGAGAGTACCCACCATCGGCGAGAATGCGCAGGAAACTTTGCAACTCACCGTGCTTGTCAGTGAACTTGGTGAGAAAATCAATACAGCCGAAGTGATCGCTTCAAGTCAGTACGACCCCGATAGTACTCCGGGCAATAATGATCCCACAGAGGATGATCAGGCGAGCGTCAGCCTGACGCCTCAGCTAGTCGATCTGGCGTTGACGAAAGTAGTGAATGATCCCACCCCCAACGTTGGCGATATCGTGACCTTTGAATTGGCACTTACCAACCAGGGGCCCTCCTCTGCGACAGGCGTCGTTGTGCGGGATCAATTGCCAGATGGATTGGTTGCTTCTGAAATCGTAGCGAGCCACGGAGTCTATGATTCCGTGTTGGGGCTGTGGCAGGTGGGTGAGATTCCGGTAGGCACCCGTCCCACGCTGGAAATCGATGCTCGCGTAGACGTTCCCGAGCCACTGGTCAATCAAGCCGAAGTCGTGCTGTGTGATCAGCCCGATCTGGATTCAACGCCAAATAATGATGTTGAGAGTGAAGATGACTATGCGGCTGTTACCGTGACACCGCAGATCGCTGACCTGCGAATGTTCATTGATGCCAGTGATGCCACGCCCAATCAGAATGAAGAAATGTTCTACACACTGATTGTATTCAATGACGGGCCGTCAAATGCGTCAAATGTGTGGGTGCGATCTTTCCTGCCGTATGGACTGGATTTTGTTCGGGTCGCCAATGGTGCTGGGGAATACGATCTGTTCAATGGGCTGTGGATGATTCCTGAAATTGATTCCGGGTCGGCAGCGTCAATGCAGTTGGTCGCAACGGTAGATTCCAAGGAACCGATCACAAGCACCGCTGAAATCATCGCTTCGGACCAGTACGATCCAAACAGTACACCTGATAATGGTGTGACTTCAGAAAATGACTACAGTCTGGTGACGGTCACGCCGAAGTTGATTGACGTTTCCGTGTCTGCGGTGGCCGGGAATCCCAGGCCCGCTTTGGGTGAGGTGGTTGAAATGAGCTTCACGGTGACGAACGCCGGGCCGGAAACCGCGACAGGCGTCTCCGCTGCGATTGTCTTGCCTCCTGAGCTTGAGTTGGTGCGTGCGGTTCCCCAGCGGGGCACGTACGGTTTACCAGGTTCTGAAGACACCTGGGTCATCGGGGAGGTGGCTGCCGGTGAGACTGCCACCGTGGTGCTTCAAGCACGGACCTTGAAACGCGGTACCAGCGTTGTCAACATGCAGGTCAGTTCCTACGACCAAGCTGATGTGGACAGTGATCCCAATAACAACGTGGAGGCGGAAGATGACCAGACCAGACTGGAAATCGCAGTGCCGCTCTTCTCAAAACGCATGTTCATGTCAGAGGCTTCGCAATCCAGCACCCCGACCCCAATCCTGACGTCGACCTCGTTGTTCAGACGTTTGTTGGGGGGCTGAGATAGGCGGAAAGCCTCACTGGACGGGCTGGGAATTCGCCGGTGTGTGAGTCGCAATCGCGCATCCCGAGACGTCGAGGGTGGCCCGGGATGGGTGTCGCGAAAATCATGATTTGCGTCGATCGCAACATCTGTCGCAACATCTGTCGCACCTTCGATTGCACCGCCCAGCGGTGCACGCTGGTCCCGGCACGTCGCGTGGAACCCGGGTTTGGATAGTTGACGCGGTTTCAGACGCTGGTTCACTTGGAAGCTTGCAGCAGTTCCTTGATTTTGTCGTGGATCTCTTTTGCTGTGTCCGGGCTCGCACCGGTTTTCACCAGTTGGACGGTCCCGTCACGGTCGATCAACACGGCATGCGGGATTCCTTTCACTCCATAATTGCTGCTCATCTGGCTGTTCTTGGGTGCCACCATGACTGGGTGTTCCAATTGATGGTGCTCGAGGAAACTCGCCAGTGTTTCGCGTTCTTGCTGCGGCGTGATTTCACCGCTGGCACGCGATGCCCGCTTTTGCTCGGCATCCCACTCGAAATTGTAGTATTGGGTGACGCCGACAATTTCAAAACCTTGATCGCCAAATTCTTCACGCCATTCGCGCAAGTGTGGAAAGGTCGCAATGCATGGCCCGCACCACATGGCCCAGAAATCGAGCAGCACAACTTGTCCCTCAAAAGATTTGCGGGTCACTCCTACCGTGTTGGCCCAACCATCGATCTCCCATTCGGGTGCGGGTTGGCCCACGAGTGATGCGACAGGTTTGGCGGCTTGCATCTGTTCACGCTGAACTTCGATACGGCGAAGAATCGCATTGACCGAGCGGTTGGAAATGGCGGGGAGGCTGAGTTTTGCGTAGGCCGTTTCGATTCGTTTTTCGTTGGCATCTGGATCACCCTGGCCCCACTGTGTGATCATCAAGTACTGTGTTTCGGCGTAATCATTCTGCAGTCGCATGGATTTTGGGAAACGCTCGAAACCCGCGTTGCAGGCCACCTCCAGTTTGCCGATGTAGGCCTCTCGCCATTGATCGTTGTTACGGTTGGAGTTTGTCAGTCTTTTCAGGAGCGCAATATGGGCGTGCATCGTTGACTCCGTGGAATCTGCTGCATTGCACGCAGCCTCAATCGCTTCAACGTGTTGGGCAACTCCTGTCGCCGCTTCGTCAGCCCGGTCGTCTTCGACTAGCGAGTGGGCTTTGGACACCACCAATTGTGAGAGTGGATCCCAAGCTCGCGGGGTCTCGGCAGGGAGAGCTCGGAACGCCGTCAGAGCCTTGTTGACCGCTGACTCGAGGTTGGAACTTCGATTGGCAAGCTCACTAACCTCTGCAAGGCTTCGAAGGGTCATCCCTAAACCGTATTGCTGCTCCTGTTGCTCAAGGTGCGCGATCTGGTAATCCAGCAGTTTCTGGTATTGCTCCATTGCCTCAACGTAGCGCGCTTCGTCCGAAAGTTTTGAAGCAAGGCTGTGTCGCAGGACCTGCACGTCAGAGGATTCCGGCTGTTTCTCGACTTCTGCATCGAGGTAGACGATTGCCTGATCCAAATCCTGTGCCATCTGTTCTCGCAGTTCCGCATGCATCCGTCGGAACGCCTCAAGTGCCGCATCCTGGCCTTGCAAGCTCAACGGATTCAGCAACCAGGGGCTGGCAAGAATGACGCCAGCGATGAGCAGGCAGCCTGCCTGTTTGCGATACCTCAGTTGCGTCAGTTGTTGGATGAACATCATGCCTGAATCTTTTGTCGTGATATTGAAATGGCGAATCTGAGAAGCCGTTGGTTGCGCCATGATGGACTGGGATACACCGGTGCTTTCCCTTGATTCTAGCGGACTTGTGGTGGTTGGGTAGGATAAGATTTTGCATGATTTCTGCGACTTGATGTCGGCGGCATGATCTCGGCAATGTGATTCAAGCGACGTACCGCTAACGTTTGCTCCTTGCAGGAAAAGTGCTGGGGACTTGCATTCTTCGAGTCGCAGGTCGGTGTTTTTATTCCGACCTGCGGGAAACGCCTGGCTTCAAACAACGCTGCCAGTTGGCTGCGGTGTATCCACTTTATGTGACGAATTTATGTGACGAATCTGTTTTCTGACGCGAAATTGCGAAGGGATGAGGCAGGTCCCGTGTGAGATTGGTGTAAGATTTTGAAATCTGTGGCGAGCGCGTTTTACCAGTCTCGAAAAGGGTGGTCGCGGTCACGACGATTGTTGATTCCCGCTGAGAGCACCCGATGAGATTCGCTTCGTTTCTACTGTTGCTGCTGATTCCCGCCGTTACATTTGGGCAATCGCGCGGATACCCACCGAATTTGGAAGGTGCTCGCGTTGAGATTTACAAGACAACGCCACAGACTGAATTGAAGCTTTGGGTTTTCGACCCTCCCAACCACAAACCTGAAGAGATGCGACCTGCGATTGTGTTTTTCTTCGGAGGTGGATGGCGGGGAGGGACTCCGGGACAGTTTGAGAACCAGTGCCGTGATCTCGCATCGCTGGGGATGGTAGCGATCACGGTCGATTATCGTGTCCTGAGTCGTCACAAGACATTCGCTGCGAGTTGCGTCGCGGATGCAAAATCAGCCATTCGTTGGATTCGAACCAATGCGGGCCGGCTGGGAATTGACCCCAATCGCATTGTGGCCGCTGGCGGTTCCGCCGGGGGACATCTTGCAGCGTGTACGGCAGTCATTCAAGGGATGGACGAGTTGACGGATGATTTGACGGTCAATTGTGTGCCCAATCTGATGGCACTGTTCAATCCCGCGATGGTCTTGGCTCCGCTTGAAGGGCTTCCCTCCAACGAGGCGGCGGCAGCGAATTTGGCCAAGCGTCTGGGCGTTCCTGCCAAGGAGATTTCTCCCATTCATCAACTGCGAAAAAACTTGCCACCCACCATTATTTTTCACGGTAAGGATGATCCAACGGTGCCGTTTGCGACGGTCGAAAAATACACGCAAGCGGCAACAGAGCTGGGAAATCAATGCGAGCTTGTGGGTTACCCAAATGCCAAACATGGTTTTTTTAATCATGGACGCGATGGTGTTCCCGGGAAATATTACACGGCGACGATGAGCCGACTCAGGAAGTTTTTAGAACAGCATCATTACATTCACACCGGGCAAGTTGCTGCGGAAACCTCTGGCAATGTTCATTTTCGCAATCACTTTGATAATTCGTGGAAAGCATTTGCAGGTAAGAAGAAAGGAACCGTTGCGTTCATTGGTGGTTCGATTACTGAAATGAATGGCTACCGTGTCATGGTGGAGCAGGATTTGCGAAGACGTTTTCCTGGCACCCAGTTCAAGTTCATCAACGCAGGAATCAGTTCGACGTGTTCAACCACCGGTGCCCACCGATTGGCACGCGATGTACTTGCGATGCAACCAGATTTGCTTTTCGTTGAATTTGCAGTCAATGATGATCAGGATGCGTCACACGCTGAACGCGAATGTCGACGTGGGATGGAGGGAATTCTAAGGACGGCACGCGAAAAGAATCCATCGATGGATGTTATCGTGACACACTTTGTGAATCCCCCGATGCTCGAATTGTTGCAGCAGGGGAAAACACCCGTCAGTAGTGGTGCTCATGAATCGGTGGCTGCACATTATGGTGTCTCGACGATCGACTTGGCACGTGAAGTGGCCGAGCGGATTGAGGCAAAGCAGCTTACCTGGAAGCAATATGGGGGGACTCATCCTGCGCCAGCTGGCAATCGTGTTGCTGCTGATATGATTGAAGAACTGCTTGACGCTGCGTGGGCTGATCATCAAGCCTTGTCTGATTCCAACCCAGGCAGGCATCTTGTGCCTGAACCACTCGATACGGGTAGCTATGTTCAGGGGCAACTTGTCCCGGTCGCAAAATCGAAGTTCGACAAGTCCTGGGTTTTGGGGATACCCGCGTGGGACTCCATTCCCGGTGGAAAACGGGGCCGCTTTACCCAGCTTGAGATGCTCTGTACCGAGGCGGATGCAGCTGAATTGACGTTCGATTTTGAAGGGCAAGCTGTTGGGCTGTACGTGCTCGCTGGGCCTGATGCAGGTCGAGTGGAATATTCACTTGATGGTGCTGATTTCGAAACCCGTGAACTGTTTCATCGATTCAGTAAAGGGTTGCATTATCCAAGGACGGTCATGTTGGCCACGGATCTGGAACCGGGGCCGCACCAATTAAAATTGCGGGTTGCGAAAACCAGTCATCCACAAAGTAAGGGCAACGCAGTGCGAATTCTTGAGTTCGTCACGAACTGAAGTTGGGCCCGGCTGCAGAAGATGCTGGAGAAATGATGGGGCGTTGGTCGGACATTGTGTCCGTGACTCTGGAGATTTGAATGGAAACTCTACCGCTGTTGGTCTCGCTCGTGCCTACCCTTGTGTTATTGGGATTGGTGGGAGCTTTTCGGTTTCGCAGCATCATGCTGCCGGTGTTGTGGGTGGGTGTGATTTTGGGAGTGGTTGCCTGTATCCCCGTCTATCTGATGGAAACCGTGATTGAGGATGCGGGGGGGCAATTGACCGGGTTGTACGAAAAAGCGTTTGTGCAGCAGGTCCTGGGGGCGGCAGTTTCCGAGGAACTGTTCATCTTTGTTGGCTTTTTTCTGACCTTCAAATTGTTCCAGACGTCGCGAGTTCGGACCGAAGCGGATGTGGTTGCCGTGGCCGTGGCCGTGGCTATCGGGTTCACGACAATCGAGAACGTGACAGCAGTCGTTGCGTCTGAGACTCCCATGTCTGCCGCCCTGAATCGTTTGTTGTCGATCATCGCTGGGCATGCCAGTTTGCAACTGATGATGGGCTATTTTGCGGCAAAGTGTCTGTTAGGGAATCGCAATCGGCTGTTGTTTGGCTTGTTGATGTTTGCAGTGCCCATTGTGATTCATGGATGGGGTGATTTCTCGGAGTACATTTTTCAGCAGGTGGACGCGGATAGCCC
>PKCN01000346.1 GCA_002862205.1 Planctomycetaceae bacterium | reverse complement strand
GTCATTTCTGTTTATCTGAAGCAATATCTGCCTGGTACTTTTTCATCGCTTTGAGAAACTGACTTTGCAAATCCTGCTGGTTTGCTGTCTGTTCCAACGCTTCGTTGCAACTTTGCAGCAATTGCTTGGCAGCTTTGTACTCAGGAACGACGGAAAATGTTCCGTCGGGGAGCAGGCCCAGATCAACTTCCAGAAACCAGTGTTTGTTCTTCCGGACAAGTTTCAGCTCCATCGCGCCAAGATTTCCTTTCTCGCCAGATTTTGCCACGGCGGTATTTTCACTCTCGTTGATTTCGATCTCAGCTTGCTTCGCTAATGACTCGAACATTCGAGACTGAGTTGCGCCGGTTCCCATCAGCGCGAAATAGCCGCTTACACCGAGAATCTTGACCACGCGGTCATCGTACTTGGTTTGAACAGCTTTCCCAAAATCCGCGAAGTCTTTGCCAAGCATGATCCGCTTGGCTGCCACTGTGACCGCAGCTTTCGATTTGTCGTCAGCCTGCCCCGGGAGACAGGTTTGCAGTAGTGATAGATCCTTGGATTTGACACTCCTGTTGAGGCGTTTCAACAGTTCTTGCGGGCTTTTGGCAAGCTCGTCCTGTGCGTTTGCAACTGAAGCCATGAATGCCAGTAAAGCAACGATAAGCCAAGCCCGCGAGTCTGTGATTATCAACATTGTTGTCTCTCTGGGAATGCGTTCTGTCAGTGGTGAAGTAGCCACATCCCCCACGATGATTGAGAGGGAGACGCAAAGACAGCCAGTTCACTGAATTCGAATGAGATTCAACAAATATGAGGTGGATAATAAGGTCCCCTTGATGTTGGCAGGTGGATGGTTCTGGTTCAGACCGTAGGCTTGGCTTTTGTTGGTTCGCTGAGGTGAGCGAGAAGGTGCCGGTGTGCGCACTGTCACTACCTGACGAAAATTGCGGGGTTTCGTGGATTGTGCCCCTAGCCGTAGTGCAACAAACCTTAGTTCGTGGCAAACTGACACCATCATGACCCTCACCAAGGAACGTTTCATGCCTGATGTACGCCAAGCTCAACCGCTTTCGATTCCCGATTCTGATGCCCTGCGATTTTTGCCAGAGGGGCCGATCCCGCTTCATGATGGTTTTTGTTCATGGGTTGGGATTCAGCATGGAGTTGACGCAACGACTGGAAGCCTGAACCTGCTTGATTTGAGTACGCAGCAGAACCACTCCCATGACTTGCCGGGACGTCCCGGTTTTGCATTTCCTTGCCAATCCCCTGATCAGTTTGTGGTGGGATGTGAGCGTTCGCTTGGCTTCTTTGATGTCAAAACGGGAGCATGGGATCCGTTCTGCGAGGGCATTGATGCTGATGTGACAAACACGATTATCAATGATGGGATTTGCTACGAAGACAATCTGATTTTCGGAACGAAAGATCTTGAGTTTGCGACCAAAAAAGCAGGGCTCTATCTGTATCGGGGATCTGACAAAAATTTGATCCGCTTGCGGGATGATCAAATCTGCAGCAATGGAAAAGCGATTCAGCATCCGGCAGAGGGTGGTTTGCGTTTGCTTGATATCGATACACCAACCCGGCAATTGGTGTCGTACCCATTGGACATCAAGTCGGGTAGCCTCGGAGATGCCGAAGTGCTGCTGGACTTTGAAGGCGATTCAGGATTGCCCGATGGTGCGATCCTGACTCCGGATGGTACTGGTGTGATCATTGCCATGTTTCGACCAGAAGTGGCGGAATATGGCGAAACCCGGTGGTACGACCTTGTGACCGGCGAATTGAAATGCACATGGCAAACTGCAGGCAGTCCGCAAAATACCTGCCCTGCGTTGGTGCGGGTGGATGGTGAATTGAAATTGTTGATCACCACTGCAGTCGAAAATATGACCGCTGATGATCAGCAAAAATGCCCCAATGCGGGACGCCTGTTCATGGCAGACGTGGCGTTGGATGATTTGGGTGGACCCTTGTCAGACTGCTTCTGGGCGTGATTGTCAGACTGCTTCTGGGCGTGATTGTCAGACTGCTTCTGGGCTTAATTGTCAGACTGCTTCTGGGCTTAATTGTCAGACTGCTTCTGGGCGTGATTGGCGTTCAGCGGTGCAGAGACAGCTGGCGGTGGTGGACATGCAAACGCACCCCACTGCGGCGACCAAGGATTCACCCTGCGTTATCTGGCTGGGCAGCGGTTTAGCGGAAGTTGTCCATCTGGATGCGGTCTGATTCACGGTACGTCACTTGATCATCGTCGGGACGTTCGGAGACGGTGTCTGGCATTCGTTTGCGAACAGCGGTTCGCCAGCCTTGAACCGTTCCGAGTGTCAGTCGTTGCACTCGTTGCTCAAGTTCCTGCTGGGTCTTCGCGTCAAGGGTTGCAAATTGGGATCCCAGATCGAGATAGATCGCCGGGACACGGGCCATGAACCGCTTGAATTGTGGGGGAGTGAGTTGGCAGTCATGCAACGTCAACATCTTCAGTGATGACGTGGCAAGTAACCAGTCCATCAATTCATCATTGATTTTCCAACCGGATAAATTCAGTGACTCGATGTTGTTGGCTTCAAGAAGCGGACGAATTTTCTTTTGATCGATATGAACATTCGCCAATTGAAGTTCACTGAGTTGTGTCAGATTGCCGAGTTTTTCAGACGCAATCTCATCCAACTCGATCCGATTCAAGGACAATCGTCGAAGCGACGCGATGCTTTCAAGCCAAACAAGTGCTCCGGTTGAAATCTCGGTATCATCCAGGTTGACGTCCCACAGTGATTTCAGTTGGGTCCAAGCCGCGATCACAGAAGGCTTCAAAGCGCTTCCGGGAACGGAGAGCGTGGAGAGTGTTTTTAGTTCCCCAATCTGTTTCAGTTTGGAGGTCGAGACTGATGTGTAGGCAAGCGTTAACTGATCCAGATTCTTACAGACGAGTACTTCATCCAGCAGTTCATCAGTGACATGACTGCCGCCGACGGCAAACCAGTCGAGATCTCTCATGCCCTGCAATTTACCGTGCTTTGGCCAAGGGGCATTGACTGAAAGTCCTGTCATCGATTTCGCGTTGCAGATTTCAAGTTGCTCCGGACATTGATCCAGATGGAGTTCCGTTTTCAACAGGGGTACGTCGACCAGACTCACACGCTGTGGACGCGCCAGTTTCGTGATTCGCAGTTTTCGCAAGTGCTCATGTTCGGAAACGTCCACTGTTGCGAGTCTCTTGCCATTGATTACCAGTTCATCGAGGTTGGGGAATTCGTTCAGAATCCAGGCGAGCGATTCCTGCTCCACATCGCAGTCGCGAATGATCAACGACTCGAGTTGTTGCATTCCCGCAAGTTGTTTGACCTGCTCGAACGTGACCCCGGACTCAATCAGATTCAAGTGCCGGATGCCAGAATTGTGCCCGAGAGGAGACAGGTCAGTGTCTTGAAGTGGGAGTCCCATCAGGTTGAGTGTGCTTGGTCCCACTCGTTTACCCAATTGAATAATCCAGTCCTGTGGGCTTTCGAGCGTAGCATCATCGGTATGAATTCCATTCATGACTGAAACCTGATAACTGCCAAGTTCCAGAGAACGAAGCGTCGTCATGGCTTCCAGCGACAGGTGATTGAGATCGCGTGCATAGCAACCAAATGTCTTCAGACTTGGTGTGTTGACTGCTTTGAACTTGCTCAGCCACATGTTGCCGGGGATTTTTGCATCCGACGTAAGAATGGTTTGGAGAAAACCCAAGCCCTCATCAAAGGAGTCAAGCAATGGAAGGTTTTCAAGTTCCAAATCGTGTTTCTGGTTTCGATCCAGACTGACGGTCGATAAAGCTGGCAGATTTGCCAACCTGACTTTCAGCGTGCTGGAGTTGGAAACGGTCGTTGGCCGAAAAACCCGCAAACTGCGAAGACGCGGCCAGTTTTCGACTTTCAGCGAATCTGTTGACCCTGCTCGCGGCCGCGAAAGAGCCAGGATTTCTGCGGTCTGCGACCAACCGGGTTTGCCAAGCTCCGAAAGACTCAGATTCGTGTTCGTCAGGTTGATGTTCTGGAGCGCAAGGTGATCCAACTTCGCAAGTTCTGTCCGATCAAGGTCTGTTCTTGAAAGGTCCAGTTGGTTCAGATGGCTCAGTTTGGCGATGGCGTTGACCAGTGCAGGTTCCAGATCCTGCTCTGAAATCTGCAGCCCGCGAAAGTGGGGGTTTTCAGCTAACGCTGCAAGATGGTCCGCATTGACCCCACTCCGCTGGCATGTGAGGGTCACAACCCCCGGGGTTTTACATGCCAGCGCGGTTGCCTTCGAGTCGGCTGAAATCAGATCAATTGAACGTATTCGCAGCAGTGATCTTTGAAAACCGGGAGGTACCCGGTTCACCAGAACTTCAGGTACCCATGCGGCGAGGAAGCAATTGCCCGAACGTCCAAGTTGGTTTGCCAGTTGGCGGTGTTGCCACGCGCCATAAAACTTCGTGCCCAAGAACGTGGCCGGAACAAGAACGATGGCCAACGCAGTACCAACATCGATCAGTTGAGCTCTTTTCTGGCTGCGTCCCTTGGCAATGTAAATTCCGCGGAACCACACGTATCCATAAACGCCTGCGATTACCAAGCCGATGAGCAGAATGTTGTACAACAGTCGAAGGGGCGACCAGATTCTTGGTTCCACCTGTCCAGCATTTGAATACTGAACGCTGTATCGGAATGGCCAGCCAGCCATCGTGGGCATCTCGTCATCCGTGACCGTGCGACTCATCTCTTCTGCATCAGCGACCCCCCGCCACGTACCACTGACTTCGACATACTTGAACGGCAGGTTCGTAAGAATGCCCATGCTGATGAAAACCACGGTCAGCAACGCAGCTACGAAGTGTATGTGCCCTCGTCCTGCCATCTTCTGCTCATCAGGAGTGCTCGCGTCGTTCATGCTCGGAGGAGTCGTTCGTGGGTGAGCCAATGAATTGCCTGTCGCTGAATTGCCTGCCGCCGAATTAACTGCCGGCGAATTAACTGTCGGCCGGTTCGCGGAGATTCCCGTGAAGTCAATGCGGACATTGTAGTGTGACAGAAAGGGTACAGCGGAGTGGGCCAAGTTTGTGAATTCGCGTCTGGTCGCCTCGTGGGGCCAAATGCTGGACTTGGTGAAATGACAGGCCCCGTGTGATGCGATGCTGACCGAGATCGTAATAACAGGGGCAGATTGGCCTGTTTGGGCTGTTGTCAGAGCCAGTATCCAGAGCCAGTATCGAGAGCCAAATCCTCGAATCAGGTATTTGGAGGGAGGCTGGCGAACTCAGGCCACACGCTGTATTCCAGCAGAATGTTCCAGCAGATGTCTGTGCGACTGCCACTTGGTCTTTTCGATGATCCTTGCGCACGAGGTTGCAGCGATGGGAGTTGATTGCCAAACCGAGTTCAGGAACCTAAGTCGGCCTTTTCATTACCATCAGAGTCATAGCGGTTGAAGGCAAAGTAAATGAAGGTTACCGGCAGGCAGGGTAAGAGCAACAGAAAGAAACTTCCAACAAACAGCGCGAATACGACAGTCATGGCAAGGAACACTGTCCAAAGCCACCATGTGTCGCGCCAAAGTCCGAGCATTTGCTTCATGAATTGAGGTCGCTGGGTATGCGTTGTGTTGGAGGCCCCCTGAGCGTTGCCATCCCAGGCACCAAGCTCAGTGAGATCAGAACCAGTTGTCCGACTTGCCCATGTTGGAAGGTCGCTTTGGTCCGTCTGCCCATTGATAGACTACCCGGGTGAGCAACCCCGGCACAGCGTGGACCGATGCCAGCCATGCTCAGTGTGTCATTTCTCGCTCAAGAACACCGGTTAGAACTGGATGTTGACCGCATCGTTGGTATTCAGGATGGATCACTCTTTGTCAGTTTGCCGCGTTGTCGGTTCCCAGTCCAGAGGTGATTCGGTTCCGTCGGCCTCGATTTGCCAGGGACGCCACAGAATGGAGGGTGTATCGACTTTGAGATCACTTTTTCTGGGGGGGATTTCCTGCGGCTCAAGTTGTATCTGGTTGATATCGTATTTTCGTTGCAGGTCATCCAGATCTTGTGTCAGTTCACGATGCAAATTCTGTTTGTCCTTATCCAGCAGTTGCAGGCTTCGCTCGGCCCGGGCTACATCACTACTTTGTTGTGATGCATAGCCCAACCCTTTTGCAGCCGTGGAGACACTCGTGCGACGTCCTCCTAAAAACCCTCCCAGCAAGGCACCCAGGACTGACGATCCTGCAGAGATCATTGAAGATCGGCTTTGACTTTTTTCGCGTTCCAGCCGATCCTGAGCGGTTCGAATCTTTTTGTCGATGGACGTCAGTTTGCGTTCATACTTGTCTCGCAACTTCTCGATTTGAGTGTCCCTTTCTTCGCGGAATTTCTGCGTGAAATAAGCGATTGCGTCAGCTTGGTCACCGATGGGGGCTGTACCGCTGACAAGGTTGGATTTGTAGAGCGTTACGTCGCAATGCCGGTAAAGAAATTCTTTGTATTGCGATCGATAGGTTCGGTACTTGCTCTTGCTGACAAGTTCGTTGGGAAGTGGGTCAAACGTGAATCCATCTTCGGGGGATTCAATCAGATCAATGTCCTGGCTTGCCGGTTCACTGCTTTCCCACAGGTTGTCAGGAAAATTGGGCGTGCAATTGATGACATGTTTGGCATCTTGCCATTGGTCCAGGTCTGCTGTTTTTCGAATGAAGTGCAAGGCCCCGTCACAATACAGAGTGGGTCGATAAACCAGTTTGGAGTTTGGTTTGCTGCGTAAGTTGGTTCCGGAAAAACGTTCGATGATATTGGCAGCAACGGCAGGACGGGTCTCGGAGGGCGAGGTTGTGTCGGAAGTGGAAAAATTCAGTGGTTGAATTTTGCTGTCGGCATCGTCCTGATTGGAATTTCTTTCTTCATGGTTGCTGTCGGTTGGCTGATTCGCCAACTGTCGTTTCTTGTCAGCCATGAGTTGACTGATTTGGCCTCGTGCCAACGGACCTGCAAGGTAGGACATGGCCCAGCGGGTCTGAAAGACGCGGGGCTGGTGTTCATGGACGTTATTCATCAGGAACACACGACTGCCCAGACTGGCGAGCGTCTGTTCCATCTGCTGACGATCAAACGCTTGACCTGCCTGCCCTGCGGCTCCTTCAAGCCCTTCAAGGACTCTCGCTTTGTCCCGCTCAGTCTGCAAACGCCCAAGGAACCAGGTGCCGATGTTGGACAGGCCTTTGTAGTCAAGATCGACTGGGTTCTGGGTTGCGAGTGTGATCCCCAGCCCAAAAGCTCTCGCTTGCTTGAGCAGTGTCAGCATGGGCGGTTTGCAAGGCGGATTTTTTACGGGCGGAAAATAGCCTGCCACTTCATCCATGTAAAAGAGCGCTCTGAGGGAACTTGTGCCCGTCTGTGTTCTTACCCAGGCAAGTAGTTCATTGAGCAGGATGGTGACAAAGAACATCCGCTCGTTGTCGTCGAGGTGGGCAATGGAAAGAATCGTTATTCGAGGTTTTCCAGTGGTCGATTGCAGCATGCTTTTGATCGATAGCGAATCACCTTGCATCCAGGAAGCGAACGCGGGCGATGCCAACAGGTTGTTCAGCCGCATTGCCAGTTTGTTACGGGCATCAGCCGACATGAACGAATCAAGGTCGACGACTCCGATGCGGTCGATCGGCGGTTTTTGAATCAGTCTGATCAACTGACCCATGGGAACATTTTTTCCATCCTTCCATTGTTTCTGTAAAATGGAGGACAGCAGGATGTGTTCAGAGGACGTCATGGGATCGGCGTCAATGCCCATCAAGGTGAGCAGTCCCGAGACGGCTCCAGTGATTCTGTCTCCAAGTAATTCTGCATCGTTTCTTGCTTCGCTAGGCGGAGCATCGAAGCTTTTCAAGACCGTCAACGGTAGGCCAATATTGCTGCCCGGCGTATAGATCGAGATGTCGGCTGCATCTTTGAGTTTTTGAATGCGATCAGCATCCTGCCCCCATGATTTCAAACCGTCACGCCATTGATCCGCGGTGTCGGATGCCAATTGTTCCAGACTGACACCTTTCCGCGTTGCCTCGCCTTGGTCCAGCCAGGGCTGGAAATCGCCGGGGCTGAGATTTGGAAATGTTAACAACAGGTTTGCTAGGTCGCCTTTGGGGTCAACACAGATGATGGGAATCCCATCCAAAGCTGCTTCTTCAAGCAGGGAAATGCAAAGTCCCGTTTTGCCGCTGCCAGTCATGCCAACGCACATCGCATGCGTGCAAAGGTCCTTTGCATCGTACATCAACAAATCGTCGGTCATTTCTCGCGTCGCGAGATCATAATCACGACCCAGATAAAAGGCCGCCAATTTTTCAAAAACGTCGGGAGATGGTGTGGTCATGAACAATTGATGGAGGCACTGGGCGGATCGTCGGTTATCTCAACGTCGATTTTTCAATACAGGTCGCGTCACGAAGACTGATCATACAACAGAAATCGGACTTCTATGTTTTAACCCATCTCTGGGCGGTCGCGGATGCCGGGTTGCCGCGCTATGATAGGACGCGTCTGCAAGAACATGTAAGGGAAAGTTATGCTCGATCTTTACGAGAAGATTCAAGAAGCCTGTGCCAAAATTCGCCATGAATTCAGTGACACACCCAGAGTCGGTATCATTTTAGGTACTGGACTCGGGGATATTGTCGAAGAACTCGAGGTGGAAGCTACACTTGATTATAAAGACATTCCCCATTTTTTAACTTCGACGGCGACAAGCCATCGAGGGCGACTGGTATGCGGGCGTTTAGCCGGTGTACCTGTCGTGGCCATGGAGGGCCGTTTTCATCTTTATGAAGGATATTCACTAAAAGATATCACCCTGCCCGTTCGCGTGTTCAAGGAACTCGGTGCAGAATTGATGATCGTCAGCAACGCCTGCGGTGGTTTGAATCCCTACTTCAATGCAGGCGATTTGATGGTGATTGAAGACCAAATCAATTTGCTCGGGGATAACCCGTTGATTGGTATCAACGATGATCGACTGGGACCACGGTTCCCTGATATGTGCGAACCCTATGATCAGGCGTGGATTGATCGTACGGTCAAGATCGCGCGGGAACGTGATATCAATATCCACAAAGGCGTTTTCGTCGCTGTCGCAGGACCCAATCTGGAGACGCGAGCCGAGTATCGGTACCTGAGAATGATTGGGGCAGATGTGGTTGGTATGAGCACCGTGCCCGAAGCCATTGTCGCTGTTCACTGCGGTTTGAAAACTGTTGGCCTGAGTGTTGTCACCGACATGTGTCTGCCAGATGCGCTGAAACCATCCAACGTGCAGGAAATCATTGCAGTGGCCAATGAAGCGACGCCCAAACTGATCGCTGTGGTGGATGGAATCATTCGAGAATTCAATCACACCAGGATGGCTTGATTGCCAATGGTCTCTACGCCACGCACTGCCAAGGCTGCTCATGATGAAGGTCAATTGCTTCAACAGGCGTTCGAGTATGTGACCTCCAGAAGTGGCGATTTCGCACTGGGAACGCGACCCACAACGGCGATCATTCTTGGGAGTGGATTGGGAGGGTT
Source organism: Planctomycetaceae bacterium (assembly GCA_002862205.1). Lineage (GTDB taxonomy): Bacteria > Planctomycetota > Planctomycetia > Pirellulales > Pirellulaceae > Rubripirellula. The sequence continues at coordinate 8,552 of PKCN01000346.1, read as the reverse complement.
GGCTGACCAGATTGCTGAGCCCATCGCTTTGAGCTACGAGGATATTCCCGGTTTCGGTGTCTCGTCAGCGGGTGGCCATCGAGGTGACTTGATCCTGGGGTATCTTGGCCACTCGCAGGTCATCGCCATGGCAGGGCGATTCCATCGCTACGAAGGCTGGTCCAACAATCAGATCGCATTCCCCGTCAAATTGATGGCTCGGCTTGGAGCTGGAAAATTGATCGTCAGCAACGCAGCGGGAGGGGTCAATCCGAAGCTGCGAGTGGGTGACATCGTTGTCATTCGTGATCACTTGAATTTCATGGGCACCTGCAGTTTTCTCGGCTTTGGCAATTTTCTCGGCCTTGGCGATTCTACGCAGTCCCAGCAGGTACCGAATTCAAATTTGTCAGCAGATCAGCCGACATTGGGTCCGAATCCCGGTCCGGCAAGCCAGGCTGGTGACGTACAAAAGTGCCCCAGTCTGCAACGGGCAGCCGGGATTTATGATCCGCAAATGTCGTGTGAAGCCGTTCGTATTGGCACTCGAGGCGGATTCAACGTCTATCCGGGCACCTATCTGGCTACTTTGGGACCTAACTATGAGACCCGTAGCGAGTATAGAATGATGCGGCGCATCGGGGCTGATGTGGCGGGAATGAGTACAGTTCCGGAGGTGCTGGCGGGTTCCGCCGCTGGAATGCGGATATTGGGACTTTCAATGGTGAGCAACGTCGCGAATCCCGATCAACCAATCAAGGCAGATCATGCGGAAGTGCTTGAGGCGGGAGCCGGGGCAGCAGTTAAACTGGAGAGCATTGTTCGTGGTGTGCTGGATTTGGGTGTGCCGGATTTGAGTGTGCAGGATTTGGGTATGCGGGCTACTTGAGAGCAGATCTCACGTCATTTTCCGTTTCTCTTGATGCTCCGCTCTCCTGTTGGATTGACCTGATGACCGCATCGATTCTGTTTCTTTCTTCATCCTCTCAGAGTCTTCCAGCCATTGGCTATACGTGAACTGTCCCAGAGCCACTCATGAATAAACAGCCAGATAGTAGATCGATTGTGACGGTAGGCCGATCACATTCTCGTTCCAAAGCCAATGGATTGTCGCTGGACATGGAGGCACAGGAACTCCATCAAGCGATCCATGAAATACCGATTGGTGACAGCGATGAGCAATTGACTCAAATTGATGTCGTTGGATCGGCTGGGCAGGATGGAGTTCTGATGCGTTTGGACCACCCGATTCGGATCAAGATGGAAGGACCGTTGGGGGATTACGCTTTTGCGTTCAATTCGCAGGCTGACATTCGCATGACGGGTGATGTTGGCAGTGGTGTCGCCGAAGGGATGGCCAGTGGGGCGGTACGTGTACGTGGTGAGGCGGGTGTTGGTGCTGGCGCTGGCATGACAGGTGGGACGCTCGCAATATACGGAAGCGCGGGCAATCGTTGTGGTGCTGCCATGCGTGGCGGAGGTATTTTTGTTCGTGGTGATGTCGGTGACGAAGCTGGTGTGGGTGCACTGGGAGGCATGATCGTGATTGGTGGTGACGCAGGGCACAACCTTGGTGATGCGATGAGTAATGCCACGGTCTTCATTCGAGGTGCCGCGACAAGCCTTGCTGCTGGAGTGACGGATGCTCCGCTTCGGAAGCGTGAACAGTTGCGCCTTGGTTTATTGCTTATCAACGCTTCCATTCGGGGCGATGCAAAAGAGTTTCGTCGCATTGTGCCAGTCGCAATGCTGGAGGCTGAGGCGAACGAACGTGGGGAACTGAATCCGAACTGGCGATAGCAGCGTTGAACTTCATGTGAAGTGGTGAATGCTGGCCGACATTGGAATAGAATCGATGAATGAGCGTTTGGATAAAATTTGTTTTCTTCCACCGGTTGCTGATGCACCTTGGGTTGGTGCGCCCGCAGATGATTGTTCAATCAGTATCGAGCGGGCTGATGGACAACAGGTATCGTTGAAATTGCCATTGTTCTGGTATGACCCTTCATGGGCTGAGATCGAAATCGATTCTGCTGACGCCATCGCGGCAGCTGTCGCCCGATTGGGAGTGGCTGTCAGCGCGTTACGAAGTGATCTCGGGCCAGTTGAGGCCGACCCTGACTTGCATCAGATCATCTCGGATGAGACTGATCATGGGAGTGCAGAAGGTCCCGCGTACTTGCCCAGAATCATGCCGTATCGTCCCGAACGTTATGGTGTCAGTGATCAAGATTTTGATGGTGCAGCCGTGGTGGATGTGCGGATCGCAATGCGCCGCAATCCAAGAGGACGCTTTGCGTTCACGCCCGAAGAAATTGGGCGCTGGGAGGCAACACAGGATCAAGCACCGTTGGCTGGAGGCGGCTGGGTCCCTGCTGCCTCATTCCCGCCTGATGTCGATGGCATGGAGAATCTCGGCGGCAAACTGAGGCAATTGCGTTTACTGGCAGCGGAAGCCGCCGTGTTCGTTTCGCTTTCCCCGTATCGTTTGATGGATGAACTGACCGCTGTTCTCAAAAACCAGCCTGATGGCATTATTCTAAGACTCGATGAACTGGATCTTGATGCACTCGCTCTCGCCCAGTTTGTGCAGCAGACACGTTGCATGATGGACGATCAGGGATCTGGCCATGTTCCACTGTGGGTGGTCCCCGGAAAAATCTCGGTCGATGATGCCGTCAAGCTGATTGCGTTGGGAGCCAACGCGGTTGCTGTGGATTCGTGGTGTCAGGAACTCGTGAACGAGATCAGCAATACCCAGCAAAATGCAAGCTCAAACTCCGGCTACTCCCCCTACTCAGGCCCTCGGGTAGAGGATTGGGTTGAGTGGGTGGATCACGAATTGTTCGGGCATATCGAGCGTTTTGAGGGCTTGATGCACGCCATGCGTTATCAATCGCCGGGGCAGAGATTGGCGACTTTGTCAGAAAAATGGGCCGAAGCGTTATCCCTCCCGAATTTGAATCTGCCGTATCAGTCAAGTTCCTGATCGAGTGACCTTGCCAACTCGAACCTCGGTAATGTCGCCTGATCAGCGGCCGCGTTCGATTGAGACTTGGTAACTGCCTCGATTGTCGTCCAGTTTTCCGCAAGCGTCATTGATACGAAACAAAAGCCAGCTGTATTGAGCGACGTTGACTGTGGGTTGGTCCTCAACGCTCTGGACTTTGAGTGGTTCGATCTGCTTTGCTTGAGGGTCATTGGCGTTGGGCAGCAAACAGAATTGCAACTCTCCCATCGGACGGCCGCGGTGGTATTGAAAGGTAATCCCTGGTGGCTGGCTGACCCACGCCTTGGGTTGATCCGCCAGTGTGATTTCCCCCTCTGCCGTAATCGCTAGTTTAGCACCGCGTGGAATACGGACTCCGCAGGACTGCCAACCTTGATCCGGTCGCACTTGGATTTTGAGGTTCTTGCCGTTCCAGACGGGGTCGTTGGCAGACAGCTTTACCTGTTCTTTTTGCCAGTCAAATCCATAGTCCAGATCGTGGCATGCTAAACGCCAGCGGGCTGCCAGAATCGGCCACTGCTTGCCAAGTGATAATTGTAATTCGCGATTGAATGCAGGTCCGGTTTCCTTGCCTTGTTGTGCCGCGGCAATGAAAGCCGAGTGGTACTCCGGATAGCTACTCAAAACCATGCATGCAGCCCAACTCCAACTGTAGGTAGCGACATCACCTGCTAGATTCGGTTGATAGTCGAGCACAGCATGAAAGCTGGGGACTTTCCCCTTGTCGGTCGCCTGCCCCATGCGTTTGAATCGGCCCCAGTACGGAGCGTCCTCACGGCTTTGCGGAATACGATTGATCCTGATGTCACTCCCTGATCCATGATGGGTTGCCAGTAGTTCAGCTGAACCTTCCTGAAACCAGGTTGGGCCGGCACCGTTGAACACATGGTAAGCCAGTGAATGGACTCCTTCATGCAACAACAGGTGTCGTGTGTAATACTGACTTTGCTGCGCCAGAACCCAGACTTGGTTGCCTAGGGCATATCCGAAGGGAAAATCTGGAACCGTGGGCGGAATCAGGCCGCTTTGGTTAAACTTGACTTTGTTGCGGATCACACAAGCTTGTACTTTGAAGTCATTGAGTGCATCCTCGCTCATGTTCCAGAATTGAACCCATTGGGGCACCGCTGCGTCAAACGACGCAACCAATCGCTCGGCCTCTTCAACCGAAGCAATATCCGTGGTCAAGTGAATGTAGCGGCCATCCTTCACCAAAAGATCGTCGGCCTTCAATGGGGCGACAAGCCAGGCAAAGACAATTCCCACCCCGAAGATTAACTGTGATTGAATCATCCCCCTATTCTACATTGATTTTCTGTTTCGCTGGCATGGCAAAAGTGCCGTGTTGGGCTTGTCTTGCCGCATGCCTTGTTCTGACTGGTGGATGCGTTCCTCGGGCGGAGAGTGACGTGGTGGTTTATTCAGCACTTGATGAGGAGTTTGCGTTTCCGATCCTGAATGCCTATGAACGATCGACGGATCACGAGACTGGGGTTATCCCCAAGTTTGATGTTGAATCGACCAAGACGGTTGGTCTGGTCAATCGAATCATTGCAGAGCAGGAACGGCCGGTTTGCGACCTGTTCTGGAACAATGAAATCATGCACACCGTTCGCTTGCAAAAACTGGGGCTTTTGCAATCGCATGCGTGGGATTTGCCCCCTGATTATCCAATGGATATGGTGGCTCAAGACGGGACATGGTGTGGGTTTGCTGCTCGCGCGCGGGTCTTGCTGGTCAACACCAAGCTGATTCCTGACCCAGCGGACTACCCGACCTCGGTAGCCGAGCTGACCGATCCAAAGTGGAAAAAAAACTGTGCGATGGCACGACCCCTGTTTGGTACCACTGCCACCCACTTTGCCGTGCTTCGGGAGCTCGAGGGACGAGAGGAAACGCTGGATCGATTGAGACAGATTCAGCAGAATGCGGTGATTCTATCCGGTAATAAACAGGTGGCTCTGGCGGTTGCCTCAGGACGAGTCGCGTGGGGATTGACTGATACCGATGACGCGATCATCGAAAAAGATAGTGGTGAACCTGTCGCCATCGTCTTTCCCGATCAATCACCTGACGAATGGGGAACACTGCGAATCCCAAATACAATTGCCCTGCTCAAAAATGCACCCCATTCCGTTTCCGCCGGAAACTTGGCGGATTATCTGATCAGTCCAGAAACGGAGGATCGACTCGCCATGGGAAATAGCAGTCAGTTACCGATTCATCGTGGTAGCAAATTTCCACCACGCGTGCTGCCTGCCGATCCGGTTCGCTGGATGCGTGTCGACTTTGAAGCGGCTGCCGATGATTGGGATGAGTGGTCCAAGGATGTTCAGGACGTGTTTCGTGACTGATTCGTCTCAGCTTGAGGACTTATCATGTTGCCAGATTGTTGGAAGCTGCCTTGGGAGCCCAGCAACTTGGGAGCCCAGCAACTTGGGAGCCCAGCAACTTGGGAGCCCAGCAACTTGGGTGCCCAGCAACTTGGGTGCCCAGCAACTTGGGTGCCCAGCAACTTGGGTGCCCAGCAGCTTGAGGCCCAGCAACTTGAGGCCCAGCAGCTTGAGGCCCAGCAACTTGATGGTGGCAGTATGAGTGCCGCAGTGGAGATCAGGCTGATTCCAGCGAGGTTGAGTGGACGGTTTCCCCCTTGAGTCGGTAGTGTTTATCACGTTGACTCACCAGCTTCTGCAAATGGGGGCGTCGTATCATTTGCATGCTGGTTTTTTCTGCGGCCGTTTCCGAAGCCGATTCCAACGGTTTGGCTGCATGCGTCCCGAAGGCCCGAAGACGACGTATGAGAGCACCTGAAAGTGGGCGTGGTGTGCTCTCGGCGCGGGCGGCGACAACCGACTTGTCTTCGCTCATGCGCAGCAAACGTCTCATGTCTTCGATCCGTACGGTCGCGTCCGTTTCCTGAATGAAAACGAGGTCGCCAGTCGATCGTTCCAGTCCGGTTTGGCCGGCAGCCTCCAGTCCCCGCGGACGACTGTGGCGAACGATCCGTACCTGTGGATAACGGGCCTTCAACTCGCTGAGGACTTCGGGCGTGGAGTCCTTGCTTCCATCGTCAACCACAACCACCTCGGTTGCTCCCCGTGTCAGATCTGACATCGCTTCGAGAATCTGGATCACACGCGATTCAATGGAATGCTCGCCATTTCGGACAGGCAGGACAACAGATATTCGAGGGGATGGCGAGGACATCTGTAAGGTTCCGATGGAGGCTGCGTCTTCAGGAGCGACGCCGAGCATTTTCCGGCTGACGATATTGATTGCTTCGACTGTCGATTGCCAAATGCTTGACCAGCCCGTGGAAAGGTTGCGATTTGCCCGTCGTTCCGCCGCTAACGAATGCACCTATAATCGCGGACAAGATATGCTGATCCGAAGAGGGTTTTGCACCGGCTTGTGTGTTTCAGTTGTGCACTACGATGAGGGTGGACTGATATTGACGGCTGTGTCCGCGTTGGGCCGTGTATCTTTCCGCAAAATTCAGGCTTCCATTCATTTCCTCTGCAGTAAGTAGACTCCCGTGAGCAACGTTCCTGATTTTAAAAAAGGTCTCTCGTTCGATGGTACCAGTGGATTACTGCCTGCCATTGCCCAGGATCGCGTCACCGGACGCGTGCTGATGATGGCATGGATGGATGAACAGGCGTGGCAGGAGACCGTTCGATCAGGTGATGCCGTTTATTTCAGTCGAAGTCGCGGGAAACTGTGGCGCAAGGGAGAAACCAGCGGGCACCGGCAGCGGGTCACCGAAATTCGAGTCGATTGCGATGCGGATGCCATTTTGCTGCAGGTTGAACAGGCCGGTGCTGCCTGCCATGAGGGTTACGCCAGTTGTTTTTTTCGAAGCATTGATGCCGGTGGTGATGCCAACGTCGCTGAGGAAAGACTGGTGGATCCAGAGCAGGTGTACGGAACCAAAAAATGAACACCATTGCTGATGCACAACGCATCATTTCGTTGCTGCCCGGAGCTACCGAATGGGTTCGCCAGCTCGGACTTGATGATCGTCTGGTTGGAATCTCGCATGAATGTGATTTTCCCGATGCCGTCAGTGCGCTGCCAAGGGTGACCAAATCAAAAGTTGATTCCTCGATGTCCAGTCGGGAATTGGATGAGGTCGTGAATTCATTCAGCGACACCAAGACATCTCTCTATGAGCTTGACGAGACGTTGCTGACGTTCCTTGAAGCCTGATCTGATGTTGACCCAGACCTGATGCAATGTGTGCGCCGTGAGTGAACGTGATGTGCTGAGGTGTACCGGGAATTTGGAACAGGAGTGCGAGATTTTGGACTTGCCAGCGCGATCGTTGACCGACGTGCTGGATGATGCTCGTGCAATCTGGCAAGCAACGGGGCGAAACCAGGACGGAGATCTCGCGATGGATGCGTTGGATAACCGGATCGCCAAGGTTCGTGATGCGGTTGAAAAACGATCATGGAGAGATCATCTGTCGCGACCTGCGGTCACCCTGTTGGAATGGCTTGATCCCCTGTACTGCTCGGGACACTGGACACCCCAGTTGATCGATTGGGCGGGAGCAGTCGATACGATTGGTCAGCTAGGACAACCGTCGCGAGTTTTGACGTGGGACGAATTTGCCAATGCGAATCCTGATATTCTGCTGGTGGCGTGTTGTGGGATGGACGAGGCACGGACCAGAAAGGGATTGGCCGAGGCTACATCCAACAAACTGCCAGCGGGTGATTTGTGGCAGAATTTGCATGCTGTTCGCAAACAGCATGTCCATACCTTTGATGGATCGGCATTTTTCAATCGACCGGGACCCCGCTTGGTCGATAGTTTGGAAACGGTTGCCCAACTCGTCGAGAAGTGGCATTCTGCCCAAGCTTGAATTCAGCCAGATTTGTCAAACAACCAGTGTGCCAAGAAAACGGTGGAATCATCCCATTTCTGTCTTGCCTCCCCTTGCCCATCGTGGCTCGGAATACCATCTTTTCAAAGGTCCTGCTTAACACCTTCCATGCATCGAGCCGGCTTTGTCCTTTGCTCGATCGCGAAACAACTTACGGAGAATCACCATGAGCGCTGAGGCTAGACTGCAAGAATTGGGTATCGAGCTTCCCACCGCACCCAAGCCGATGGGGGTATACAAGCCGATTGTTGTGTCCGGAGGGATGGCTTATTTGTCGGGGCATGGTCCCTTGCTGTCGACCGGCAAATTGATCACCGGTCGTCTTGGTCTCGATATGGACGTCGAGTCGGGCTACGAAGCCGCACGCGTGACCGGGATGGGAATGTTGTCAACCTTGCAGGGTCATTTGGGTAGCCTCGATAAGGTCAAACGTCTTGTGAAATTGTTGGGCTTGGTGCGTTGCACCGACTCCTTCGCTGAACAACCTGCTGTCATCAATGGCTGTAGTGAACTGTTTCGGGATGTCTTTGGTGAGGATACTGGGGTTGCCGCTCGTAGTGCTCTGGGAACCAACGCACTGCCCGGAATGATTGCAGTCGAAATCGAAGCCATCTTCGAAGTTGATGCTTGAGAATATTGATGCTTGAGAATATCGATCGCCGGAACACCGAC
>PKCN01000345.1 GCA_002862205.1 Planctomycetaceae bacterium | reverse complement strand
GGCTAAGCGGTCGGTGTCCAGTTATTTCGGTACTGACGACGAATCAGGCTTTGCAATTCTGGATGCCCCTTGATTTGCATGGAATCGGCGTCCCACTGCAAACGCGTGTCGGGTTTACGTTGTGCAAGTACACCGAGCAGGATCGTCTCGGTCATGGGACCAGCGAGTGCAAAGTTTGATTCGCTTTGGTCAATTTTGCCTTCGACGGCGTCGAACCACTCCATGTAGTTGTCCTGCTGTCTCGCTCGGGGTAGCGTGACCGCTGGCCATTGGAAACCGTCAATCTGATTCGATGTTTTCAATACCCAGTTGTTGCGATTGCGGTTGAAAAAGAGTTTTCCTGTTTCGCCAACAATGACACTGCCAAATTTTGAGAAGTCCATGCCTTCAAGGATTTCTTCGTTGGGGTGGTTGTATTCGTTTCCGTTCTTTGCCAGTTGCCAATTGTCTCTGTCAAATTTGGCGTCGACATAGCCGTCATACCAGAAAAACTTGAATCCATTTTTGGCTGCATACTGACTGGGTCCAAATTCCCATGTGATCATGGAATTGATCGGTGGGGAAAATTCAGTCGCCCCGTTTTGCTTTGCCGTTACTGCTTGTGGTGCAAGCGCGGGACCGTTGTCAGGTTGCATGGACCAGTATCCGAGGTCCATGATGTGACACGCCATATCACCAAGAGCGCCGGTGCCGTAGTTCCACCAGCCGCGCCAGGCAAAGGGTGCGATCCGGGGGCTGTAGTCGACCCAAGGTGCGGGCCCGATCCACTGGTCCCAGTCGATACCGGCGGGCACCGTTTCTGGCGATGGCGGGGAAGAGAAGCCTTGCGGCCAGATGGGACGATTTGTCCAAGCGTGTATTTCTTTGACCTTGCCGATTACACCCGATCGAATCAATTCAACGCACCGTCTCATATGGTCGTTGGCGTGCGCCTGGTTCCCCATCTGGGTTTTCACCCCGGTCTGACCAGCCAACCGATTCAATTCCCGTGCTTCCCACGTGCCGTGTGTCAAAGGTTTTTGGCAATAGACATGTTTACCAGCTCGCATTGCCATCGCTGAAGCATGGAAATGGTGGTGGTCGGGCGTTGATACGGTGACTGCGTCTACTTGATCACCCAAGTCAGCAAACATTTCGCGATAGTCGGTGTAAAATTTTGCGTCAGGAAATTGTTGCCGGGTTTGTTCCATCTTGCGGAGGCGCCCTTCAAGCTTCTTCAACTTGGTGGCGTCGATGACATCGACCAAACCAATGACTTGAAAACCAGCCTTGCTGGCACCGTTGATATCTGCGGTACCTTTTCCGCCAGCACCGATTCCAACTACTGTCGGTTTTCCAAGTTTGTTATCCGATAACGCCGGGAAAAATTGGAATCCAGCCAAGGCACCCATTGCGGCGCTGGCAGTCTTGTTGAATTGTCGGCGTGAGACGGACCTTCGGTGACGCTTGGAATTCATGGGAATGCTTCGGCAGAGATTGAGATGTTGGGCGGTGTGTGCCAATCGTGCATATTGGCGGCGAGCTTCATTGTACTCATTTCATGAACGCGATGGTCGCAGCAAGGGAGGCACCGACCCGCCCTATGCAACAGTAAATGCATGTGCGTATCAGCATGAAAGCGAGCAGTTGTTTGCGACTCATCCCTAGTCATATTGGGTGGCTTGTAGTTTTGGTTTTGCTTTTTTTTCAAAAATCACCAGTTCGGTGTCAGGTTTTGAATCAGAAAAGTACTCCACTTATTCGGTGCGACATCCAAAACCAGGGTGTTGACTTGTGTATGCATTTTGTTGTTCTGTGACAGGTTGTTATGGCCAACCATGGAATGCTGTTGTCCACAAATCGGGGCATTCATAGGAAGGTATAGCAATGACAGGGGCATGCAATAAAGTGTTCCTGGTGCTGATGCTTGAATGTGACAAGCATCAGGCTGGTTACCTGCGCGAGTGATGCAATTCAGTTTTTGAAACATCTGCCGGTTTTTGGTTGTGCGGAGGATGGCGGGAACTATTGTGTGAACGGAATTGACATCCAATGTGTTTTCATAACCACGTGATGAATTGTGAACTCCAGCGACTCCGGGGCAGGCAGGCTGACTTCCACTGATCATTCACTTGCATCGCGAGTGAAAGATGGAGACCAAGATGCTGCGCACGTTCTTTACGAGCGTTATGTTCAGCGGGTTTTTGGCTTAGTTGATTCGAAGCTGGGATCAAAGTTGCGAGCGACTACCGATGCCGAAGATATTGTCCAGTCTGTTTTCAAAAGCATGTTTCGTGGCGTTCAGGCAGGCAATTATGAAGTAGAGCCCGGATCGACACTCTGGAATCTTCTCGCTGTTATCTCGCTGAGTAAGCTGCGTCGAAGAGCACACCATCAAACCGCGCAACGACGTGATGTGGATCGTCTCGTTTCTTTGCAGACAGTGGCCGATGGTGAGGCAATGGATGTGTCAACCGATGAGTTTTTGGAGATTTGTGTCCGGGAAACGATGCAAAAATTGCGGCCGTCGGACCGTAAGATATTGTTGTTACGTATTCAGGGATTCACGTTAGCAGAAATCAGCGAGCAAACTTCGCTCAGCTGTCGTACGATTGCGCGGCGACTTCGTACCAGTAGAAAGCATCTTGCCAGCCTGTTACTGGAAGATGAGTAGCAGTCAGCTGACTGTAGCTGCATTCTGATTACGCAGAGTTGCGAGTTTCTGTAGGACCATATTCGGTTTTTGTATTGCTCACCGGAGAGCTGCAAAACCGAACATCACGCGTGAACGCTGGTCGGCGTGGCATGCGAAAATAATCTGAATGTCCGTTCAACAGACTTGGTGGCCCGCATTGTATTTGGCTGTGCTGAGCCAAGGTTGGAGATGATTTGTGGAGTCGATGATTGGTCCACAGTGCTATTTTTCATTGGCTTGAAAAAACGCTGGCAAGCAGTGAGCCGATCCAGTCTTTTGTCAGGCTTATGCCTGTTTCGTCTGGGCCTTCATCTATTCCGCTGAACGAGGGTAATCGTTCGGTCTGGGGCATGTTGTGATTGTGTTGGGGCGATGCGATGATAACGCCAGATTCCGAAGCGAATGCAGAGTGTGCCGAGTGGCAGTGACGTCGGTCTGAACCCCATGGGTGATCAGCCGGGGGAGACGCCGCCGGAGACTTCGTCTCCGGGACCTGAGGTGTTCCCTGACTTATTCATGAGATTCATAATGAGTGATCACAAGACAAGTCGAGAAAAGCGAACCGAGGTCGTTTGTGATCGAGGTGCCGAGGGGAGTCGCGTGTGTCCTCTCTGTCAGGGTCGGACGTTGATCGAAATACGCGGCAAGCTGCAATGTGAAAGATGCCACACCATTTGTGAGACTTGTTGCGAGGGTGGCCGCAATTAAGGCGTGTCACTTAAGACATGCCCATTAAGGCATCTTGTCCATGTGCATTCAGAGTCACGGACCTTGGTGCGTGCCGCCCACAGCGACTCTTTGAGAAGCTTGGCCGGCTCTGGTATTGAACTGTCAAAAGCAGATGTGAATCAGTTTTGAAGGTAGTCGGACAGGCTCCGCTTTGGGAGAGGAAGACGCAGGATGGGCGCGAATTCGATGGTGTCGGTGTCCACACGTTCGAACGCTTCCTGCAGCATCTCTTTGGGCCTCTGGGTCAGGCGGTCATACCCGGCGATGAACATGTCGTACTCATCCCAGCCTTCGTCGGTGCAGGAAGGAAGGAGTGACGCCAGTGCGACGCACGCGGGTCCATGCTGTTTGGGACCAGCTTCCAGTAGTTCGTCCAGTTTTGTGTGTTGTCCAATGAGAGCAACAAACTCTTCTGGAAGATTCCACTGTTGGGCAAGCATGGCAGAAGCATCAGCGTGATCCCAACCAAAAATCTCTTTTTCCAAGCCACTCAAACGCCGACCTTCTTCTGCACGTCGGCTGACCAGTACTTCATATTGCTCAGGTAGTTCTTTGAGCAACAGAGGGATCGCCATGTCCTGTAACAAAGCACCAGCGAACAGGTCTTCGGCATTGTTAAGTTGCATGGTTCGACCAAGTTCGCGGGCAAACAATGCACGGCGGAGGGAATCTTGCCAGAGGGCTTTGAGATCAAAGGGGCCAAACTTTGGATTTGGCATCACGCTGAATACGGCATTCCACAAGGCGAAGTTGGTGACTGCCCGTGTTCCTACAAGGGTCAGCCCCTGCTGAACGCTCATGATTTCCCGACTGAATCCGAAGTAGGAACTGTTGACGAATTTCAGTACTTGACCCATCAGTCCCGGATCGGCCTCGATTGGCTTGGTGAATTCAGCAGGGCCTGAATCGGGATTTTGAGAGAGCTGCAACAAAGTGATCGCGCTGTGGGGCAGTGCAGGAAGCACTTCAGCGTGAAACACATCTTCCAGTTGGGTTGTGATAGTAGTCATGTTTTAAATTGCAGAGGGAGTCATGTCATCAAGGCGATTTTGAACCGCGAGAGGGCCGCGTCTGCAGACCGTGCAGGTGCTTGAAACCTACCTCGCGACCTCGTTTGATTTGGACCTTTTCCGCACTTAAAGAGACCTCTCGCACTGTCCTGTTCCGGTTTTACGGATTGGTCTTTGGTCGCGTGTTGTCCATTCGCATCATCCATTGCGCTGTGATGTTGCAAAAAAACAACTTCCCATTGTCCAAGGGATTTGAACGTTTTTCCCTAACCCGTTTGCAGCAGGTCACTTGTGTTTGAGCGACACGATTTGTTGGAGCATTGGACCGCTACGTGCATACCAATCACCCCATGAACTTTTTTTATCTGAGTCCAGATGATCGTGACTGGCTGAAACGCTTGCTGATGAAGCATGCCCTGTTGTTGCTTCTGATCGCCTGTTTCTGGGTCATTTTGCATGCCTGGCCAAAAGCAGAAACAACCAGCTCACGGGTGGGGGGCCCGCCCTTCATGCCAGAGGCATCTGATCTCAGGTACGCACCCGGCACTCCAGTTCCAGTTGGCCATCGTCATCGCCTCGAGCCCGCGATGGCGTGGGTCGAAGATGGTCCGCAGTCGATCCAACTCGTGGCTTTGCCGATGGCTGGGGCAAATGCTGCTGAGTCCAATGCTGCCGAGTCCAATGCTGCCGAGTTCAACAGCAGCAGACGCTTGGCAAGTGTTGTGGGTTCAGCAACCGCTGTGCAGCCCACGGGCTGGAGGAGGACCCGCGACGGTTGGGAAAATACGGCGACTTGGCGTACTTCGCTCGTCTCATTGGGAGAGATCGTCCGTCAGCAGCAAGCGCGGGAGCCTAGTTGGTTCAAAAATTTACTGGCAAGTGTGCGTAGCATACCACCATGGGGAGTTGCCTTATTTCAACTCACTGCTGTTGCTGGAATCTTGATCTTCCAACGGTGGACCGCTGCTCGTCGTCCGCAGCAGGCAATCAGAACCGAGATCGGATAGGCGAGTGATTTTGGGCACTCAGCGGCGGGCTGTTTTCGGAACCCCATCCACAAGCTTTTCGCTGAATCGGGCTCGATATTCCATGAGGCTATTGGCACCCTGAAAGCCGACGATGGTTTCATCCCAGTCCAATTGTTTGCTGAGCATGTAGCCATTGTCGAGGTCAAAACGTATTTCACCGTTACTCATCTGCTGCACAACTTGTGCGCGGATTGACTCTTCATTCAATGGCGTCAAAGGTTGGCTCCGCACAGAAAGGGTTGCAACGCCCGTTTTGACTTTCTTGAGTGTGTAAAGCTCACGTATCTTGATGGTCTTGATTTCACCATTTTCGGTTCGGGTTTTGACGTTGCGCGGAATCGACCATGAATCACCCACAGCAATTGGTTGTTCAGGGAAAGCCACTGCCAAGGTACCCATGCCCAGCGATGCTTTGCTGCCGGTATTGTTCTCTCGGCGGGTTTCTTCTCCGCGAGCTGAGATCGTTATCGTAGAGATTCTCGAACCAATTTGATCGGATACGCGTTTGAAGAGAGCTGGAGGTTTTTCACCACTCTCGCTATCCCAACGAATCTCTTCCGAGTCGCCTTGTTGTTGTGTCATCTCAACAGCATCCACCACATGATCGAATGTCATTTCCTGTTCATTCGTTGTCTTGACCGCCCAGTGCCGCTGGCTGATGGTGTGCACTTGTGATACTTCTTCGGCACCACGAATTCTGGTTTTGGTTTTGGCAACATGCGTCACCTGATAATGCAAAGCTTCACCTGCATTCAGGGCATAACGCAGAAGATACTTGGGTGTATCGTTATTGTCCCTCGTGTCTTCGGCGTGTGCTGGCCTTCCGAGGGCAGGCACGCAGAGGGTCAGGAACGCAGCAGGGACAATGAGGCGATTCACGATTGCGGTCTCCGTACGCGGCAAACGAGGTGTGTTTCACGGTCTGGGAAATTTGGCAGATCGTCTCTTTCAGGGCAAGAGAGAATGTGCAAACTGGACTTTCCGGGGATCGGCTTACTGTGATGATCGTTTCACTGAGACAGATCCACCCCAGCCCAATTTGTCACGCAGGGCTCGATAATCGTCATGTCCGCTGACTGCTAGCATTTGAAAGGTTTGCTTGGCCCGCTCAATCCGAACCCTGTCGCCAGGCAGCAGGCGACTTAAAATTCGGCCATCCACAACAATGCTCGTCGACTCGTTGGGCTCGGTAACGGTCAGCTCCAGTACGGTGTCTGCAGAGTCCACCAAAGGGCGATAAGTCAGCGTGTGTGGGCTGATCGGTGAAATCACGATGGCTTGCAGCTGCCGCCGGAGAATGGGACCACCTGCAGACAGGTTGTGTGCGGTTGATCCAATGGGTGTGGCGACAATCAGTCCGTCGCAACGGTATCGAGTCGCCAGGGCACCATCGGCATGCAGGTCAATGTCGAGGATGCGATAAGGTGGTCCTCCGAGTACCGCAACTTCGTTCAGGGCAAGTTGCTGCGCAATCACACGCCCCTCCCTGAGCAGGGAGGTTTGTAGCATCAGGTGATCGACAACATCGAATCCACCCTTGGAAACCTCGGGCCAGACATTCAGAAAATCATCGGGTGATAATGCGGCAAGAAAGCCCAGACGACCACAGTTGATACCGAGTACAGCCGACTGCTGAGAGCCCATTTGACGGGCCGTTTGCAGGATGGAGCCATCGCCACCGAGTACGATGACAAGGTCTGGTTTCTCCTGCGAAAAATCGTAGCTGAAATTCAGATCCTCAGCCACAATCTCAGCATGCTCCGCAATCGCTGGCCTCAATCTTTCCAGCGCGGCACGCACGGTTTCACGCTCGGGCACACCGATGATCACCACTTTTGGTTTTTTGGATTGATCGCTGATCCAAGTCTGGGCCGATTCGACGGACATTAATTCTGGCTTCCAATCAACGTCAGGTTTGTATTTGCCAGGGCAACTCTGCTGGGCGTCACCAGCATACTCCAATTGCTCGCGTTACGGAGCGTCGAGCCGCGCAATCAACCCTGCCGGCTTATTGTGGAAACTGGCGTGGTGCTGGATAACCCGAGGGACCAACGGCCTGCCTGAGTCGACACCAATGTCAACGCGTTCACGGTTTCGATTGTACGCAGGAGTTCATCATGGTGCGGCATGTTTCCGCAATTTTGGGCACGCTCAAACCGTGTTGGTCAAATAAATCCCCGCGATCTCCATGCTCGATGAACTCATCGGGCAATGCGAGTACGCGGATGGATCGTGTATCAAGTTGTTCTGACACCGCACATTCGATGAAGGCAGAGCCGAATCCACCCATCTTGGCACCTTCTTCGATGGTCACCACAAACTTTCCGTCGGTCAGTGATTCCCGAACCATCTCAAGGTCCATCGGCTTCACAAATCTGGCGTTGATGACAGCTACATCCAGTTCATCCTTGAGTGTTTCTGCGGCTTCAAGTGCTTGTTCAAGCATGGCACCGAACGCAATAATTGTGCCATCAGTTCCTGCTCGAATGGTCTCGCTTTTGCCTATTTCCACCGGCGCAGGGGTGTGCTCGAGTTGCAGAGCCGAAGCTTTTGGGTAGCGGATGCTGCAAGGTTGATCGTGTGCCAGAGCGGCACTCAACATCAGTTCCACCTCGGCTGAGTATCCGGGTGCCATGCACACCATGTTTGGGAACAGTCGCATGTATCCGATGTCAAAAAGCCCGTGATGTGTGGGACCATCTGGGCCGGTTAAACCTGCCCGATCGAGCATGAATACGACAGGAAGATTTTGGAGAGCAGTTTCTTGAAAAATCTGATCATAGCTTCGTTGCAGAAACGTGCTGTAGATGTCAACAATCGGTCGCAGGCCGGTTTTGCATTGTCCTGCAGCAAATGCCACCGCGTGTGACTCACAGATACCCACATCGAAGAATCTCTCAGGAAACTCTTCTCGGAGTGGTTCCAGTTTATTGCCCTGACACATCGCAGCGGTGATCACGGTGACGCGCGGGTCGGATGCCATCTGCTTACGGATCGCGTCGCGAGCATGCAAGGTGAACGGCGGCAGCCCTTCGCTCTTTTGTGTGATCGCTTTGCCATCGTCATCGGTGAAAATCGGTGGTGTGTGAAAAAACACCGGGTCTTCGGCGGCGGGTTTGTAGCCGTGACCCTTCTCGGTGACCACATGAAGCAGCACGGGCCCCTTGATCTCCTTGGCCATTGCCAGGTATTTCCTGGTGAGTGCCATGTCATGACCGTCAATCGGGCCGATGTAGCGGATATTCAATTCTTCAAAGAGCATGCCACCCAGCAGGCCCGCTTTCACACCCTCCTTCATCTGAGCCAGGAACCGCTCTGTCGGGTCACCGAACATGGGGACATGATCGAGGAGACGCACGACCTCACTCTTCAAACCCGTGTAGAACGGATTGGAACGCAGGCGATCCAAATAGTTGGCTACAGCACCAACCCTCGGGCAGATCGACATTTTATTGTCGTTGAGCACAATGGTCAGGTCGTCACCCAGTTCGCCCGCATTGTTCAATGCCTCAAAGACAATTCCGCTTGGAAAAGCTCCGTCGCCGATGACCGCTACGGTTCGGCGCTCCTCCTGACCACCCACCACATCGCCACTCCGCAACCCAACGGCGGTACTGACGCTGCAGCCAGCGTGCCCGGTCATGAACAGGTCGTACACACTCTCATGCGGGTTTGGGTAACCCATCAAACCGCCACTGGTTCGTATTCCTGCGAAGTCCTTGTAGCGTCCTGTCACGAGTTTGTGCGGATAAACCTGATGACCCGTATCCCAAATCAGCCGGTCGGTCCTGAAATCAAATTCGCTGTGTAGCGCAAGGCAGAGTTCAACGACTCCCAAATTTGACGCGAAGTGGGCGGTCCGTGTCGCAAGCAAATTGCAAAGCACATCCCTGATTTCGACCGCAACCTGTTCCAGCTGCTGGGGTGTGAATTCCCGCAGCGGCGTGGCATCTTCGAGACCGGCCAGCAGGGGATGATTCCCCAAAGCGTGGTGGTCAACGTCAGTGGATGTTTTATTCAATATGATCGCTCCAGTACAAAATCCGCCAACAGCCTCAAACGTCGACCGGAATCTCCGAACTTTTCGGCTTCGCATCTCGCGGCCGCAATCAGCTCCTGGGCTTTCTGGCGGGCACCGCCCAAGCCCAGCAGACCGGGGTAGGTCAATTTGCCTCGACCCGCGTCTTTTCCGGTCCGTTTACCTAGTGTGCTTGCTTCCGCAGTGTAATCAAGCAGATCATCGACAACCTGAAAGGCAAGTCCGATGGAAGCAGCATAATTTCCCAATGATTCGCGTTGCGGCTCACTCGCGTCGGCCATGATCGCTCCCAAATCAAGCGAGACAGAGAACAGAGCACCTGTTTTCCGCCGGTGAATCGATTCCAAGTGCCCCAGCCGGGGATCATCAAGAATCTCACTCCAATCAAGTGTTTCATCCTGACAACCCGCTACCGCCGGCGATGCTGGCTGAGCGAAAACCGGGTCTCTCTCAGCCGAAAGGTCGTCAGCTTGCCCGCCGACCAGGCGGGAGGCACCGGCAGCGAGAGACAAGGCGCGTATCGCGGCAAGTGCTTTCTCGGGGGCTTTGATCTGCTGGCTCAGGTGGGAAAAGGCTTCCGTGAGCAAGCCATCTCCCGCCAAAATCGCGGTCGCTTCATCGAATTTGATGTGAACGGTAGGTCTGCCTCTTCGTAGATCATCGTCGTCCATTGCTGGCAGATCATCGTGAATGAGCGAATAGGCATGGATCATCTCCACGGCGATTGCAGCCGGCATCGCGTCTTCCCACGAACCGCCACAGCATTCGGCCGCCATCATCACCAGAGCAGGCCTCAGACGCTTTCCGGGGGCGAGAAGTGCGTAGGACATCGCTTCACCCAGTCTGGTTGGGCATCCGCTGCCAAATTCGCACGCCCGTTCCAGGGCCTGCTCAATGTGTGGGCGCAGATCATCAAAGCCGCAGTTGACCGACGCTTTTTTGGGGGGAGGAGACATCTGCAAGGCTGCGATCACTGCTGTGGATGAAAACTGCGGCGGATGAAAACTGCTGTGGATGAAATGAAGAGATTGCGAGAGTTTAGAAGAGGCCGGGCGAATCGTCCACGCTACTGTTCTCATCAATCGACTCATCCGCTGGTTCAGACTCACTTCCTGATTTGGCAACACTTTTCTTGAGATTAGCCTTGTTTGCCCGTTTTGAGCTGGCTGGCTGAGGTGTCGTCACCGGGTTGCCATCAGCATCAAAACCCGAAAGTTGACTGATCTTTTGTTCAGCTGCATCAAGGAGGGACTGACACTGTTTGAGCTCTCGAATCCCTTGCTCGTACTTCTGAAGTGATGCTGTCAGGCCCAGTTCACCACTTTCTAACTGGCTCACGATTCCTTCGACTTCACCTAGGGATTCCTCGAAATCGAAGTTCTTGTCATCTGCTTTGCCAGCTGGTTGAGACGTTTTGGGTTTCTTTTTCGCCATGATTCTGTTTTGACTCGACTGCTATTTTGACCTAGGCATTACATGACAGAAAACAATGTCATGTTCACTGCTTTTTACTGAAGCGATTGGATCGATCCAAGTGGTTATGCGGCTTTGATATTGTGGCATGTTCCAGCAGTTTGTTCCATGTTGGTAGCTCCCGTGGGCGGTGTTATTGCAACGTTTCCATGCAGGCAATTTTCGACTTGTAAAACGGTTGATAGCAACGCCCGGCGTCTCCCGGGGATGGTTTCCGTACCAATCGCTGGGTCTTGCGAAGTAATTTGCTTCTCTGACAGCAGGGTGGGCGGAATGAGTGATTTGGGCGGCTTTGGGCAGTGATTACCCCAGTTTCAGCAACAAAACGAAAAATTCACGGTACCAGGCAAACCATTGAACGATTCCAGGCAAGTCCGCGACGAGCATGCTCTTGATGACCGATCGGTCATTCAAGCGGTCCGTTCCAACACGGATTTGCTTCACGCGCTGCTGGCGGAGCTCACCAATGTTCGGACACTCGTGGAGCCTGCCGACTGTGACCTTGCCGACCGAGACTCTGCCGATTGTGACACTACCGACTTTGCCCCGCAGCAGTCGGGCGAGGGCGAGCTTGAGATGCAAGCTTGGCAAACCGAGTGCCGTCGCTTGCAGGAAGTTGTTGAGCGGTTGGAATCGGTGAACGTCGAGCTCCGTTCGCAAAATCATGAGCTTGCAGCGAGAATTGCCGCGTCCAAGGTGCAGGAAAGCAGGCCGGGCGATGCCGTGGATGCGAGCGAGATGCTGTCGTGGGATGAGCGAAAACGCTTGATTCTGATGCAGATGGAAGAGGATTCCTTTGATGCTGATCAATTTGCCGCGTCGCTCAATGCTGAAATCCATTGTGGCAGAGAGACGCCTGCTGCTTTTATTGACCGATTGAGGGCGGAGATAGAGAGCCGGGATCAGGAAATCGTTGAACTACGAAAT
The DNA here is from genome assembly GCA_002862205.1 of Planctomycetaceae bacterium. Taxonomy (GTDB): domain Bacteria; phylum Planctomycetota; class Planctomycetia; order Pirellulales; family Pirellulaceae; genus Rubripirellula. The sequence continues at coordinate 6,270 of PKCN01000345.1, read as the reverse complement.
CTGTTGGATCAACAGGCGGAGACACGATCCGATGGCACTGCCATCGGGGCTTCCGCGATCGCAGATATGCTCGACACTGACGAGCTGATTGTTCAGGAGCGGATGAAGTTGCAGCAGCTTCAGGCCGATTGGGAAGAGAAGTTTCGAGAAGGTGAGATCGAAGCATCACTGGAGCGAGCCAAGCTTTCGCGGGAACGCCAGGAGGTTTACGAGAAGAAGCAAGAGTTGGAATTGCAACTGGATCAGCTGCAACGCGAGTATCGGCAGGTGAATGCCACTGGTGGCAGCACTTCTCGCCGCTGGTTGGTAAAACTCGGCTTGGCCGATGAGGATTGATAGGGGCTGTTTGTCTGCCCCCAAGACGCATCAGTTTCGTTAGAATGGCCTTTCAGGCGTTCCCGTAAACTTCCCCGTCTTTGAGTGAGATCTTCGATGTCGAAAAAAAGCCGACGTGACTTCCTGGCTACCTCCGCTGCCGCTGGCGGCTCCTTGTTACTGACTGGTACGCGTGCATCGGGTGCGGTTGATGGTGCCAGTAATCGGGTCAGAATCGCCGTCGCAGGATTGAATGGACGTGGGCAAAGTCACTTGGGTGGATGGCTGGGGCAGGATAATGTCGAGGTGGCGTATGTCATCGACCCTGATGCCAATGTGCTGGCCAAGCGGATGCAGAGCCTCGAGAAACGTACCGAAGGAAAGTTCCAAACCAAGGCGATCAGTGATGTTCGCGAAGCGTTGGACGACAAGTCCATTGATGCCATTTCAATTGCAACGCCGAATCATTGGCACTCCTTGATGACAATTTGGGGGGCACAGGCAGGCAAGCATGTTTATGTGGAAAAACCCATGAGTCACGATGTTCGCGAGGGGCGGATCGCGGTCGAAGCTCAGAAAAAATATGGCGTTGTGATCCAGCATGGCACGCAGCGACGCAGCGATGCAGGTATCGCAGGTTTGCATGAAGCCTTGCAGAACGGCGATCTGCCTCGTCTGAAAATCTCATATGGGTACTGCTGTAAGCCTCGTGGAGGCATTGGGCATGAGCCTGTGGGACCACCACCCGCGAACCTTGATTGGGATCTTTGGAAGGGTCCGGCTGTGATCAGCGATTTCCACGCGAATTATCACCCGTACGACTGGCATTGGTTTTGGAAGACTGGCAACGGGGATCTCAATAATCAGGGAACCCACCAACTCGATGTCGCACGATGGGCGTTGGATAAAGATCAGACCCATCCTGTTCGAGTGATGGCACTGGGGGGCCGTTTTCAATGGGACGACCAAGGTGAGACGCCGAATACCATGTTCGGGCTTGCCGAGTATCCAAATGGACAGATGGTGATCTTCAATGTTCGTAATGTGAATTATCCCAAATACCAGCGACAAGTTTTCAATGAGTACTACCTCGAAGACGGCAGTAAGATCACCGGAGAGGGCAATTACAAAATCTTGCGACCGGGCGCATCCAAGGCTGAACCGCTCAAACTACCGCCCGGAAAGGTGACACCTGGTGGTAATTGGGGAGCATTCATTGCCGCAGTTCGTGCTGGGGATCCCAACATGGCCAATGGAAACGTCTCAGATGCCCATTACGGATGCGTCATGGGGCATCTGATGAATAATTCGTACCGTTTGGGTGAGAAGAAGCCCTTCAATGCCAAGGCAGGACAATTTGGCGATAATGCCGATGCATCCGAGCATTTCATGAAGCTGCATGAGGTGATGCGTGATGGTGTCGGGATTCCTGAAGACAAAGCTGAGTACACGGTCGGCCCATGGCTCACATTCGATCCGAAAACGGAACGCCATACAGGGAATCATGCCGAGGCCGCGAACACTCTGCTCAAAGACCCCAATAACAAGGGCTTTGAGGTTCCAACCATCGATAAAGTTTGAGTCAGCTGGCAGGGAGATCAGAGGCGATTTCACTACTTTTTGGATCGCCAAATCACTCTCTGGGGGGTGAAGCAATCCGCTCGATGCGATATCCTTTGCTCGCACGCCACCGTCTGGCTGCCGTTGTCAGAAGGACGGGGCATGCTGTTACGGCGGAAACGTCGCGAATCATTAATTTGCCGCTTCATTTTCCGGCGTTCCGTCACTTGGCGGTGGCGAAATGGCGTTCGGCATCCATTGATCTGGTGAATGCAAAATGCTTTTCCATTGCGTTTGTCTGAATTTAAACAGGCATTGGCAGTGTGAGTTGTGTTTTGACAACCTGGCGGGCTTTTTGGTCCGCGTTTGCGATTCGCCTGCGCGGCCACCTCCGATTGTCCTTCCTATCATCCACGCCACTGTATTGACGCAATGCCAATGCTCTTGAACAAGACCGGGCTGCAGCTTCTTGCTCAGAGCGACTTCGAGCTGCCGGAACCGCCGGGGACTGAGATTGCGAATCTCGTTGATGGTGCGGTGATTGCCTTGGTGGGCTTGATGATTGTGTTCAGTGCGCTCATCTTCATCACCCTTTTCATCGCAGCATTGCCACATATTTTGAAACAACTGTCAACGATTTGGCCCGAGGTTGATGAGCCAGTTGGTCACCCCAGTCATTCCGATAGTCTGGTGGCCGACGATGCCGCAGTACTGGCTGCCATTGGGTTTGTGCTGCACACCGAGTTCCAGCGTCAACTGGAGTCACAGGATTCGTCTGGGCAGAGTCGTTGAACTGGAATTGCAGGAGAATATGGCACTTAGGCCACAACTGAGCTGATGGAAATCCTCACTGATTTTTTCGATACGACCGGTTTTGCAACGCTGAAAATCGGTAACGCGATCATGATCCTGATAGGGATGGTGTTCATCTTCCTTGCCATTACCAAAGACTATGAGCCATTGCTGTTGGTGCCGATCGGAATGGGAGCCATTGTCGGCAACATTCCCGTTGCTGCAGGGATGGGTTTGAGCGTTTATGACCAAGGCAGTGTACTTTCTTACCTGTATTTCGGCGTGTCTGCTGGTGTCTATCCACCGCTGATATTCCTCGGCATTGGTGCGATGACTGATTTCTCGACCATGCTCTCCAATCCCAAACTGGTTTTGCTCGGAGCCGCTGCACAGATTGGAGTGTTCCTGACTTTTTTGGGTGCTCTGTGGCTTGGATTTGACCCCAAGGAGGCTGGAGCGATTGGCATCATTGGTGGTGCGGATGGGCCTACGGCGATTTTCCTGGCCTCCAAACTGGCTCCGAATTTGCTCGGTGCAATTGCGATTGCAGCTTATTCGTACATGGCGTTGGTGCCAGTCATACAGCCGCCGATCATGAAGTTGCTGACCACTCGCGAGGAAAGACTGATTCGGATGAAGCCGCCGAGGAAGGTATCGAAACGGGAGAAGATGATTTTTCCGGTCGCTGCGTTCCTGATCTCAACCATGATCGCTCCAGGTGCAGTCGTGCTGTTAGGCATGCTCTTTTTCGGAAATTTATTGAAGGAGAGTTTGGTGACTGAGCGTTTGGCACAGACGGCGCGGACCGCAATGATCGACGTGGTCACAATTCTGCTCGGATTCGCGGTTGGAGCCAGCACGCAGGCTGATACGTTCTTGACACCGGATTCTCTCGGGATCTTTGGGCTCGGCGCGTTGTCTTTTGCGATCGCTACTGCAGGCGGTGTGATGTTCGCGAAGATGATGAATTTGTTTCTCACCGAAAAAATCAATCCTCTGGTCGGTGCGGCAGGTGTTTCTGCAGTACCGGATTCAGCGCGTGTGGTGCAGATGGTGGGTCAGCAGGAAGATCCCCATAATTTTCTGCTGATGCATGCGATGGCACCCAATGTTGCCGGAGTCGTCGGCTCAGCGATTGCCGCCGGCGTGCTGTGGTCCGTCTTGACCTGATAACCGTCTTTTGTCCAAGCCTTTTTCCAGACACCTTCGGAAGATTTTGAACCGTGGCGAAAAAGAAAGTCCAGTTCATGTGCACGGCATTCAGAGACGGGTTTCAATCCGTCTTTGGGGCGCGTGTTTTTACACCAGATTTCCTCCCCGCCGTTACCGCTGCTCGTGATGCAGGGATCAACTGGTTTGAGGCCGGAGGTGGAGCGAGATTTCAATCGTTGTATTTTTATTGCAATGAAGATGCGTTTGACATGATGGATGCCTTCCGGGAAACCGCTGGCCCTGAAGCGAATCTTCAGACGCTCGCCAGAGGCGTCAATGTGGTGGGGCTTGATTCGCAGTCCAGCGATATCGTCAAACTCCATGCGGAGCTCTTTAAAAAGCATGGGATGACAACCATCCGCAACTTCGATGCTTTGAACGATGTCAATAATCTCATCTACAGCGGTAAATGTATCGTCGAAGCTGGGCTGAAGCATCAGGTCTGTGTCACGTTGATGGAACTGCCTCCCGGATGTTCCGGAGCACATGACGCAGATTTCTACGCGTCAACTCTCCAGCAGATTCTCGATGCGGATATTCCGTTTGACGCCGTCTGCTTCAAGGATGCCTCGGGCACTGCGGTTCCCTCAAAAGTCTACGACACGATTCGACAGGCACGCAAAATGTTGCCTGCCGATACTTTTGTCCACTTCCATACCCATGAGACTGCGGGAGTTAGCGTGTTGGCCAATAAGGCCGCACTGGATGCCGGTGCTGATGCAATCGATTTGTCAATGGCTCCGTGCTCAGGTGGCACCTGTCAGCCCGATATCCTTGTCATGTGGCACGCGCTCAGGGGCAGTGATTTTGAACTTGATGTTGATGTGGAAAAAGTACGTGAGGCGGAAGAAGTCTTCAAGGATTGTATGAGTGATTACTTCCTTCCTCCAGAAGCAACGGCGGTGGAGCCACTGATTCCCTGGAGTCCGATGCCCGGTGGAGCACTGACTGCGAATACTCAAATGCTTCGTGATAACAATATCATGGACAAGTATCCCGAAATCATCATGGCGATGAGTGATGTTGTTCGCAAAGGTGGATTTGGAACATCCGTAACGCCAGTCTCGCAATTCTATTTTCAGCAGGCGTTCAACAACGTCATGTTCGGACCCTGGAAGAAGATCGCGGAGCCTTATGGAAAGATGGTGCTCGGTTATTTTGGCAAGACTCCCGTCCCGCCAGATGAAGGCATCGTTGAGTTAGCGCGAGACCAGTTGGAATTGGAACCGACAACGCGGCCCGTGCTGGAATTGAACGATGAGGATCCAAGCAAGGGAATCCCAGCGGCAAAAAAAATGTTGGAAGATGAGGGGCTCGAGATCACTGATGAAAATATCTTTATCGCCGCAGCATGCAAAGAAAAAGGAATTCGGTTCCTGAAGGGTGAGGCGGAAACCGGGGTTCGTAAAATTGACAAGACAAAGGCAAGTCAGCCTGCCCCAGTCGCACCTCAACAGGGGCCCGCAGAATATGTGGTTTCCGTGAATGGCGAAGACGTTTTCATGGCCTTCGAAGGAAACATGGTGACCGTCGACGGAAAGGTCTATCGTGTCGGGATCAAACCACAGTCAGTTGGCCCAGACTCGGGGCAAGCGGGGGCGGATTCTGCCGACGTGACCGACGTCACATCACAAATGCCCGGCGCTGTGTTCAAGCAATTGGTGAAAAAAGGTGATCGGGTTCGCGCGGGGGAAGCAATCCTGATCCTTGAAGCGATGAAAATGGAAATGGAGGTCGCGTCGCCAGTGGATGGACAGGTTTCAGAGATCTCGGTGAGTGTCGGTGATCAAGTTGCAACTGGGCAGGTATTGGCCAGAATCACGGGCTGAACCGTGGTGACTGCTGAATCTGAGTCGCCGCGGTCTTGACCCGGGCGCCGTCAGCGTTGTGCAGAATCAGCGACCCAGAGAGCACCACCCATGCCTACCCCGTTTGCTGTTCTGCATCTGCGATGTTTGAAAATCAGTGTTTTTTCCAAGATCCAGCGTGGAAGTGGGGAAGCAGCCTGCGGACTGCAGTTGCGCTAGGAGCCGATTTGCTTGGTACGCTATACTTGAAGTATTGCCTCTTGCGGTAAACCCCACGGGTATCGCCAAGCGGCGTTGGACATGAAAACGACGCGACCTTCGAGGGCTGGTAAGAGTTTCGCGATCCAGCCCGGAATGAACCTGCTGTAAAGGTGCCGATTGCTTGAACTTGTTTTCGACGGCACTTAATCGGTACCAGTGAGGGGCGGGGGCTCAACTTGCTGACACTTTAAACATTGACGGCTTTCTTATGCGTTTATCCAACTACCAATCGAAACACGCTGCATCGCTGCTTGTTGGAGTCGTTCTGTTGGTGGCCTCCCCAGCGATTGCCCAGCAGGCGGCCGTTGCCCAGCAGGCGGCC
>PKCN01000100.1 GCA_002862205.1 Planctomycetaceae bacterium | reverse complement strand
GGGTCCACTGGCCACTCAACGTCGACGGGGAATCCAGCGTTACCGTGCTTTACTCTTTTTGGCCAATTTTTTCATGGCTTTGACTTCGCCTGCATCGACAACCCAACCACGGCAAACAGGTGCACCACAGAGACAGCGGGGAATCCATGGAAGCGCGGGCCACTGATAATCAAAATTCAACTCCGTGCCAGGCTCAATATTGCAAAGTGCCAGTAAGCCGAGTGTGAAATCCGTAATCTGCAACAATTCGGCATTGGGGCTGCACGAATGATTCAGGAAAGCGGCGGGGATGGATGGCTCCATGCTCCATTCGTCGCTCAATTCCATCACAAAGTGTGACCCTTGGTAGGTCTCTCGTGCAATCAACTGCCCAGTGATTTCGATAATGAGTTCACCTGGCAGAAACTGCCGTCGAGCAAACACACCGAACCCACAATTGGCTTTGCGAACTTCGACATCGCGGTCACGGTACCGGCGATACCCGTACTCCGCATCCACTTTACGCTGCAACTTCTCGCGGCGTGCTTTATCAAGAACCTTCATAAACTTCTGAGATTTCGATGACTATCAACGGCTGTGTATCTCTTTACTGAGACGCGGTTTTACTGATGGCCATGGAATGCGTCAACGGGCAAACTTTGACAACAAGCGTGATGAAGTCGTGCGTGGAAAATCTGGTCCGTAAACAAGACACAAGGCAAATCCTTTGCCCCGCGATCCATGCAGACAGCCGTTCTCGCGTCAAGCCCCTTCCCAAGTCCTCCACAACCAGTTTGCGGATATTTCAATGCGTCTTCCCGACAGACACTCGTTGATTTCCAGTCACTGCACAACACAAACCGCCACGGTCTTCGACTAGACTTGCACAGGGATTCTGTCTCGCAGCATGGGGAAAAACGCACCCGTGCCCAACCAACGCATTGCGAGCCCAGCAATCCCTGCCGTTCGTTACGCGTCCTGTCCCAAAATGGATGTTTGAACTGCTCGCGACCCGAACATCAAGAGAACACCCTTTTACCCCTTTACCCCTGCGCACCGCTGGTTTGCCATGCCCATCCCACGCCGATATCGCCCACTGATCTCAGCATCGATCATGCTTTCTGCTTGCATCCTTAGTGGCTTTGCGTGGGGAAGCGAGCAGGATACAACTCAGAAAACGAGCCAGCCAGTCGAACAGCGACCATTCAATGTGTTGTTCATCGCCGTGGACGACTTACGTCCCTTACTGGGATGTTATGGGGACACCGTTGCGGTAACCCCCCACCTGGACCGTCTTGCATCACGCAGCACCGTCTTTCAGCGTGCTTACTGTCAACAAGCTTTGTGCAGCCCCTCGCGTCTTTCTTTACTGACAGGTAAACGCCCCGACACGACATGTGTCTGGGACCTCTCAACGCACTTTCGCAAAGCGTTACCCAACGCGGTAACACTCCCGCAACTCTTCAAGCAACACGGCTACCAAACGCAGGGGATTGGAAAGATTCTGCATGGAAATGGCAAGCCCGCCTCTGACCCTCCCTCATGGACACATGAGCCACTCCTGGCGATCAATCGCGACCCCATACTGCGTTATGCCCTGGAAGAAAACCTGCAGGGAAGTGGCCTGAAACGTGCCGCAAGCGAATCAGCCTCAGTCTCTGACACCACGTACATTGATGGCCTGGTTTGCGACGCTGCGATGGAACGTCTGACAGAATTCAAGGCCAATGGAAAACCATTCTTTCTGGCGGTTGGTTTTCGCAAGCCCCATCTGCCTTTTTGCGCGCCAACTCGGTATTGGGATCTGTATGACCGGGCTAACATTCCACCTCCCAACCCTGAATCTCCGCCAATCATGGCTCCCGAATTGGCAACCCGCAGTTGGAGAGAACTGGAGGGATACAGCGATATCCCAAGTGATGGCAAATTGACATCCACGAAGATCCAGCAGCTAAGACATGGCTACTATGCCTGTGTCAGCTACATCGATGAACAAATTGGCCGTGTTTTGAAACACCTTTCAGAGCTGCGACTGGCTGACAACACGATCATTGTTGTCTGGGGTGATCACGGATTTCATCTTGGTGAACAGCAATTGTGGACAAAGGCAAACAATTACGAACTTTCCACCCGTGTTCCCCTGATCGTTGCTCTTCCCGGAAGCACATCGAATATTGCAGCCAACCAACGCATGAAATCCTGCAGTAAACTGGTGGAATTGGTTGATGTCTACCCGACTCTGGCAGAGGCATGCGGCTTGCCATCTCCCAGTGGTCTTGAGGGCACCAGCTTTTTCCCTTTATTGCAAAACCCACATCAATCATGGAAGTCAGCTGCATTCAGTCAGCACCCCCGGGCCGCAAGCTCAAATCGTCACAAGGGTCATGGCAACACCATGGGATACGCCGTCCGTACCGACCGCTATCGTTACATTGAGTGGCGAGAATGGAAAACTGGCAACGTCGTCGCTCGTGAACTTTACGATTACAAAGTCCACCCCAGCGAAACCCGGAATTTCATTGATGACCCACGTTACCGAAGAACGCAGCAGCAACTCGAACAAACGCTTTCCGCAGGCTGGAAAGGGGCAAGACTGCCTTTACCACTGAAACAGCCCTGACTGTCGACCGTCACTGCCCTGACAGCTCAACGCTCGCAAGAGACGAAAACCCGGCGGTCAGAAGGCGTGAAGAAGAAGTCAACTGAAACAGGTCTCGACTATACTCTGCCCAACATTCTCTTTCTGATTCCTTTGAGAACCCCACCCGTGATACAAAATTACGACTATCGAAAATGGCAACTAGCGGTTGCCCTGTTGCTGATCTCATTGGTTCCGATGCTGTCTTGCCCTGTCAGCACCCTGGGAGCCGAAACAGCCGTCGCAACGCAGCCAAACATTCTGGTGATTGTTTCTGAAGACAACGGCCAGGAACTCGGTTGCTATGGCAACAAACATGTCAAAACGCCCGTGTTGAATGGGCTTGCTGCTGAAGGTGTACGTTTTCACAACGCCTACGTTCCGCAAGCCGGATGCAGTCAATCACGAGCCGCCTATCTGACCGGTCTGTACCCTCATCAGAACGGACAAATTGGCTTGGCGACATGGAAATTCCGAATGTACGACGAGGCCCAGCCAAATCTTGTTCGAAGCCTTCACGAAGCGGGATACCGTACTGGCATTATCGGCAAAATTCATGTCAATCCGAAAACAGCGTTTCCATTCGACTTCAAACAAATCACAACTTCAAATTTCGCTCGGAAGAACTTAAAAAGCTACGCCAAGGAAGCCTCAGCCTTTTTCACGGAGTCATCCAAGCCTTTCTTTCTTGCAGTGAACTATCCCGATGCACACCGCCCCTTTACTGACCAGGTGGCCGGCATCCCAGCGAAGCCACTGACGGGATCGGATGTCCCACCACTCGATTACATGGGACTCGACTCACCTCAATTACGTGCAGAAACAGCCAGTTACTACAACTGCATGAATCGGTTGGATCATTTGATTGGCGACCTGCTTACTCAACTTCGGGAATCCGGCAAAGAGAAGGACACTCTCGTCGTTTATTTTGGTGATCATGGCGCAGACCTGCTGCGTGGCAAACGAACATCTTATGAGGGCGGTATTCGAGTACCGTTGATTATCCGTTGGCCTGGTTTCACCCAACCGGGAACCGTGCGGTCTGAGCTTGTCTCGACGCTGGACCTGATGCCAACCCTGCTGGAGGCTGCCGGGCTTGTAGTCCCCGACTCGTTGGCAGGACGCTCTCTGAAACCAGTCCTCAAACAGGAGCAGGCAGACTGGCGTGAATACCTGTACACAGAGTATCACCTGCATTCAGCTCACAATTTTTTTCCACAGCGGACAGTACGCGACTCACGTTACAAACTGATCCAAAACCTACAGCCTGATGAAATCAACCCAGGCTACTCATTCACCATCAAACGCTTTTATAACGGTCTACCTGAAGTTATCAGAGCCGCGTCTCCACGAGTCAAATCCGCCTACCGTCTGATGGAAAAACCTCCACAATTTGAACTGTATGATCTAATCGAGGATCCGTGGGAATTTGAAAACCTGGCTGGCCAGCAGCAGCATCTTGAGACGCTGAAGCGATTGAGTGGCAAGCTTGAGCAGTGGAGACAGCAAACCAATGACCCGTTACTCGATCCCGAACTTGCAACTCGCCTGAGATCCGAGGTCGAAGCCTGTTTCGTTAATGGCACCCCAGAGAAAGGGGCCTTGGAGCTGAATTACCCCAACTTTTTTTCTGAGAAGCTACGAACCCCAACCCCGCAGCACGCCAACTGATCCTCCCGGGCGAAACCTGAAATCGAAAGTGAAGCGGCGACGAGAGTCTGCCGACAACTTCCCCTGATCTGCTAACACGGTTTGTGCTGGGGATGCCCCCAAATCGACTGCTGCCAAAGCGAGTGATTTCAATTCACAAGTTTGCTCGCGCATCGCAAAGGAAGTGGTGGGCACTGAGCAAGGGTGCAGACAATGCTATCGTGATACCGACCAAGCATCGGTATGATGCTCAAACGTTGCAAATCAGCCTTTACCCGCGCATTTCAGGGTCACCATGCAGTCTGTTGTCATCGATGAAGCCTATGAGTTTGTTCCGCCCTATCGCGGCACTTGGTGGGCCCGTGGACTGCAACGGCTCATGCCCAGATGGCTACGCAAGAGCTATGGCATCGAGTCGATCGAATGCGAAGGGTTGGAACACATCCGGGAATCGCTCGAGGCTGGCCATGGAATCCTGCTGGCCCCAAATCATTGCCGCCCAGCAGACCCATCTGTAGTCAACGAGGTCTGCCACCGTCTTGGGCTTGCTCCTCATACGATGGCCAGTTGGCATCTTTTCAAACAAAGTTGGTTGCAACGATTCATTCTTCGTCGAATGGGAGCCTTCAGTGTTTACCGCGAAGGAATGGATCGACAAGCTCTGCAGGCAGGCATCGAGATCCTGACCGAAGCACGCCGCCCTCTGGTAATTTTCCCTGAGGGTGTCATCACACGCACCAATGACCGGCTACTTGCATTGATGGATGGCGTTTCATTCATCGCACGTTCAGCAGCCAAAAAACGTGCTGCCATGCAACCACCAGGTAAAGTAGTGGTGCACGCAATCGGCATACGCTACCACTTTCATGGAGACATCGACGAAGCCATCCATCAGACACTCGATGACATCGAGAAAGCACTGTCGTGGCGTCCCCGACGAGAACCTGACCGGACGCAACGGATTTATCGTGTGGGTGAAGCATTGCTGTGGCTGAAGGAAATCGAATACATCGGCGAACCACAAGTCGGACCCATTCCTGCGAGAGTGGAGAACCTGATCAATCAAATCCTCATCCCAATCGAGCAGGAGTGGCTGAACGGAAAGAATGACGGAACGATTGTCAATCGAGTCAAACAACTTCGCACTGAGATTCTCCGAGACATGATCACCGAGAACCTGCCTGAAGAAGAACGACAACGCCGGTGGAATCAGATGGCCGACATGTACATCGCCCAACAACTTGGCCACTACCCTCCGACCTATGTGAAATCAGATCCCAGCAAAGAACGGCAATTGGAAACGGTCGAAAAATTCGAAGAGGATTTGACTGACGTGAGCCGGGTCCACGACCCAATGTCAGTGTCAGTGCGGATCGGACCTGCCATCGCCGTGGCGGCCAAACGAGACAGGAAAGCCACGGAAGATCCCGTCATGGCAGCGATCGAGCAACAACTGCACGAACTACTGGACCTGCCATACGTCTGAGCGACTGAAAGTGCGTTCTCTGATAATCCACAGTACCACGCAAATAGAACACGCCAAGGCGCACAACCGCAGACTCCCTTACCTCCTCTCGGTCCAGAATCTCAGCTGAGCTTCAACCCGCTATTCCTGGCTGACAATCAACTGGGAAATTTTCGTTCAATACTGAAACGATCGCATGACCAAGCCACGTCAATCTGACCGGATGTCAATATTTTCACAACTCGTGTCAACCAATGCGTTTCTGCGATTTCAACTGCTTGTCCTGACATCCATGTACATCGGTTACGCAGCCCTGATGCTCTGCAGGAACACCTTGGTTGCCTGCAGCGTCCAGATCGTTGAGGACCCGACACTCGGCATCGACAAGGAATCCTTTGGACACTTGATGGCCTGACATTCCGCCGGTGCGATTCTGGGAAAACTGGTGACCGGCCCCGGCGCCGACCTGCTGGGAGGGCGTCGAATGTTTCTTCTGGCTCTCTCCCTGACGGCCATAGCAAATGTTGGCTTTGCTTTCAGTTCATCGTTTTTCCTGTTTGCGGCTTTCAATTTTTTTGGCCAAGCGGCGAAAGCCGGTGGATGGCCAGCGATGGCGCAATTGGTTCGCTCATGGTTTCCAACAACCCGCTACGGACAAGTCTGGAGTGTGATTGCCACCAGTTCGCGGGTGGGTGCGATTGTGGCTGGCCTGCTGTTTGGCTACCTGCTGACGTGGATGCAATGGAGAAGTGTATTTCTTATCTCAGCCGCATTGACAGCTGGTGTGATCGTGGTGCTCTATGCAACGCTCAAACAGGAACCCCAAGACGCCGGACTGCCCTCCTTACTGGATCACACACTAGACGATTACACACTAGACGATCACACACTGGACTACGAATACAACGACTCCGATGATCCCGCCTCACACGCCCTGGACCAGACCAGCTTCTGGCAAGCGTGCTGGGCTTTTGCTACGAGTAGCCGTTTCTGGCTGATTGGATTCAGCATTGTTTTTCTCACCGTCTGCATGGATTTCCTGAACTTCATCCCACTGTACCTGTCAGAAGAACTCGATTTCAGCGCAGGCAATGCATCTCGAGCAGGAACGGCGTTCCCGTTGGGGATGTTCGCCGCATTACTGTTGACGAGTTTTTACTATGATCGACTATCAAAATTTCAGCTCATCGCCGTCATCGGATTTCAATTGTTATTCAGTTGCCTTGCAGTGCTGCTGCTATGGAAACTGGACATCATCCCGGAAAGCGTGCGAACTCCCACGGCCATCGTGACAATCTTTCTTCTTGGGCTGGCAATCTCGCCGGCCTATTACGTTCCCATGAGTGTCTTTTCGGTTGCTTTCGGAGGCAAGCACGCAGGCTTCCTTGTTGCCATCATCGATATTTTTGGCTATGCCGCTGCCATGCTTTTCAACTACTTCGGTGGAACCATCGCCGAGAATCATGGCTGGCCAATATTCCTTTCCGGGCTGCTTTCGGTTGCCCTGCTGGCGACCATTTGCATGGTCAGCTTTCTGGTACTCGATTGGCGGGCCGCACAGCGTGCCATGTAGGCAACTCAGCGTAACAGCTGGCACGACCATGCTAATCTGCCCGCCAGCAGCCCCGCCCCTGAATTCGTGACGGCTTCGAAAATTCAGTCCGACAATCTGCTTCAGGTAACATAAAACACCCGCACGAAATGCCTCCATCACGTCGCGACCGCCAAGAGCAGATACTCTTTAATAATCATCGACTTTCGGCTATCCGAAACAACTCAGCCACGCTAAGGTGCCGACTCGATTTTGGGCGACGCTGCTTTGCCAGCGCGTGACAGTTTCCGCTCGAGCAGTTTGCTTGACGGTGCGTGCCGCGCAAATGCCCTGCCGCGGCTCGGTTTCTCCCTGAAAACAAGGAACAAAGAACCAGCAAGGAATCGCTAACCCTTTGCAGACTCCATTCAACTAGGAACCGGGAAGATGTTTCGCTGCCATTTCTGCCAACAAACCACACCAGCAAAAACCACACGACACAGTGTCGTGATCGAAGAACGGGAAAAGCGTTACTCGAGTCAAAAACGGGAATTCAAACGAGGTGGTGGACGCAACTTCCGCGATCGTGACGAACCGACTCCAGACCGTGGTGGTCAAGGTGTCGAAATCATGCGAGAGGTTTCAGCTTGCCCCACATGCGCGGCCAAGCAACATGAGATCAAACGTATTGAGCTGGAACCCGCCCTCGCAGCAACTGAAGGTCTCGACGCCGGGAATGAAGAACAAAGCTGAATCGCCCGCGGAAAAAAACCACTAAGACGGCGACTGCCTTGACCACAACTTTGGTCAACCAGCCTGTCTCAACGCAGCAGAAAGCAATCAGTGCATGATTGCTCAGCCATCCTGATCGGAGCTGCTGACGCCACGGCTGAAGAGCTCCGATTTTGATTGCGTGGATTGCCGACTTCTTCCCCCCCGATCGAAATTGCCGATCGAAATTGCCGATCGAAAACGCGGACGAGCGAAACGTTCCAGCATCAAAACGACTTTGTCGATCCAGCGAGCGAGATTGGGCTGCTGGATATGCGAATCGGGCATTGAAGTCAGACCAGAACCATACGACTCCACGGTCCCTGCCAGCCACCTGACCTGGGCTCAAATGATTGCGCGACTCTCGAGGCAGCACACACGGCTCTCGAGGCAGCACACACGGGTCTACCGCGAGACGCTGGCAGTTTGGGGACGCTGGCGTGGCCCCGCGGAAAAGTGGTTTCGGTTTACAATGGTGATCGTTCACCTGTTTACAGTTCACGACCAAGGTTCGTTCCGTGAAACGCATCATCGCCACCATTTGCCTTCTGATTCCGGTTCACTCGGTTGCTGCTGATCCTCCTGGATCCACTCAGAGTGTTTCGGATCGGCAAGCTTGGATAAAAGACCAGATTCCCGATCTGATAAGAACCTATCAATGGTTGCATACCCACCCTGAAGTCTCATTTCAGGAGCAGGAAACGGCAAATTACCTCGCCGACCAATGGCAAACGAATGGATTCCAGGTGACCACGCGGGTTGGTGGTCACGGCATTGTCGGAATCATGAAAAATGGTGCTGGCCCAACTGTCATGCTGCGGTGTGACTTGGACGCCTTGCCTGTCACAGAACAAACACAGCTACCTTATGCTTCTGAGGTAAAGTATGAACTACCCGGCGGTGCTACCACTGGTGTCATGCATGCATGCGGGCACGATATCCACATGACGAATCTGCTGGCAACCGCACAGTACCTTGCCGAACATCGTGATCAGTGGTCGGGAACTCTGATGGTGATTGGCCAGCCCGCAGAGGAACGCGGGGCGGGTGCCAAAGCGATGCTGCAAGACGGTTTGTTCAAACGTTTTCCAAAACCGGACTTCGCGTTGGCACTGCATGTCAGTGGTGATAAACCCACCGGAGCCATAGGCGTTCTACCGGGATACGCACTGGCCAACGTTGACAGTGTTGACATTCGCATGAAGGGGCGTGGCGGCCACGGATCAGCGCCTCACACAACCATTGATCCAATCGTGCAAGCAGCACAATTGGTCATGTCACTTCAGACCATTGTCAGCCGCGAGGTCAAACCAATCGAACCTGCTGTGGTTACCGTTGGATCAATTCATGGAGGCACGAAGCACAATATCATTGGAAACGAATGCGATTTGCAATTAACGGTGAGAAGCTATAGCGAAGCAGTTCGCCGAAAGGTGCTTGACGCAATCCAACGCAAAGCCAGAGCCGTGGCGATGAGCTTTGATGCTCCCGCCCCGGAAATCAAGATCAGCGAAGGCACGCCCTCACTGCGTAATGACGATGACCTGACGGCCCGGCTCAAACAGGTATTTGAAACAACATTGGGAACAGACCGGGTGTCTGTAGATGAGCCTTCGATGGGCGGTGAAGACTTCAGCCGCTACGGACGTGAAGGAGTCCCGATTCTGATGTACCGTCTGGGCAGCGTTAATCAATCACGTCTGGATCGTTTCAAGGCTCTTGGCGTTCCAGCCCCCTCGTTGCACAGCAGCCAATATTATCCGGACGTTGAACCCACCCTCACCACCGGGATTCTGACGATGACAGGTGCTGCACTGGAACTGTTGAAGAGACCGGAATCTTGATACACCGATGGCAAAACATCCGTCTCTAAGCCACCAAGTCTGTCAAAACTGACGTTGAGACACGAGGCCTGTCAAATGGAATCGAGCACTGATCGAACATCCATCAAATAGACTTGCCTTCCACGATCGTGCGGACTGTCGATAGCAACCTTGGTTCCATCATCGCTGGAACGAGGGTGGGTATCACATCGCCACTCTCCCCGGTACGCCTTGGGCGACGGAAAATGGCCGAGGTCAAATCGCCTGCCACTGGGCACGTGATACAGAAAAACAGTCTGTCGTGAAGTTCGTCGATCCGGATAGGTGTCGTTCAGAATCCAGTCCTGGTAAGGATGCGGTAAGTAAGTGTTGTGCCCGTTGGTGGGCATTTTGTCGTGCCCCACAGCAACGATTTCCCGGGTCTGATCTTTGAGTGTATAAAATCCTGAATCAGCTCCCTTGGGACGCGTCCACATCGTAATCTCGTCGTCATTTTTCCAAATAAAATGCGAAGTCCGACCGCTGGGATCCAACACATAGCGTTGCGATCCGTCCAGATTGGCTGTGATCATGCGTGTGATAAACCCATTCTTTTCAACGCCCTGGAAACTCCGCGTGTCTGGATCAAAGAAAGGTCGGTAGCGGTGCAATACGGTGAACCGGGTACCGGAAGGGTTGATCAAAAGATGATTGAAGTAATGCCAGGCACCTGAATAGCGATCGCCACCGGGCCAAGGGATCGCAGCCACCTCGGCGAGAGACATGATCAAACGTTCTTCTCCGGTCTTGAGATTGACCCGCCAAATACCTGACTCCGTTGGCGCACGCTCTCTGACGTGGGGATCAGACAAACCGTCATACCCGTAGCCCGGCCGCAGGTTGTCAATCCTGCGGAAGTCGACCGATAGACCAAATTTGCCGTCCGGCGAGATTGTATAAATGGGACGTGCGAGAGTGCGTACAGTTCCGTCAGACAACGAGTGTATGCGGCAGACGAAACGGTCACCTTCACGATCGTTCCAAAGCACCTGATCACCTTGATCACCAATCCACTGCAACATGCATCCCTGCTGCCACCCCCAAGCCTGACTGCTACCAAGCGGACACCACGCGTCGGCCCTCTTTGTGTCGACATAACCAACATTGATGGAATCATCAGCGGTGGGCGGACGCCCCTCAAATGACGTCTGATTTGCCAACACATAACGCCCGGTTGGATCAAACTCGCGTTTGTCGTAGTACCCAAACCAATGATTGGCAGGCCCTTGGGTGATCGGCCGCGTGGGGACAAAGGTTTCCAAAGGTCCGCCGCTTTGTTGCTCTGCCGTCGCAACCGATTGCCGCGACCACCCCATGCCCGCCAACGCGGTTGTGCACATCATGCGGTGAAATTGGCGACGAGAAAATGACATCACAACTCTCCTGTTTCAGAATCACTTCGAGGAACGGCCTGCCCACATGCGACAGCTCAGAGATACGAGGGCCTGCGAGACCGCATGATATCACGACCCACACCCCCCCTGACATCCAACCTTGGCAGGACTGGGCAGACAGGTTGAGGCTTGATGGCACAGCGACGTGGCGAAAGTAGCAATCCTCAAAGCTGATCACAGGATGAGGGAACACAGCCAGAAATCAACGATTTAGTGGAATCGCCCTGCAGCTCGGAATCACGTTGCAGCTCGGAATCACGTTGCAGCTCGGAATCACCCGTGAGCTTTGAAACCGTGAGCTTGGAGCGGTGTTTTGCTGCTTCGATCGAGCCTGAAAACGGGCCATGGTGCCCACGTGAGGCTCAAGTAGCGTGGGAGCAGCGGTGCCGGGAACAGCTAGCGTTGTTCGCGGTACGTGGTCCAGCTCATGAAAATCAACGCTGCACCGGCGACGATGAACACGATGTCCATCAGCCGATTCGCTGAACGCAATGGAGCCAAATTTTCCATGCCAAGGAATCCCATCGCAATATCGGCGAGAAACAACACGACGACCAGAATCGACGCTACAAGGCTGATAAGGCAAAGTGCCTTGGGCATTAACAACCTCGCCGATTGGACATGAAAGGATGAGTAGTCACAGAAGTAAACACGTTGTGCATCAGAGTATAGTTACTGGACACCGTATTTCCCAAGTCCACGTTGGCTGGCTAAATTAAGCACAGCGAGACGGGGAATCGACTGTATCGATAAAAACGGGAATTACATGGTTCCACTCGCAGATTAACTGCAATTGCTAACTGATTCTAGCCCATGAATTGCCGCTAGGGGACAACTCTCATCTCAATAAAAATTTCTGATTCGCCGTGGGCATGGTGGCGTGCTCAAATGTCAATCGCTCCGGAATGGGCATATTTCGACCACGCTGCGGTTGGTCCGCTCTCGAAACCGGCAGCAGCGGCGATTGCTCATTTTGCCGCTCAAGGGGCTGAACAGGGTGATACCGTTTGGCCTGAATGGGCCGCCAAAGTCGAACATCTCCGCAAACAGTTCGCCAGATTGCTGAATTGTGGCGGCGACGAGATCTGCCTGATCCCCAATACAACCACCGGCATTAACCTCGTCGCCGAGGGATGGGATTGGCAAAATGGAGACAGTGTGGTGCTTGCCGAGGGCGAATTTCCCAGTAATTTGTTCCCTTGGCAGAATCAGCAGTCCAAAGGGGTCGAGATTCGGATTGCCGCTCGCGAAAACGGCAAAGTCACCGTCGACTCACTGATGGCCCAAGTGGACGACACCACGCGAATCATATCGGTCAGCTGGGTCGGGTACGCAAGCGGATATCGTATCGACCTCAAAAATCTCGTGGAACAGGCCCATCGTCGTGGAGTTCTTGTTTTTCTCGACGCGATTCAAGGGCTGGGAATCTACCCTCTGGATCTCAAAAAGATCCCCGTCGACTTTCTGGCGGCGGACGGCCACAAATGGCTGCTTGGCCCCGAGGGAGCAGGGGTGGCCATGATCGCCAAACGCCATCTGGACAAACTGCGTTGCCTGAATGTCGGCTGGGGCAGCGTGAAAAACTCGTTCAACTATGCGGAACCAACCTTGGACCTGAGGGATGCTGCAGCCCGCTTCGAATCAGGCTCAGCGAACATGATGGGAGCAGCAGCCCTTTCAGCCAGCTTACAACTGATCCTCGACATCACCGACGAATTGGGACAAGATGCAATTGCTGAACGAATTTGCACTCTGGCTGGCTCCCTCGACCAGCAATTGACCGCTGCTGGTGCCGTGACTCGCACCCCAACCGCAGCACAGCACCGCAGTGGAATCGTAACCTTTGAAATCCCTGGACTTGAACCTGCCGAAATCAGAAAAGAAGCCATGCGACAGAAGGTTGTATTATCGTGTCGCGGTGGAGGCGTCAGGGCTGCTGTCCATGCCTACAATGACGATCACGATTTGGAACGACTTGTCAATGTCGTTCGTTCAATGAACAGAGACCGCTGACCACGCCCCACTAACCAGCAACCACTAACCACGCCCCACTAACCACGCCCCACTAACCAGCAACCACTAACCAGCAACCAGATCCACTGACGTTGATCAGTTGCCATCTGGTGCCAAGCAACCCCACCCATCTGTCAACCAGAACTGCATGGCACTTGACACCTCAAACCTGGTATTTCTGCACCAACCCTACCACTGACAAACAAGCCGACTGATGACCAACTCAAGAACTGCTGTCTACACAGGCTCGTTTGATCCTGTCACGCTCGGACACTTGCACATCATCGAGCGAGCAGCTCCCCTGTTTGACGACTTGGTAATTGGTGTCGGAAGCAACGCTGACAAACGTTCTCTGTTTGATCCAGATCAACGTGTGGAACTGGTTCGGAGTGTGACCGGATGCCTGCCGAATGTTCGTGTTCAAGTTTTTGATGGGTTGGCTGTCGACTTTGTCAGAAGCCTGAACGCCAGGGTGATGGTCCGAGGTATCCGACCGCTGACCGATATTGCAGGCGAATTCACCATGATGATGGCAAACCATCAACTCGCGCCAGATATCGAAACCGTGTTTCTGATGGCGGCAGAACGATACGCACACGTCAGCAGCTCCCTGCTCAAACAGATCGCAGCACTCAGCGATGACGACGAACAATTGGCCAAGTTCGTGCCCAAGGAAATCATCCAGCCCTTGCGGGAACGCCAACGTTCGCACGACTGAATTCCTGCCATCGGCTGATCGCACAAGTCGCCGCAAACAAGCGACAACGGCTCTGCCTTGCTAGCATCCTGCATCTGTGGCACCACAACACCACTCGTCGATGCTTCGCCAATCAAGGAAGTTGGCAACCCTCGCTGAACGCCGCATTTGCAAGACGCTGAACGCCGCATTTGCAAGACGCTGAACGCCGCATTTGCAGGATAGCTGGTGTTGCCTGTCCGGCGACGACGCAACAGCGACTGCTTGGCATCGACGCGGAACCTCTGATCTTGCTAAATCGTTGGTTCCAAGCCGCCTTCGCCAATCATGCCGGGAAATCCAATGACGACCGCTACAGTCAATTTCCGCCCTCATCCGCGAACCCTCTTACTGAGCTGCATCCTGCTGGTCGGATGCTCGCAAGAGAAGATTGCAGAACCGCAAGAATCAGACTCACAAGCCCCGATCACAGCACAAGCTTCTGCGGTAGCAGTTCCCAATCAAGATCTGGTCACAGACGCTGCCGTTACCGCTTTCCCTGCCGATGCTGTTCATACTCCATTGAACGACGAAGGTCTGAGATTACCCGCTGAGATCGCGGGTAACGGCGATGCAGTTCCGCCTGCCATTCCCAACCTGTTCAGCATGGAATTTCCCCGTGTGAATGAGAGCGACACGGCGAGAACCGACTTCCCTTCTATTTCCAGCCCCAGGCGTCGTTCTCGCGTGGGCAACCTGCGTCAGCCTGGTCACTCTCCTGCCAGCTCCTCACCACCCAGTGCCAGCGGCGACCTGCCGACCAACTCAGTTCCCCCAGCGAACAGCACTCCCTTTTCTGTTGTTGCACCATTTTCGCTAGCATCCCCAAGTACGGCTACTGGAAACACGACTGAGGCGGAGCCTCGATCCCCAGAAGCACGTCCCGGGGATTTCCGAGCGGCTCGATCGACAGCAGCCGAAGCCACAGCGGCGCCAAAAATGTTTGAGATGAATCCTGAATTGTCGGCTTCAACCAGACTGATGTCCTCCCATGCCCCCGATGCAAGCGATCGTGACTCGAAACGTGCGGCAGGAATGCCTGTGGGAACATTACCGACTGACGCCGGTTACTCCAAGGTGCGGATTTATTACGCCACAGATCGTCAACGCAGCCACGTGTCACTCGCTGCCTATGAACTATCAGGCCAAAGAACCGCGTTCATGGCCTGCTGTTTTCTGTCACTTTTCTGCATTGGCTATGCAGGAGTTTCCAGCTTACGCAGCCGTCCCCAAGCTGCCGGGCTGGGTGCAATGATGGCTTGTATTTCAGGTTTTCTGGCAGGCTGCCTGATTTTCCTCGGACAAACAAAAATTGAAAAACACGGAGTGAACTACACAGGCGATCGAGGCCAATTCACGCACGGCATTGCCGAAGTATCAATCCCCGAATCCCATGAACGTGGCAGTGTCGAACGCCCCAGTCTGTTGAGATTCGAAGTACGTGAGGATCAAACCAGACATATCGTATTGACCAACGCGGTTGAGTTGCTTGAAGAAGACTTCAAGCTCAGAGTCTCGGATGCTGTCGCATCAGCCCCAGCACACGACCTGCTGGTTTTCATTCATGGCTACAACGTCAGCTTTGAATCTGCCCTGTTGCGAACGGCTCAACTTGCAGTCGACTTGCCATTTGAAGGTGTACCCATCTGCTACAGTTGGCCGAGCCAGGCAACACTGACCGGGTACCCGATCGACGCCAATAATGCAGACTGGACGGTGCCCCATCTCAAGGACTTCCTGCTTGATCTTGCCACCCAAACCGGCGCTGATTCCATCAACGTGATCGCCCACAGCATGGGTAATCGGGCGATGACAGCTGCAATTCGACAAATCAGCCAGCAACAGCATGCGGATGCCAAACCACTTTTTGATCGTATCGTTCTGGCAGCCCCTGATATCGACGCAGACTATTTCCGTCGCGATGCAGCGCCAGCCCTGGTGAAAGTGGCTGATCACGTGACGCTCTACGCTTCCTCTGACGATCAGGCACTCATCGCCTCGAGAAAGGTCAATGGTTATCCAAGAGCCGGCGACAGTGGTGCCGACATTGTGATCGCTGCGGGGATCGAAACAGTAGATGTCAGCGGAACCGATCTCAGCCTGCTTGGGCACAGCTATTACGGTGACAATGAAACCATGCTCCGCGATCTTTATGATGTTGTGCGAGCAAGATTACCGGCGACCAAACGTGATTCATTGATTCAAAGAAGTGCCGGCACCATGATCTATTGGCAACTTGCCCAGCAAGCAACTGCCATCCATCGCTAAGCATCAGGCCGCACAAACTGCTTGCACGTTCACCCCGTTCAAAAGACGGGATTGTCAAAAAAAGGCGTTCCCTGCGGGAGCCGATTCAATCGCAAGGGGGCCTGGGACGGAAACCAGTACGCATAAACCAGGGCCAGCTGCACCCGCCCAATGTCGTTTGACTTTCGATCGTGGGGATCAATGATAATCAAGGCCGACAGAGGATCAGCCCAGATCAAGGCAAGGGTTCCAGCCACCTCACGCATCGAGCAGTCTGATGCTGAGCAGTACGTGTTTCTGAATGCAAGGGCTTCATGATCACACTTCCAACCATTTTTCAGACCATCGGTGAATTGGCATCACAATACTTCGTGTGGCTGCTGTTCGTTTCCGCATTGTTTTTCGCAGGCAGCCTGGCGATTGCGTGGCTGCTGATCCTACGGCTTCCCGCAGACTATCTCTGCCGCCCTGACACAACCAACTGTCATCAAAAACAAACCTCAAATCTGCTCTATTTCTTGCGAAAACTGACACAGAATTGCCTGGGTTTCGCACTCTTGATGACTGGCTTTGTGATGCTGTTCACTCCGGGGCAGGGTCTCTTGTTCATTCTGCTTGGAGTGACCCTGATGGACCTCCCTTACAAACACAAAATCACTCAGCATTTGGCTCGTCGCAAGGGCATCCTGAAGATCATCAATCGCATACGAAGCAAGAGTGGGAAACAAGTCCTGACAACTGAACCCCGATAAACGAGTGCAATCGGAAACTTACCTGCTAGGAGCTTGAAATAGATCATGCCCACGCCCCTACCGCATGGACGCGCTACGATGGATCAGAACGAGATACTAAGTGCACGCCAGGTGGCACGCATCTCTGCGTCGGTTGCAGGACACCCCCGCCTCTCTGACGCCTTGTAGTTCAAGAACAACGCTGACGGGAACTGGGAACCGGGAAATCCCAATCCCGCATCGACGTTCCGGCCATTACCCGTTGAAAGAATCACCGCGCACGCAGAGCGACTCAGATCAAAAGCCGGAAACGGGGGCAAATGGAGCCGGATAGACCGGTGGGTAATAACGGTTGATGACGGGTGGTTGCCCGATGATAACAGGCTGGCTGAACATGGCTGGTGCGAGCATGGGACGTGCCATGATGATTGGTGCCGGTGCGCCGATGACAGGTCTTGCCACGATGACCGGACTGGTTGTGACAACGCGCTGCGAAACGACCATGGGCGCTGCCACCACTGGAGTTGAATAAACCATGGGTGCTTGGATCACAGGCCGAGCCGCAGCGATGGGCGGTGCAGCAATGAACGGGGCAGCAACGGACGGGCCAGCAATGGACGGGGCAGCAAACGCAGTGGCTTGGGTGATCGTTTCCACGGGCGCCGCGACGGCGATTGGTTGTGCGACCGAGGGCCCTAGAACTGGCCGGTACACGGTGCGACGGCCAAACAGTCCTCGACGTTCGGCGGTGTAACCGACAATGGCTGGGGCGTAAGCTTGGGCAGGTGCGATGTACGTTGGCGCCGTGTTGATGGTATAGGGGTATTGCGCCTGAGCCTGCCGATGATCGGCAAGTCCCATTCCAACGGTCATCAAGCCGAAACAGAGATAAGTTGATATCGAACGCATGCGTCTCTCCTGTACAAACTTTGGTCCCAGCAGATAGCTGAGTCTTCACATTAGTCGCTAGTGGAACAGGATGCATCGAGAACCGGAAGTAGCCACCCTATTTTCGTCCTGGTTTCCAGCAATGTTTGTCACATCCGTCTTAAACGGTAACGTTTGGGCAACGCAGGGCAAGGGAAGAAGGGATCGCACAGACCGGAAAGTCGGCGTGACCACGGTAATCCGAACGGCCTTTCAGCTCTCGGCATGCTGCTGAATCATCATGTGCCAACAGGTCCTACCCAGGAGCGATCGTAATTGTCCCAGCGAT
>PKCN01000094.1 GCA_002862205.1 Planctomycetaceae bacterium | reverse complement strand
TGCGGTTGGCCCAGCGACTGTTTGGCCCCCACAACGCATCATGGCAGATGGGGCATTTCGCGTTTTCTACATCAGGGTATTGATGAGCAGTGGTCAAATCGGGTTCCAACCAGATCGCGTCGCACTCATCGCACACAACAAGTCCATGCGGGAATTCAGCGTTGATGCGGGAATCCTGTGCCAAATCACCTTCGCGTTGAAACCCGCAGATTCGAATTCCGCAAAGGCCACCACCGCAAAGTGGGCAAAAGTCGATTGAATGTTGGGGGCTCATATTGGGAAAAATGGATATCTGGTTGGTGTGGTTCGACGCCAGCATGAGGGGCGTCCGTAAAATGCATCACTCGGGTCTTGAGGTTGCCTTGTGTGAATTGGTTGTGTCGACCAGAGCGTGGAATTCATTTCTATTTTCTGGGGTATCCTACCGCTGTCTCAATTTCCTCTCCTCAAGTTTGGTTCGTTCCCTTTCATTCAGGATCAGGGCGGCCAGAGTGAGTGGTACTCCCAACGCGATCGCCAAAGCAAATTTCAGCGTGGACCACGAATGATACCATCCGTACGCACAGGCGATGATCGATGGAATCATCGACCAACCGAGCAAGTGCCTTACCGTTGGTTTTATGATTTTAGGGTGAGTGATTGGGGGCTGATACGGATTCACGATGTGCCCATCATCTTCTTGTGCTGACTCTGTTGTTTTCGTCTGCACTGTGACTGGATTTGTATTCTTGTCCATCTCTTGAATCTCATGGCGGGAGGCAATGTCTATCACGGTGCGGTTACTGAATCTTCAGAATCCGGGATGGTAGAAGCGATGAACGCGATCCTGAATTTTCATTGTATTGTTTTCGAATACTGATTCGGAAAAAAACTACATTCCGAAATGGGTTGACTGCTGGTGAATATTGCGGGTGAGTTCAGAGCACGAATTGAGCTTCCTGCACTCGTGTTTCACCGTCTCGTTGATCTCATCAACACCATGAGAGGTATTGAGTCGTCCTGTTGCGAGGCTTACATGGGATAGGCAGTGATAACGCGTTTGTCCTCGAGTACCAGACGTACCCGTCGGGCCATGGGATTGCGACGACGCCCGCCATCCTGACCACCAATGAATCCGATACGTTTCCCAAGATCAATGGTATAGATGGTACGGTTGCGATCAATGGTTTTGGTGGTGCGTTGGTCCTTTTTCGCACGTTTGAAAGCGTCATCGATGGTTTTCAACGCTCCCTGCATACCACCGTCAAATACACCATGTTTGCCGGGGCGATTTGGTTGATCCTTGATATGACGGGCTAGATGATCCAGACGATGGCCTTCGGCGCTACCGGGTCCGTAGATCAATCCAGCAGGTGACAGGTATTGGTCTTTTGAAATTTCCTGCAGCAAACCGTGAACCAGCGTTTCGGTTTGACCTTGATGCCGTCGGCCGTCATCGGAACGGTGG
Source organism: Planctomycetaceae bacterium (assembly GCA_002862205.1). GTDB lineage: Bacteria > Planctomycetota > Planctomycetia > Pirellulales > Pirellulaceae > Rubripirellula. The sequence continues at coordinate 16,800 of PKCN01000094.1, read as the reverse complement.
GGCTGGTCATGCTGGCTACCGGGTGGGCCTCGGGAATGCCGATCGCTGGAATGTTTTTCTGATGCAGATGTTTGCGAACTTTGGAATGTGCCCACTTTCTGACGTGGGTCATCTTCTGTTGAGGGTGTGGCCTGTCCGAATTCCTTCGGCGCCCGGCCGGTCATTGAATTCTTGGCGTCCACGTTTGTAGGGTTTCTAACAGTCGAATCCGTTTGAGCGGATTTTGCGGCTGCCTGTTTCTTTGAATCGGCACCAAGTTGCTGTGGTTTTCCTTCCCATCCGTTGAGACCTTGGCGTTCCGAATTACCTTGGGTTGAGATGACCGTTGTTGCTGTTGGTCGAAACAGCTGCCGCAACGAAGGCGGCAGAAGGGCATGAATCGCCAACACCAGCAACACAATGCCTAGTCCACCGAATGTTTGCGTTGATTTATTCATGGGCACCTCTTTCGACAGTGGGACGGTTGTCAAGCAATTGTAAAGCGGGGTCGCAAGTCCCTGCTCTCCTCACAGACCAGTTCGTTTTATATCAGTGACTTGCAGAAAGGAAATATCGTCACCATGAAGAATCTGCTTTTAATCGGATGTGCGTTGTTTACCACCTGTGTAACTTTTACGGAGGTAAAAGCAGCTGAGCCAGGTTGGTCGCCCGTTGTCATTGCAACGGGAGATTACCGTCAGCAATTAGAGAAAACACCCATTGTCAATCGACCTTATCGGCCATTCCACTTTTACGGAAACACTGTGCGTCGCAGGCACTATCGAGGTACTGCACTGCCAATGCCTCGGGATCTGGTGACCGCGGGACTGTTCCCTGTCATGCTGAGAAACTAGTCAGTTCTGGCCATCGGGATCTGACATGGCCAATAAGAAGCTGCGGTATCCACGGGCAAAGGCGTTCCAAAAGCAATGACGCCAACGCGATGCGAATCAGGATCTGGAAAGGTGAGCCAAGGCATTTCCGTGGTGCCGCCCATTGGTTGGTGGTAGCTTTGGCGAGCCGAAGTTTCTTACCGGATGAGGAATCCGAGGAGACGCTGATCTTTGAGCTCGGGTGCGAAGCCAGGCATCTCCACCGATTCGATTCTTCTGATTGCCTGCTCAGCCGGTTTTTCGGCATCTGCCAGGCCTCGTTCCATGCGTGGTTTTAAAATTTGACTTCGTTCACAAACGTGGAAGCCGGCATCTCATCCGCCCCTTCGGTAGTTCCGACCAATGAAGTTGCGATTTGGGCAGAGAAGACTGCACCATGAGTGATTGCTGGGGGCAAGAAAAGGTCGCCGCGGCTTGTGACAGGATGTTAGAATGACAACGGATGGTCTACCCTGAGGCGGCCTAGGGACTGCCCAAGCTCGTTCAGGTCATATGGGACCTGAATGACAGGTGGAGAGCCTGAATCGTCCTGGATTTGAAAGCGGTCGTGACTTGTGGATGACTTTTGTTTTCCTGTGGGTTCACCGATTTGGGACGATGTTGATCGTCGCACGACATTCCGCAGGTTTGCGTTCTGCAATGACTTGGCTGCACAGGCTTGCCAGTTACTAAAGTTTCAATATGAATTCCAGTCCAGTAGTCACAATCAGACGCCAGCAAAGTGGTGCATTTGAGACGGGGGCATGTTCCTGTTTGATTCTGCTCATTTTGTTTTGGATTGTGTTGGGCGCAGTTGGCTGCGACACCAAGAAGATCCCGCAGACGACTCCAGGGCAATCTGCAGGGGGAGGACAAAGCGCATCAGGTGAAACTGACGGCGCTGTTGGAAATGACAGCGTTGGGGGGGCTGGCGGCACTGCTCCACAAACGACAGCAGGACAGCAGGCTTGGATGCTGTTGCAGCAGGGGAAAGCTGGACAGGCATTCGATTTGGCTCAGCGGACATTGATTGAGTCACCCTCAGACAGGGTTGCTTTGCAGACAATGGCGTCGGTGCATGCGTCCCGTGCAGAGTTTGCTGATGCCGCACGAATTGCCAGAGAGTTGGCGAAACTCAATGGCGAGCAGGGGGTCGAGGATTGGTTGACCGCTTTTGATTGGCATTTGAGATCCAACCAACTGGCTGCTGCAGAGCAGGATTTACAGGAAGCCATCCGTGTTGCGCCGGATGATCCTCGGACGCATCGCACGATGGCTCAATTATTGAATGCGGAGGGCCGCCGATTTGAGGCTCGCCAGTACATTTTGAATCTCATTCGTCTCAATGCTGCCCAGCCCCGCGAACTGTTGAGTCTGGTTGAGTTGGGTAGCCCGTTCATGTTGGTGGCATTGGATGAGGTGGTTGCGGATCCGATGAACACTCTGCTGCAGCTGGGAAAGGCAAGGTACTCGCTGGTAGCTGATTCCGATGCGCAAGCTGCACTTGAGAAAGCGGATCGTCTGGCGAGTACGATTTCGCATCCGGCTCTGGATGCATTTCGAGGACGTTTGATTGCTGAGACCGGCAATGATGTTGCCTTTGCAGAGTGGCTTGAGGGTGTGGTACCGGGGACGGACAAGCATCCGGAATATTGGTCTGCGATCGGAAGTCGACTGGTGCGTTTGGGCCGAGACAAGGAAGCGATCCGCGCGTTCGGAGAAGCTGTGAAGCTGGATGCGACAGATCGAGGTTCTTTGCGATCCATGGCTGCGGCGTTGGAAAGAATTGGTGAAAATCAGAGTGCTGCCGCTGTACGTACGAATCTGGCTGTGTTGGATCAGGTATTCCGGGTTGCTTCCGTAGCAGATGCAAGTCAAGCCATGTGGATTGGAGAGCAACTTCAAAAGATGGTGCGACCGTGGGAATCGCTGGGGTGGTATCAATATGCCTTTGAGATGCGTGGCTCAGACCCCCGATCAAGTCCGCAGCTCAAACAGCGTCTTGAACAGATCGCCAGCTGGGAAAAAGAGGCAACCCACGAAGCGGTACTGCAGTCGCGACTGGATCGGCTTGTGGGGATTGATCTTTCGAAGTACCCGTTGCCAAAGCTGGAGGGGATGGGGTCGGGGCTGGTTGAGTCACCAAGACGTTCGGCAAATGGTGTCCAGCCCAACATGGCGTTTCGTGACATTGCTCCCCAGCTTGGGATTGATGTTGAGTTCACGAGCGAGTACCCCACCAACGAAGTCGACTTCTTTCTTTATCAGGCGAATGGCGGTGGACTTGCAGCTCTGGATTACGATCTTGATGGTCGCTGCGATGTGTATGTGGTGCAAACGGGGGGAGACCCTCAGGCGATCGGCAGTTCTGACCCCAATCAGTTTTTCAGGCAGTTGCCGGGGGGTGATTTTCAGGCGGTTGAGCAAATTGCCGGGGTAGCCGATCGATGCTATGGACAGGGCATTTGCGCAGGTGACATCAATCAGGACGGATTCACCGATCTGATCGTGGCAAACATTGGGAAGAATTCCGTTTACGTGAACCAGGGTGACGGTACCTTTCGTCAAGACACGGCTGCTGTTGCGGCAGATGATGGACGCTGGACTTCCAGCATCGGTCTAGCCGACATCAATGGCGATGATTTACCTGATCTGATCGAGGTGAACTACTTGAACGATCCCCTTATTTTTCAACGCAAGTGTGAGGGCAAACGACTGGACTGTACGCCGCAACGATTCCGAGCTGCTTCGGATCAGATCTTTGAAAGTCTTGGTGATGGAAGATTCGCGGTTGCAACCGCTGGCAGCGGTAGGATGGATGCGAGTCCGAATTATGGTTTTGGATTGGTCGTGACTACGTTTGGTCGATCCGGCAGAAATGAAATTTTTGTTTCCAACGATGGTGATCTCAACCACTTCTGGAAAAGTGTGCCGGTGGAGTCTGGTGGTGAGACGAGCTGGAAGTTGCTGGAGTCCGCCGGAGTTTCGGGGTGCAGCATCGGTGTCTCAGGGATCAGTCAGGCTTGCATGGGAATTGCCGCAAGTGATTTTGATCGTAACGGTTTCATTGACTTGGGGATCACCAATTTCCATAACGAGCCGATGAACCTTTTTCTGCAAAATGAAGCAGGCTTTTTCACCGATGAAGTCATGCGTTTTGGTTTGGTCGAGAACTCAAAAGACATGCTCGGTTTTGGAACTCAAGCGGCAGATTTTGACAATGATGGCTGGCCAGACATTGCCGTGCTGAATGGCCATATCTATGATGCCACGTACGCGAAAATTCCGTTCACGATGCAGCCGCAACTATTTCGTGGCGGGATGACCGGATTTAACATTCAGCCTTCAAGTAAGTTGTCCGACTATTGGCAGCAGCCCAAGTTGGGGCGTACGCTGGCAAAGTTGGATTGGAATCGGGATGGCAAAATGGATTTGATTGCCAATCATCTCGACCAGCCCTTGGCGCTGTTGCAAAACGAAAGTGATACGGGAAACTGGTTGCAAGTTGAACTCGTGGGCACCGTTTCTGAACGTGAAGCGATTGGAGCCCGAATCGAAGTCGAATCAGGTGACCAGCGGTGGGTCAGCTGGCAGATCGCTGGTGACGGTTACATGTGCACGAACGAGCCACTGATCCACCTTGGTCTGGGCAGTCAGAAAGTGATCGACAGACTGACGGTGCATTGGCCTGCGTCGGAGTCGCAGGTATTCGAGAATGTCTCCGTCAATCAGCGCTATCTTCTGGTCGAAGAACAGTTAACGATCACGGAACGCTAGGCAACGGTTGTTGCCGAATCCGGGGCTTGGGGTCACTCATCAAGAAACACGGGGGAGGTATCACACTCCTTGATCAGTCTCTGAACACGTTCATAGTCCAGTTCGCCATTGATAAACAGCAGTTCTTTGCGTTTATCCAAGTCACCTTCCTGGTTCTCGTACCAGTATTGTGCAATCGCAGCGATGGCACGTTGACGTGCTTCGACAGGACCGTACATGTTCACTTTCAGACCCGAGAGCCCTTCCAGACTGCGGAGCGATCTTCTGGCAATGTATCTGATCGCCAGGTAGGGATCATCGAGCAGTTGTGCCAGGAACGGCATTTGCCATTCTGTTCCGGAGATTGCCTGGGCAACCGGCCAGCCCATGCTCCAAGCCACGAGAGCCCGCTGCGAGGCGTCACCTTTGAGTATCCATAGCAGAGACGCCGCGACTTCCTTTTCGTCCTTGGCCAGTTCAGGAGGGGTGGTTCCGTACCAATCCTCAAGCTTGTCAGCGGTCCATTGCAATGTTTTATCCAGATGGCAGAGGTTGCACGCATTCGGTCGGCCTGCTGCGTGATCTTTTCCGACATCGGGACTCGAGATGGTATGACTGCGTATCGCCTTGAGTAGTCCGTAGGTGGTGTGTGGCATGTGGCAGTTGTAGCAACTTGAACCTGAGGAGCCCGGGTTGTGATGTGTGTGTGCTTCGTTGTATTCATCAGCAGAATGACAATTCAAGCAGGACTGATCGTTCAAAGCCTCTGTTTTGAGTTGATCGTTAGCCCATTCTTTGACAGGGCGATCATCATCGGATGATTGATGCAATTTGTGGCAGGAGAGGCAAGTCATCTCGCCTTTCTTGTAACAAGCCGAGTCGGTCAGGCCGTTGTATTCCCGGCCTGAAATTCGCACCATTCCATCTTTATAAAATGTAGTGTTGAACCTGGCCGCTTTGGGGTCTTCGGGATTCATGATCTCCCGAGCCTCGTCGTGGTCATGAAGACGCACCACTCGGTGCGTCTCCGTCAGGTCTTCCCCCGGGCGAAAGTCATGTCCATGTTCATTGAGGTGCGCGTATCCTTTGTCACCCTCAGAGATTTCGACAACGGAATGACATTGGCCACAGACCATCGCGGACTGCGCCTTGTCCATGGACTCCGGGTTCGCGATGGGGTCTTCACCCGGATCTACCGATGGGGTGTTGGAGGCCGTGGAAATGTTGTCAAGCTTGCGATGGTAGGTGATATGGTCCTGACCGGGGCCATGGCAGGATTCACATGAAATACCAAACTCGGATACTTGCGTATCCCAAGTCTTTTCGTCGACCGATCTGACTCGTCGGTGCGTCGAATGACACATGCTGCAGGTTTGTCCCCAGCGGCCAGTTTCCTGGCTGATGGGCATATCTGGCTGAAGAAATGACGCATTTCGGGGAATCCATTCATTGGTTTCCGCAACCCAGACAAACGGCAGGATGGCAGTGGTGCGTTGGTCACCAGTGGCCCACCAGTAGACCTGCATGTGGTGCGAGCCGGTCGTCATCACAAGCGGCACCACCTTGCGCTTGCTCCGATCCTGCGGGGATTTCTCGTCGGGTAAATCTGCCCAGAATACATCACCTTCGCGGCGGATCTCGTAATCCTGGTCTGCATATGACAATCGGACGCTTTCAAGGTTCCCCATCACCACATCGGGGGTCGCCAGCTGGGTCATGGTGCTGTGATATGAATTGTCCCAACTCGAGTGGTTGTCCTGATGACATTCGAGGCAGGAATCAGACCCTGTGTAACCATTTTTCGGGATTTCGACCGGACGTGACTGTTCGAAGCTCGCCAACGTCAGCAGATTGTTCACGGCTTCATCGACCGCTGTTCCGCTGCCACCACCCTTGAGTGCGTGGTTGCCGCCTGCGGCAACCAGATCCTGGTTGCTTTGCCCCGCATTCTCATCCGATGAACCGCTGCTCGAGTTGCTGGCCGTAATGACCTCTGCGTCCTGCTTTTCGCTGGGAGGCAACAGTACTGCGACTCCTGCAACGATCAGCAGCGGAATGATCAGGGCGATTCCCCGGTTTCGCGAAAACCGAAAGACGACATAACCAAGAACGCTTCCCGCGATGCCGGCCAGAATGAGGGCAGTTATGTTCATCAGGCTCTTTACGGCGAAACCATGCGAGAGTGTCCAACGGTATCCTCAGTTATTCTAACCCAGCTTTCAAGAACCGTTCGTGATTGTGTTACGTAACCCACCCTCGGCTGAGTTCGATATCGAGCGAAAAAAACAGTCCCGCGAACACTGGATCAAAGGTAAGCTGGAGCTCTGTCGCACCCCTTTATCTGTCAATTTCCTGCAAAATCGTCACGATGCAACGCAAACTCATCATTGCTGTGGTTGGACTGATTGTTGCTGTTGGCTGCTGGTTCTTGATGTTTTCGTCAGATGAGCGACCGAATGACGCCAAAATGGCGATCTTGCGTCAGCAGGCGGCCAAACGCAAAACAGCGGTGTTGGAAGCCGATCAGAGGGCTAAAACAGACCTTGCCCTTCTGGCCCAGCAGGGACGAGGGCAAGCGTTGCCTGAGTATCTGGTCTCTGAAATCGACCGCGAGGGTAATTTCTGGTTTGTCGGCAAACCCGATAGTGTTGCGGGTGTCCAGATTCCGTTTGCACCGGGCAGACTGCCGTTGCCACCCGCCGACACAGAGCCGCTGAGTCAAAATCCTGGCTTCCTTGGAGCTGACGCCTGCCGCGAGTGTCACGCAGACAAGCACAAGACATTTGTCGAGACGGCTCATCATCGGACCACCCGGTTAGCTTTGCCTGAGGAGGTGGCGGGTTCGTTCGACGAGGGTAGCAACCGGATGAACACAAAAGATCCTGATGTGTTCTTTACCATGAAGCAGCGGGGAGACGATCTGTTTCAGTCGGTCCAGTTTTTTGACTGGGGTTTTGAAGTTCCATTTCATCTTGTCATTGGCTCATCGAAGATGGCCGAATCCTATCTGTATTGGCACGGCGACCAGCTGTTTCAGATGAACTGTACCCATCTGACCGATCGGGACGAGTGGATCAACAGTCCTGGATTCATCGACGGCGATGCCATTTATGCCCGTCCCATTCGATCAGGCTGCCTCGATTGTCATGTCACTTATGTCGACTATCGAAAGTCGGCGAACCATTACACACCAAAATCGATGATTCTTGGGATCTCATGTGAAAGGTGCCATGGCCCGGGAAAACAACACGTCGATTATCATGTGGCCCATCCGGACGTCAAAGAGTCAAAGCACATGAAGGTGCCCAGCAAGCTATCACGGCAGGCTCAAATGGATGTGTGCGGGCAATGTCATACCACAAAGAAGGCTCCGATCAACGAGCAGGCATTCCAATTCAGACCCGGGGATAAACTCAGTGACCACTATGAAATGATAGACGGCAAGGAAGAGGCTTTGAATAGTGTTCACACCAGTAATCAGGTCGGACGACTTTCGCTGAGTCAGTGTTTTCAAAAGTCCGAAATGGGCTGTGTCGAATGTCATGATCCACACCGCAATGAGCGGGGCAACCTCAAGTTGTTTTCGCAAAGGTGCTTGGAATGTCACCAACAGGAACATTGCGGCATGAAGGAACGATTGGGCGATCGATTGGCTGACAACTGTATCGATTGCCACATGCCAGTGCGGGCGTCAAAAAACTTGCAGGTCGAAACCGGGGAAGGAAATATTTTTCCGCCGTTGCGTGACCATTACATTCGCGTCGATCAACAGGCTACGGATGAGTGGCTCAAAGAGCAACCGAATTGAGAAGTGTGGGTGGCTGCAACAAGGCACGCGGTCGCCTGTGGAGCGGTATTTTGAACGTCCATGCCTGCGCGACACATCTCCGATTTGCTGTGTTTCTTCTTATCCCTGACAACATACGTCATCTGACTGTCTCTTACAGACTGATTGGCCTGTGCGCCGCCTGCAGGGTTATCTGGGCATCCTGCTGAAATGTTTCTCTAGGTCCGGAGTGAAAAATCCTGTTGTCGGTCGGTGATGAAGTTGCTGTTTCAGTCTTTTGAGGCATGAATTGCAGCGGCTGAACGATTCTGTGATGCACTGTTGGGACACAAAAAAACCCCACCCGCTTTGAAGCGGGTGGGGCCATTGATGATCGAAAACTCGTCAGCAGCAAACTACTGGTTGAGCTGTTCTTCGACTGTTTCGCCGGCTGCACGAGTACCAAGGGCACCCCACAAGCCGTATGGGCTTTTCGCACCTGGCGCAGTCAGTGGACCCCTCCATCCTGGTGAGCCACCTGATCCTCGTTCTACCGGCGGTGCCGATGAATCGCCAGCCTCGACGCTGTCCGTCATGAAGATGACCGCCCCATCGCCCATTAGGCAATGTGCACCACCTTGATGCCGGCTACCGGCTGACATGATCGTCTCGTTGTAGTCACCCCCGCCACTGAGATGGCAGTTGGGGCTGTTCGGAGGCAAGATGGTCTGCATACCGGTGTAGTGAGTCCGGAAGTCAGCCCAACGTACACCACGCATTTGAGTACCACCGGTGGACACGTTGGCAGCGGCTCCCCATCGCGAAGGACGCTCTGGGTCGATGTTGACGTTGTTCTTGCACAAGCTTGGGTTCGAGGCTGGACCATTGCCACCACCACCAATCCGAGCGAAGTCAGCTTTGACCTCACGTTGCTGGATCGAGGTGCAGATTTCGGCTCCTGCGATCGTGTTGGAAAGACCATCGAGCACATCACGGAACTTCGAATCGTGTCGAGGCCAGAAGAAGCCACGCATGGAAGCCTGGGCTCGGGTAGCCATCCAGTTCAGGTCTTTGAGCTTGTTGCCGTTGTTGTTGGAATTGCTCTTGAAACCAAACTCGTTCCTACCACCATCTCTACTACGGTCGATTGCATCGCCGATGCAAGCTGCATAGTTGCTTCGGCCAAGACCTGGTGGGCTGTAACCGGGGTCGCTGGGACAACGGTAAGTTGGAACCTGAGTCATCCAAGGAACGTAGGATGTTCTCCACGGAGCAGGACCCATCGCAGGCCACATGCCGTTGACAACGTTTCCTGGCATGGTGGTACCGGGCACCACGTCCATGCTGGGATTAGCAATCTTCTCCCACAGAGCCTGTTGCTCGCAGAATGGAAGAATGGGAACGAGATAGCTCAGGAAGTTGCGACCTGTATTGTTGGTATTCCAACCGGCGCCTTGCCCTGGGTTACGTACGTTACCCGTTCCATGCTTGGGCAACTGTTTGTAAGTACTGTGATAGTTGTGGATCGCCAAACCGATTTGCTTGAAGTTGTTACTGCAAGACATACGGCGTGCGGCTTCGCGGGCGGCCTGCACTGCAGGAAGCAGCAAGCCAACGAGGACACCGATGATGGCGATCACGACCAACAACTCCACCAATGTGAAGCCCCTTTGATCGCGAGCTTTTCTGGACATCATAAACTCCGAAAATTACAAGAAATGAGAAAATACGAGGAAACCCCTCGGCGATAAGTCGCTCCCCTAGATTATCAACAACTAGCTCAAGACACAACTAAAAAACGTCGTGCCCCGACCGCGTCAGTCAAGGAAATAACTCAGGAGAGTAGTCATCGCACAGACACATGTTGTCGTCAAAACCATGCCGTCACAAGCGTTTATTCGTAACGATTTGGATCTGATTCTGACGGTTGGTCATGTGATACGATTTGTGTCCATGGCTTGAAACCGGTTTCAAGCCCGTTATTCGCGTCTCAGACGCTCCATTCCTCGCTGTGCGGCTTCATCCAGAGGATTTTTTTCCAAGGCTCGGCGGTAGCTTTCAATTGCCTCAGATCGGCTGCCCATTGATTCCAATAGCGAGCCCATCCAAGTGTCGACTGGCTGCAGCATTGGGTTTACCAGCAACGCCTGCTGGTAACACCGAATCGCCTTTGCGGGTTCATTACTCTGTTCGTACGCCCGCCCGAGGTTAGCGTACGCCTCCGCCAGCCCTGGTTCAGCGTCAATTGCGCTCAATAAGTAGTCGATTGAGTCACGGAGGTCACCGTTCATGCCTGCGGCGATCCCAGTATTCATGTAAGAACTTGCATTCAACATGGATTCATCATGCACCGGCAGATTACAGGCGACTAATGAAACGGCGGTTACCGCGATCGGGAATTTGTATTGAGTCCATGCTTTTGTGCGGAACATTTGGAACAGAACAGGCAGGCCAGCTGCTGCAAAAATGATCAGCAGCGGGGCCAGTGGTTCACGGTAACGACCGAGGATGAAGAATCCCACAACCGCAGCTATCATCACCAGTGTGAAGGCATAAAAAAGTGATAGCCGCCGCCATCGCTTTCGGGTCACAAAGACCCCCCAGATGGCGAGCGGGCAGAGAATTCCAAAGTGCCATAGTGGGGCAAGTACTCGAAGCGTGATCGAGAAGTCCCGGTAAACCCGCATGCTTTCGACATCGGGGACTTCGAAGCGGTTGACCACCATCAGCGACTTGATCACCAACAATCGGATCCAACGCGCGGGATCCTGCTGGATTTCGTCAAATGATTTTTCGAACCAGAAACTTGACACCTCCCGGGAAGTCAATGTGCGGCCCGTATCCCGCTCTGCTAATCGCTGTGCATCGGCTCGTTCATATTTGGGTGTTTCATGACCTGGTACCAGTGGTTTGTAGAGTCCATTGGATTGCAGGTTATTGCCGATGTAAAAGTTTGGCCCTGCTTGAAAGGTGGTGGGGGACCATTCGCCACCCAGCGATGCATTTCTGGCAGCGACGGGAAATAACACGACTGCGAGCCCCAGACCGTAACTGGCAACTGACCAGATTTTTCCCGCTCGGTCGGTAGAAATTCGCAGTGCCATCCAGACCGGAATGACAGGAATCCATAGCAAGGCGTTTTCACGTGTCAGCACAAGCAGACCAAGCGTCATTCCGGCAGCCATCGCGTAACGTTTGGAAACTCGCCGGTTGAGGTAAGCGCACTGGGCCAAGAGCAGGCACAGTAGAAAGGAGGCCAAGGCAGTTTTTTGAATGATTCCGTCGTAATAAATCGCCGGGGGATAAAGGGCGTACATGACAGCAGCGATCACCCCCACCTTTCGATTCAATGCGTGGCGTCCGGCGAGCCCCAGCAGACCAACACTCAGTGTGCCCAAAATGATCTGGAAAAAACGCAGCCCGAATGTGTCGGCAGAAAATACCTTGATCAGCACGGCCAGCATGTAGGGATACAGGGGAGCCTGATAGAAAGTCTGGGTCCCGTACCATTCACCTGATGCGATTTGCTGGGCCCAATCGACGTAGCCCCGGGCATCACCCATCAACTGCACCACTGTTGGCAACTCGAATGTCTGCAACAGATTCAGCAGTCGCAAAAAAAATGCTACCAGGCAAATACTGCCCAGTAGCATTTTGAAAGATTTTTTTCGAGCACGTTTGGCAACAGATTGTGCCACTTTCGCATTCACTGTCACCGGCTGGCGACGCGATTCATGCTTGTTTTCAGACGTTCGAGACGGCCGCCTTTTTCGCTTACCCATGTTGATGCACGAATTGACAGCGTGAGGTGTTGGCCAGTCTCGACGCTGATTACTCGTCGCCTTCCTCTTCCTCTTCGGAGTCCATTTCTTCTTCGTAAGCTTGGTCTTCCGCTTCGGTGCTCTGCGGAGGTGCCTCGATCAGAGTTGTTTCAGTGCTTGAGCTGCAACCCGTCACGAAGAACAGTGAAAGAGTGAACATCATTGCAAGGAGTGTGCGCGTCATTTTTTTCTTCCAAGTGGATTTTGGTTGGGTTAATTTCCTGAATTTGTATGTTGATCGAGTCAGCGGGCCGTGGCAAGGACTGGTCAGGGATTTTAACGCCCTCTTTTGCAAGTTCGTTTCCCTGATCCCGTCACGACTCTCACGTGCAGGCGGGACTGGAAAGGGCTCGTTGAGTCCACAAAGAGCTAATTGGATACATATTGAATGAACCAGATCAGAGTTGATGGACAAGGAGTCATGACGGTCGCTGTGATGATTTCCCAATTTGTCGAGATCAGCGACACGAAGGCGGCCAGAAAAACGGGTCCATGCAGGCTGTTTGTCGGACGGGCAGCAAGCTTGGAATCCAAATCGGTGATTGGATCGGTTTTTTGACTTGTGGCGACCGGCTTGGCTCGTTTGCGGGCTTTGCCCTGGCGGTTGTCGCTCTTGCTGTTCTTTGCGGATGTTCGGGAATCTGCCTCCAATTGGCGAATTGACGCGCCGGGGATTTCGCTTTCAGAGGGTCGGGTCAGTGCTGCCATGGCTGCAAAAATCAGGGGGAATGCAAAGCAACTGGCGCGGGAAATGTCCAAGACAAGCAGACACGATGCGATCGATCCAATCGCGGCCGCTACCAGCAACAAACTGATGATTGGGGAATGGTTTTTCCAGCTTGTCCAAATTGCCAGAACAATCAGAACCCAGGCTCCCTCAAAGCAACTCCAGCTGGCCAGTTGCCAGTAGCTGGTCGAGATCAAAAGATTATCCCCAAGCATGCTGAGATCGGCTGATGACCATTGGCAGAACATTCCCAATACTCTGCGGGCGATGACGTAAATCAGAACAGCTGCCATCAGCATCCAGCAACGATTTTGGCGTTTTTTTGGCTCCATGTTGGGCAGGAATATGGCGGTCAGACCGATCAAGCCCAGCGACATGATCGCGCGTTCATCGGTAAAGCACGCCAAGAACGCGGATCCCGTGAAAAGAATGGGGCGGTCAATCAGGATCAGGGTCAACGCAACCAGTCCGATGGCCACACCATCAAACGGTTTTGGTTCAAAGTTCATCGAGAAGCACGCGTTGGTTGAATACAAACCAGCCAGAATCAGTGAGGCTCCCAAACCAACCATGCGATCACCAGTGATTCGGTAGCCCGCGATGATTCCGGCTAACAGCAACAGGCAGCCACCCAGGGACGCAGGCAGGTACGGATGCAGATTGATCTTTTTGGCCAGAAAAAGACACGCGGCGCTGAACACCCTTGGAGTCAATTTTGCGCCATGACTTCGCGAACCTTCATCGATGGGGATCATCAGCTGCGCTGTATCAGCCAAGGGGTGATCGGATTTGAGTTCGTAGGCCGGTGGTAAAGGGGGATTTAAATCCTCCCACTGCAGACCATCCCGGAAAACCGCAGGAACGCAACTCAATGATAATGCCGCGATCAGTGATAGAACCCAAGTCTTGATGACCCAGTATCTTCCATCGATGATGTAGCTGAGAAAACGCATGATCATGGCCGGCAGGTCAGGTACGAGGGGATAGAAACCACGGGTGCAAGGCGGTATCGCAAGTTTCACCATGAACGAAATGCTGAGCCAGATCGATCACGACACCACCGTATCTTTGGATCGAGTTATTTTGGACCAGACATAACCGCCCGTGCTCTCGGCAGTGGCTCCTAAGATGAGCATGGTTGGGGGAATCAATGGTAAAGCATATCGGTCCCATTCAAAGGGGAGCCAGATCATCAATAATAACAAGGCAACAGCCCACCATAAGACCAGAATGATTCCGATTGTTTGCTTGCGCACGCAGTCGTAGGCAGTCCACACAACGGTCAAGCAGATTCCAATGAACGTCCAGGGACCGTGGCAAACCAATGCTGCCAGAGCTTGGATTCTTTCGGAAACCGTCGACAATCGACCGCCAATAATTTGTTCCTGAATATCGGCTGTCAGTGCGTGTTCGTAGGAAAGAGCGAGCACACCATCGACGGGGTCACCGTAGAGTGTGGGGTTGGTTCCAATGAACAGGATCACAGCCAGTAGGGCGGCAGCACACAGCATCCACACTCGGGCATTCAAGGCCTCGGGATCTGCGTTGGCGGGACCGCGTGGATCATTGTTTGGCACTTCGCTGTCGCGGGCTGGAATTTTCTTCCCAATGCGGTGTTTGAAACTTTGCAACAGGCACCAACTGCCACATGCAGCAGCTGTGGCAGCAACGACCAATGAATTCATTTTGGTACCACACGCCAAGGCAAGCATGATTGCCGTGAACAACGTCAGCGAGATTCGCTGTAAGGATGATCTGCTCAGGAACGACAGCGTTTTTTGAACACTGCTCGCCGGGGCTGAATGAGCCGATGATGGTCGGGTATTGCCGCGGTTTGACGTTTGAGGCCTGGGGTTGCCAGCTGGGTTTGTGTGTTCTGGTAAACGTGTGTGTTCTGGTAAACGTGTGTTTTCTGGTAAACGTGTGTTTTCTGGTAAACGGACGATCGCTACCAAACCAACCATGAACCAGATTGAGAATGCTATGGCGATGATATCGATCATTGCGAGGGAATACGCACCGGACACAACGGGGTGCAGCGCAAAAAGAATTCCCGCAATCACACCACCCGCTTTCCAGTTGCATTGTTGTCCGAGTATCGCAATCCCGATCGCTGCGAGCATGCCGAAAAGGAGTGTCGTGTTTCGCGCGATCGAAAGCTGCGATTCACCCCACGGAAGACCACGGCGATTGCGTACCGCATCCTGCAAAGACGGGTCCACTCTCATGGCGACTGCCAGACGCTTCTCGAATGCTTCGTCGCTGCCCCAAGCACCGGGTATGTCTGCGAACATCAGATAAAACGAACCGAGCAGGTCGGGCGTTGTGACCGGCTGCCCCGCCAACTCAAGAGCTGCTCCCAATACATACTTTCCCAAAGCAGGATTTTCCCGCGCGGGCAACAGCTGCCAGTCCGTGTTGGAAGCATCCCGTTCGATCACCGCGAGTTGATAATAATAACTTGAACCTATCCAGTAAATTTCGTCTTCGTGCAGGCTTCGGGGTGCGGAGAGGAAGTGGGTGATGAAAACGACCAATGCGGGTATCAAGCAGGCAATCCTCCATCGCATGCTGCTCGAAGCGGTGAGTGCTGATCGCTGGCTTGGCTCCACGATTTTCGGTTCATGAGGTGTCTTGGGGCCTCGCTTTGTCTTCTGGCTCAACTTGATTCACCCTCGGATTCAGAGGAGGGTTGCCCACTGATTAGGGGCGTCGCGAGGTAATCACCACGACTGAAGTATTTTTCCAGCCACACATAGGCAATGATGAAAAAGTAGCGACTTCCCATTTCTCGCATTTTCAGCTTTGCCACGCCTGAGCGTCGGTTCTTCCAAGTGATTGGGATAATCGTCCAACTGAAGCCTCGCACGATCGCTTTGAGTGGCAGTTCTACCGTCAAGTTGAAGTGGGGGGAAATCAGAGGCTGGCATCCTTGAAGCGTTGATGCTCGATAAGCCTTGAAAGCGTTTGTGGTGTCATTGAGTCTGATTCGGAACAAGAGACGGATCAGGCCGTTGACCAGTCGATTCAGTCTCAGTTTCAGCCAGGGATAATCGATGACACCTCCTCCTTTGATGAAGCGACTTCCAAATACACAATCCCAGCCTTCGTTGAGCAGGTCCCAGTAGCGGACGACATCATTGGAGTCGTCGGATTCATCAGCCATCATGATGACAATCGCGTCACCCTTCGCAGCATCAATACCGCAACGTACTGCTCGCCCAAAACCGCTGTCTGATTGATTTTTTAACGGTAGAATTGCTTCATTCGAAGCTGCCATTTCCTGAAGAATCTGCCAGGTTGAATCAGTGCTGTGGTCATCGACGACAACAATCTGGTGGGGAATCGACCGCAGTTTCAGTGTCAGGTGCAGATGTTCGACTGTCGAGGCAATGCAGCCCGCCTCATCCATCGCCGGAATGATCACGCTTAGCAGTGAGAGCGGTTCCTTCGATGCCTGAATCGTGTTCATGGGTGTGAAGTAGAAACGTCGGGATGGGGTGATTCGCAGTCAACGTATGCCAACTTGGTGCGAGTCGCGTTGGATTGGCAAACGATTTCTGGCGGTGACAAACTGCGAGGACGGCAATCGTTCATGTGCCTGAAGACCCAGTTTACCTGCCGCCAGAGTTTATGCGTTTACCTGCACCCAAAGTTTAATTGCTGGACTGGTGCTTCGCAGTGGTGTCGGTTTGAAAAAGCCTTGCCAAGGGTGGAATGCCGCTCAGAGCGAAGTCGATTCGTGCCCACTGGCAAAACTTGGCCTGTTTCGCGAATATGAAGCACCTGGCCCCCGATGAAACACTGGGCCCGATGAAGCACTGGGCCCGATGAAGCACTGGGCCCGATGAAGCACTGGGCCCGATGAAGCACTGGGCC
>PKCN01000172.1 GCA_002862205.1 Planctomycetaceae bacterium | reverse complement strand
CCATTGGCATTGGTCCAACTGGTGCCTCCGTCGCTTGACTTCAGGATCCCATTTGCAAAGGTGCGGGCGTACCAGAGGTTGTGGTTGGAGGGGGCTTGGACGAGTGCGATGACCCGGCCCTTGAATAACGCAGCGTCTTGCGACTTCACGGAATCGCGTCTGGGAGTTTGCGCTGATTCTCCCTTGCTAAGATTCACATGATCCATCGACCCTTGGGCCCAGGCACCACCCGGGTCAGAGGGTTGCTGGCGAAACGTAACACCCGCCACCCCTTTCCGCCACGCATGTCGGCTGCGTGGGCTGACCAGACATTGGCGAACAAGCTGCCAATTGATTCCGTCAACAGAACGAGACGTCGAAAACAGCATGTCTTGCCGTTTCAGTCGAATCCAGTTACCTGTCTCATCAGGGTACTGGTAATCGGTGCGACGACTGCCAGCCAAGTCACCATGACACGGAGTTCCTCGCCAGCCCTCACCTGCCAATCGGTAGAAACCGTAGGAGTTATAAAAGCATGGCTCAACGCCCGGTTTGAGTGTGAACATCAGGCCCAGCCAGCTTCGTGATTGGACGTACCCATAGGCGGGATCTTTCCATGTTCTGGTTGGGAAGTCGACCAGTCGGCCAGTCAAGGTAAAATCACCTTCCACAGGTTGATTGAGAAACCAGTGTGAGTCACCTGTGATCTGAACTTGCAGATCTTTGGGAGTCTGTGTTTTGACAATCCCCAGTCCCGATCCCTTGACCCCGACGATGGTTTGTTGCCAAGGTTCCATCGCAACTTGCCCTCGGCTCTTGTACGGGATCCAGTTTGAATCGACAGTACGTTTGCCCTGTTCGTAAACGACTCGCGCGCAGATATCAAATTCGCCATCTGGCAGAACCGTGTTTTTCAGTTGGTAGGGGCGTTGGGTGAGTTGCCCAAGGATCAGGTCACCACAGAAAACATCGATTCGACTTACCTTTTTACCCTTTGCATCGACTTCGACGGTAAGGTCGACAAGATTGGAATGGTCTTTGCCGTTGCTAGGGATGCACGTCGTTTTCAGGGTGGGGATCGTCGTTTTAGCCGTGGTCGTAAAATCCGTTTGATTGAAAGGTCTCTGGGGCATCTCTGGTCCTTCCCACTGCAGGTCGCACAGTCCGCTCCCGTTGGTCCACGCTTTCTTGCCATAACGCAGTTCAAAATCATGGGGACCGGAGTGCAGACCTTGGATATACCTGCGCATGCTCGGATTGGGCATGAACCCGTTGTTGCCCACCAACTCGCCGTCGATCCACAGTGTGCTGTTGCCGGCTGCGGTCAACTGGAAAATATAGAAACCCGTTTTGGGGACATGCACAGTACCTGTGTAGCGAACGGCGTATTGTGATCGTTTTTTGTCCCACATCTCGCGCGGGGGAAGTACCACGGTGGGCAGTATTCCTGAACGCATAAAACCTTCGCGCTCATCGGCGGCCCACCCATCAGTGCTTTGCAGGCTGGTGAGATCGGGGATGGTGTTGAGATCAGATTCATCGTCAAGTTTGAATAATTCGTAAGTCAGGCCCGCTCGTGAAGTGATCGCGTCAGGTTGTCTTGTGGTTCCCTCATCGGTCGCCCCTGTTTGGGCTTCAACGATGGGGATCTCCTGAGTGGTTTTCTGATCGAAAATGTCGATCACGGTAAGCCGCACGCTCGCTGCCTGTTCACCATCAGTGGAAATGGTTTTGATCTGTTGATGAGGTAACATTTCCGTTAACTCACTTAGCGTTTTTCCATTTTTTCCAACTATCTCGATGTGGTAACCGAGTTGAGGAACTGCTGTGTCCGGGATTGACCAACGCACTGCAACCTGATCACCCAGTCGGTGGGCCTGGGGGGAGTTGATTGCCAGATTACCGAAAGTGGGTTGGTCAGGTTGTTTGACGGTCCACGAGGTCGTTCCTGCAGGATCTGCCTTGTGGGTGACCGGTTCCTCGTAGTGAAAGGTCGAATCATTGTCGAGGATTGAGAATCTGGCATTGTATTTGTTATCCATCGTGATCGTGTCGACACTGTGCCATTCCCGGTTCAGGCGGCAGTAGAAACGTCGAACGTCGATAGCTCGATCAGCGCCTTTAGCGAGTTCTTCGACAAAGGTTGACCAACCTGAATAGCCGGTCACCGGCGCTGGGATGCGAATCACAGCACTCAGGTGCCATTTGCCGGTTTGTTGGTCCTTGATCCACCAACCTTCATAACGATAGGAGGCGTTCTTTTCGGCAGGCTTCCATATACGTTTGCACATGGTGAACCAGACACCCCGTCGCAGAAACGGCTTTTCGCCGCCCACCGCTGCTGCCGAACCCTCCCCGCCTGCACCCGTCGAATTGGTGTATTGTCCGGTGTAGACCGGCCGAGGTCGATCGCCGTTGTAGGCATCATCACCCCAGTACGTCCAAGGCGTTCCATGTTTCTGATTCTCGGGACCCCCTGTTTTGCCTGGCCCACGTGTGAACACGCCTCCATAGAAAGCACCACCAACCGGAAAGAATTTCCCATTCCAAAACGAGAAGTAGGTGCCTGAGGGCATGAACGGGAAACGCACGTCAAACATGAAGAACTCCGCTCCCTCTTTGACGTTGGCATGGTAATACGAACCTCTGGCGTGAGGTGCCAAAAGGAGTGCCAGGGCGATCGCTGGCCACCAGCTCTTGAGGAGACGTTGCATCCGAGTCTTTTTTTGGTGGGCTGGGTAATGAAACGACGGCAGCGTGCCACGTAGGTCCCGTTCCATCTTACCCGTACGCGATGATTCAATATGCCAATTTTGCCGATTGGTTGTCTTGCAAACAGGATTTTCACACCCGCAATCGACTTGAAATCCAACGAGAGTCGTGATTTCGCCTATCGTGGCGGAATGAAGGTTGTTTGGGGAGGTGAAGCTTAACGCCCCCTTGGGGACACCTGCTGATTTGTGATCGGGACACCTGCTGATTTGTGATCGGGGTGCCGGCTGATTTGAAGGAGTTTCTGAAAAAACGAAATGAAGTGGGCGAATTGTCGGTTGAGTGGAACTGAGTAGGTAGAGAGGAAGGTTCATGGAATCAGAAAAACTTCGCTTAACTCGCCACGATGAGTTTGTGACGCTGTTTGTGCGACACGAGGCAGCGGTTTTTTCGTTCGTGCTGGCAATGGTGCGGAATACTGCGGACGCCGAGGATGTGGTTCAGAGAGCGAGCGTCACAATGTGGAAGTCATTTGATCAGTACGAGTCCGGAACCAACTTTCGTAATTGGGCAATTCAGATTGCCAAAAATGCAGCGTTGAACCACATCACCAAAGTGCGACGTGATCGACATGTGTTTGGAGAAAAACTCGCTGTGCTGCTTGCTGAACAATCCGACGAAATCGCGGACAGCCTGGACGCTCGGCGTCGGGCTCTGGATTCGTGCTTGGAGAAATTAAGTCCGGATGATCAAAAGATGATGGCGGGTTGTTACGCCGAAGGAGCAACGATCCGGGCGTTTGCGGAGAAGTGCGGCGAGGCGGCCAATCGGATTTATAAGCGTGTCAATCGTGTTCGTCGTCTGCTGCATGACTGCATCGACCGTCAATTGGGGTTGCGGGAGTCAGCACAATGAATCAAACGATTGAAGCATTGATAGACAAAGCAATCAATGAAACTGCCAGCCAGGAAGAGTTGCTCAAACTTGAGGAGCATTTGCTAGGTGACTCACTCGTACGTGAGCGATATCTGCATGCTGTCAATATGCATGCGGCATTGCGTCGCCAGTTTGTATCTCGTCCCGAGTCAATCACTCCCGAGTCAATCACTCGCGATTTGCCGGGGCGTTCTCACTTGGGGAAATTCGCTGGGCTGAGCATTGTTGTTGCCTGTGCCGCGTGTTTGATGTTGATTGCCGGGACGTTCCTGATTCTGTCTCGAACCAGGCAAGTGCCCGCAGTGATTGCTGAAACGGTTGGTGCATACCGGGATTCTGGTGTTGCTTATGTGAGCGGTGAGTTGTTGGATTCAGGGCCGATGACCGTCTCGAGAGGGATTGTGCGTTTGGACTTTTCCAGTGGGGCGAGCGTGGCCGTGGAGGGGCCTGCACAGTTGGATCTGGTGGATGAGATGCGTCTGGTGCTTCATCGTGGGGTCGTGACTGCGACGGTCCCTGAATCAGCAAGTGGTTTCGTGATTGATACTGATTCGGCGCATGTGGTTGATCTTGGAACCGCGTTTGGTGTCTCAGTGAGTCATGCGGGGCAGACAGATGTTTGCGTTTTTGAGGGAGAAGTTGAGGTCAGTACACCGCCTGTCGGGCGGGAAAGCCAGCAGACTCAACTTTTGCGTGAGGGGGAGGCGATCCGATCAAGCAAAGCGTCTAATTCGATCGATTCGGTAGCGTTCGAATCCTCGCAGTTCGAAAATACCTGGCCGGTAAGTTCGGGCGTCCTGCAAACGACAGGTGCCATCCGCTTTGTAAAACCGGGGCCAGAGTTCCACCCCGGCAACTATCAGGACAACGAAAATATCGTGGTCTTTCCTGAACGTGAAGATGTTCTTCCGGGTGAAGAAGTTCGTGTCGATATGGTCGATCCTGGCGTGTATGCCAAGTCGCCGTATCGAGAAAAACGGCGACTTCCAAGCGACCAACGCGTCACAAGCTATCTGCTGCAACTGGACGCTTACCCCGAGGGGAAGAATCCGGATCGAAGACGCAGTGTTCGTGGTCAGATTACTTTTGCAAACCCCATCGTCGGTGTTATTACCATGGATCGATTGTTGCGAGAGTCCGAGGTGATTTTCGGGGTTCCTGACGTTTCCTATCCCAGCCCGAGAACAATTGAACCTCGCCCTGCGGGTGATCAACGACGGGGGTTTGACAGCCTCACCTTGGCTGCTGACCGACGCACTCTGCTGATTGAACTGCAGGAGAATCCAGGGCATCTTGATCAGGTTCGTGTTCTCATTGAAACAGGCAATTGATCGGGTCAGAAAAATGAACATCAAGATCATACTCAGCATTGGATTTTTCGTTTTATCATGTTCGGTGATGGTAGACGCTGCTGAGACGCCAAACTTTGTGCTTGTGTACGTCGATGACCTTGGATGGGCGGAGACGTCGGTAGAGATGATCAAGGGGCGAGAGGATACGCGTAGCGACTACTTTCAAACGCCGTATCTCGAGCGGATCGCCAGGGAAGGGATGGTGCTCTCCGCGTGTTACTCACCATCAACCTTGTGCGCACCCTCGCGTAACAGTCTGCTGCATGGGATGACCCCCAGTCGGCTCCGATATACCGTGCTGTCGTCGGTGGAAGCCAAAAAGCAGTACATGGGGAAAATTACGATTCCTCAAGCCCTCAAGAAAGCGAACCCCAACTATCGAACTGCCCATTTTGGCAAGTGGCACAACGATAGTATCAAGCCCATGCCTGCCGGTTACGATGTCACCGATGGGCCCAATGGAAATGGGCCAGGAGACTTTGCTGATGATGGGAAAACCAATCTTCCGGAGCAGGATCCCAAGCGGATGTTCTCGCTGACTGATAAGAGCATTCAATTCATGGAAGAACAAGTTGCCTCAAAGCGGCCCTTCTATTTGCAGCTTTCGCACTACGCCATGCATATTTGGCATGACTCTTTGAAAGAGACTCGAGAGAAATACAGGAAACTGCCAAAAGGAAGCAAGTACCAGAGGAAAGATGACACCCCTGAGGAATCGATTTCCATCTCAATGTACAACCATGGCTGGATCATCAATTATGCGGCAATGTTGGATGACATGGATCGTGCAACGGGCGCTTTACTTGACGCGATCGATGAGATGGGCATTGCCGAGAATACGTTTGTCATCTTCACGTCCGATAATGGCGGTGGATTCCGGGGCAACTCGCCGCTGCGGGGTGGGAAAGGAAGCCTCTACGAAGGTGGCATCCGTATGCCAACCGTCGTTCGTGGGCCCGGTATCAGCCCCGGCAGCTATTGTGATGTGCCCATCGTGCAGTGGGATTTCCTGCAAACGTTTTATGATTTGGCAGGTGGCACCGAACCACTGCCCCCTGAGTTGGATGGTGGAAGTCTGCGTGATGTTTTCGTGCGGGGTAACGCCGGAAAGGTATTGCGTAACACCAAGCCCCTCGTCTTTCACTTTCCCTGGCACACAGGTGATCCTGAGTCTGTGGTTCGTATGGGTGACTACAAGCTGAGGAAAAATCTCGATACTCTGAAGGTTGAGTTGTACGATGTCGTGAACGACATTCGTGAACGCAATGACCTGTCAGCGAGCATGCCAGAGTTGGTTGAAAAAATGGACAACCAGCGTTCCCAGTACTTGGGTTCTGTGAATGCCGAGACCGTAACCCTGATTCGTCGCAATTACGTCGGGCTCTTGGAGGGAGGATGGATCGCCAATGGCAGAAAACGGTTTGAAAAGCTGACCGCTGATCTCCAAGGGGACCCAACCAACAAACAGAAGGCGTTCAGGGTGGACGTCTCCAGAAACCATGTAGAGTTTCAGGATCGACAACTCGCTCGATCACGTTCGCTCATTCAAATGCATGAACAACGTGGTACCGCTGATCGCAATTAGGGTCTTGAATCAAGGACCATAGTCATATGTTTTTAAAGTACAGATTAGGATTGAGTCTACCCATGAAGTTGAACCATCTTGTCGTGATCGCGTTTCTTGCGTGCGGCACGCAGCATCTGTTTGCAGGGGCCCCGAATTTTATCCTGATTTATGCAGATGACTTGGGGTATGCCGATACCTCTGTCCAAATGATGGACGATGACCCGACTACACGGAACAGTTTCATCAGAACGCCTGGTCTTGATCGTCTTGCCGCAATCGGTACGCGCTTTTCCACTGCCTACGCACCGACGCCTACCTGCACAGGATCGCGTCTGAGTATTCAATTTGGAAAGTCGTCCGCACGTATGCAATATCGTAATGTGTTTGATGTTCTTTCGTCGGTGCAAAGACCAGATGGGTATGACGATGAAGTGACCCTCGCCGAAATGTTAAAAGCGTCTGGGAAAAACTACGTCACCGCAATGTTTGGAAAAGGTTGCAGTACCATGGGCCGGTTCGATGAGGCCGGTTATGACTTTACCGACGAAGGGCCGGGTGAGCCCGGTGGAAATGGGAATGGACATGGTTCGTATTGGGATGTGAAAAAGAAAACTCCTTTTCCCAAAGACAATCCGAAGCGGCTGCATTCCCTCAGGAAAGACTCCGTGGCATTTGTAAATCAGTATGCCGGAAAGCAACCGTTCTTCCTGATGGTTTCACACTATGCCGCTCACATCCCGCACATGGCCACCCAGGGAGCGATCGAACGTAATAAAAAACGTTGGATCCAGGAAGGGCGGGATGTTGAGAAGATCGATGACGAAAAATCAAGTGTCAATCGGGAAATCGTCTATGCAGCTATGGTGGAAGAGATGGATATGAATGTGGGTGCGTTACTGGACGCACTGGAGGAACAGGGGCAGCTTGAGAATACCTACATCATTTTTACATCCGACAATGGCGGCGGACACTCTGATCGGCGCAAGGTGAATGGTGAAAACCGGCGATTTAATGGTCCGCTGCAGGAAGGGAAACGCTCGCTCTATGAAGGTGGTATCCGCGTGCCCACAGTGATCTCCGGTCCGATGATTCAAGCAAACGCACAGTGTGATGTCCCCATTGTTCAATGGGATTTCCTGCCAACTTTTCACGACTTGAGTGGTAGTGAATCGCCGCTTCCCGAGGGGGTCGATGGGGGAAGTCTGCGTGACGTTTTTACTCAGGGAAACAGCGGCATTGTTAATCGCGCAGCACCCGGCATCGTCCATCATTATACCTGCCATTTTCATCCACCGATCAGTTCGATCATCATTGGCGATTACAAGTTGATGCGGCATCTCAATTCTGGTGAGATTAAACTGTTCAACATCAAGACCGATTATCAGGAACAAGTCGATCTGGCTGCTGCAATGCCGGGCAGAGCAGAATCCATGGACGCTGTACGCGCTAATTATGTGAAAGAGGTTGACGGTGGTACCACCGCCCAAGTTCGTGAGGCTCTTTATGATCTCATGGATCATTTCGGAGAACGCGCAAAAGAAGCCTTCCATAAAAAGCTCACTCTTCTGAAAGCACAAAAGCCTGTGGATTTTGAAAAACAAAAAGCAACGCTGTTGGCGGAGTTGAATGCGAAGCTATTCAAGAATGAAATGAACAAGGAAAGGTGCCGACGGCAGGCAAAGCATACGTCCTGGCGGGATAGTGCACCAAAACAGGACGCCGAGAAACATGTGCGATCGACCTGGGTTGATTACACCGGCGACTGAATCTTTCCAGAAAATCACTGACTTACCGAAAGGTCGTCAGTGCAGGAGTACACGCGTGAATGATGATGCACCGTTCCCGGTGTCTTCTGTTTGCGTTTAGATATTGAGACTCACAGGATCAACAGATGAGATTACTGACTTTTTCTTTGCTTACCCTTGCTGTGACCTTTGCGGTTGCCCGCGTTCATGCCGAGGAAGCCCCGAATTTTGTCATCATTTATGCCGATGACTTGGGGTACACGCAAACGAGTGTGCCAATGATGAAGGGGCATCCTGAACTAGCGCACAAGCTTCATCAGACCCCAAATCTTGAACAATTGGCGTCGAGAGGAATGCGTTTTTCAAATGCGTATTGTCCATCACCGGTTTGCACTTCATCCCGCGCAAGCATCCAGCATGGCAAAACGACTGCCAGAGTAGGTTGTATCTCGATTCACGATGTGGTGATGAACAAAAGGGAGGTTGACCTAGGCAAAAATCTGTCAATCGCGGAAATGATCAAAGAGGCTGATGATGAATACGTGACAGCATTCTTTGGGAAAGGATGCACACCCATGCGTTGGTTCAAGGAGCATGGCTATGACATGACAGATTTCAACCATAAAACTCCCAATGGAAACGCACATGGAGATTGGTGGGAGCCGGCGTATAAAACACCCATTCCTCTTGATGATCCGAAGCGAGTCTTCAGCTTGGCGAGAACCGCTCAACAATTTTTGAACCAACGCGGGAAAGATCGTAAGCCGTTCTACATGATGGTCTCTCATTACGCCGTGCATGTCCGAAATACATCTCTTAAAAGCACGCGTGAAAAATATCTCCGTCTCCTTGCCACCGAGAACGATATTCAAGGAGGGATACCGGACATATCAAAATTTGACACCAATGCCGATGCAATGCCAAAGAAATTGCAAGCACTTTGGGAAAAAGCGAACTACGCCGCCATGATGGAAAATATGGATTCGTCGATCGGAATGGTGCTGGATGAACTGAAGTCGCAGGGGCTTGAGGAGAATACCTACGTTATCTTTTCATCGGATAACGGGGGCGGCCAAAGCAACGCTCCTTTGCAGGGTGGGAAGGCAAAGATGTGGGAAGGCGGGTTACGAGTCCCGATGATCGTTGCTGGTCCCGGGATCGCGGCAAACTCACAGTGTGACAAACCCGTTGCACAGTGGGATTATCTCACCACGATGCATGATCTTGTGGGAAGTAACGTCGCCCTGCCAGATGATTTGGACGGTATTAGCCTGCGTCCTGTGTTTGAAAATGGTAACAAAGGAAAACTTGCAGAACGGGATACTGGATTCGTTTTTCATTTTCCGGCCCACTATACCGTCCCAATCACCGCCTACAGAAAAGGTGATTACAAGTTGATGCGACATCTCAACTCAGGCGAAATCAAATTGTTCAACGTCGTGAGTGATATGGGCGAAACGAACGATCTGGCGAATGATCTGCCGGCAAAGACAGCCGAAATGGTTCGTGACTTGGATGCCTATCTTGAAAAGGTGGGAGCTTGGACCATGCGGGAAGTGTACGACACGCGTGCAGAGGAGCTTGATAACTGGATAGGGCAGGATCAGGAGAAGATCGCGAAGTTGACTCTGCAATTGAATGATGCGGGTTTGTCTGAGACGACGCGTGATGATTTGAATGAACAGTTGGCAAGCGTATTAGCGCGGCTAAAACATCACCGGAGTAATCTGGAGAAACTCAACAAGGACCAAGAATCCAAGCGTTGGTTTTGAGTTGAAACGGGTGATGGAAGTATTTCTGACGTATTGCGAACTCATTTTGTGTTTTCGATCTGCGACACACTTGAAACTTTGAGCACAATGGTAGTCTTGTCTTTTGCTGAGAAGACGGTTTGCATTCCAAACACCTTCTATGAGGTAGTTGATTAATGAAATTGGGAATGAATGTTTTTCTTGTGTTCGCTGCCCTTGTCGGTTTGTCGTTGGCGGCACGGGAAACGCTTTTGAGGAAAGACTTGTCGCGGGAATACGGAATTCTCGCTGCGGAAGTTGGCTATCTTGAATCTACGGGAGAACCCGGGGTTCAGGTGATTGCGCTTCAGACGAAAGATCCAAGACATTTTCGCTGGCGAATTTTTGTGCCTGAAAATGAGACTGTCGTTTGTAAAACCAGTGTCGCGTGGGATCGGATCGTGCCCATGGAAGGACCTTTGAGTTTCATCGCACACGTTCGGTTTCGTGATGGCGAAAACGGCTGCTTGAAGGCATGGTGGGATGTGGATCGCAGTTCGGGCACCACCGATATGGGCGGGGCCCAGTTGTATGAGTTTTTGAAAGGGCGTTGGGATGAGATGGAGATTGAACAGCTTGCGAGTGACGGTCGCGTTACAGTGCAGTCTGGTCAATTGAGCTCACTATTGCGGATCAGCATGCCCGATCAAATGCGGGCAGATGCACAGAAAGCTTTGTCCCCTCAAGATCTGAAATGGTACGTTCCGGAGCTGTTCCATTTGCAACTGGGGACTGATGCGGAGACAGGCGGTTCAGCACGCACAGACGCGTCAGCAAGTGGGAGAGAACCGTGAACGACTCAAATGTTGATTTTGAGATTGATACGTCCGAGTCACATAGAAGCGATACGCGGAATGGACTGGAATCCCGAGTTCGAAGGGGGCCACTACAGTGGAATTTGAAGACCCTGATCCTGTTGGCACTTTTATGTGCCTCTTGGTTTTGCTATTACCGTTTGCGCCATGACAACGAACGGGTGCGTTCTGCGATCCAAGTCATGCGGGCAGAGTCAAAGGCTCTTGTGATTCTGCACGCCGACCGTGTTGCAGTGGTCAGTGCTCCCAAAACCTGGAGTGACCAGAAAAAGTGGAACGTGGCGTTACCAAGCAAGGAGGCGGTGGGCAACGGTGGGGCCGCTTACAAGCTATGTCTTGCCACAAGTGGCTTGCAGTTGGAACGCAGGCCCACGGCAGTGACCGAGTTTGCATTGCCGCATGGTAGGCGTGAAATTGAACTGAAGACGATCGAGACGAAAGACGGATTCAATGTCAGAGTCCTGCTTGATGACCAACCTGTGATCGAGGTCAGCCAGCCCCATGTATGGACGAAGGATCGTGGAGGGATAGGTAGTGTTGTCACAGAGGAACAGTCTTTTCAACCTGCGCGTGCCGGGGACGCCATGTCCCTGTACAGCATTTACTACACAGAAGGAAAACCATCGCTTTCTAAAACGCGGTTGCGCGGAGTTGAGCTTTGGTTGGAGCCGGTGATTGCGCGAGACAAAGAAGCACTCTGAATCTTTACCTACTCCTTCTCTTGAACGTGCGTGCGACGCATGGTCGCACGCTTTTGTCTTTTTCCTGTTGGTCAGGTTCCGATTCAGGTTGCTGGAAAAGCCAGGGTCTTCTTCTTTGCTCGCCTGTTTTCAGCATTCAGCACACCATTCGCGCTGCGAAATTTGCGTCCAGATTTTGGAAGCCATGGGAGAGGCTGTCGTCTCTTGTGACAACTGCGAGCCCAGGTAATCAGGGGGTGTGGGAAGAATTGTCATTTGGGTGGTTGTGAACAGGGTGTATTTTGATTTTATTCGGGTGACCGAGGAATGTTATTCTGCGGGAATTTGGGTTTTCGGTGACTCGGTGTTGGATTCCGCCGCATGCGTTTTTTCTCTCTTGATTAATGTCTCATGACACCTACACGCAATCGAATCTGTCTGCAGCAGACCAGCTTATCCGCTTCAGAAAAATTTCTCTGCAAACAAGTGACCACCGGTTTCAGGTTCCTTTGGCGTGGAACGTTGCGATACTGTTGTATCAGTTTCGTCTTGTTTGCGCTGATGGGAACGGCGCATGCGCAGAATCAGACCACTACATTTTCTCCGGTCACTCGTTGGGACGGGAACTACCGAATCGAGGTGAAGGCTCGACCTATGGGAAGTGTGTTGATGCCCGGGCTTCAGTCATTCGCCTCGGGACAGGTTGGTGATCAATGGGTGATTGTCGCAGGAAAGACAGGTGGCATGCATTCGTTTACGACGGGGAACCGCTCCGCATGGGTGATCGATCCGGTAAGCAAACAGGTTTGGAGTCGGTCGCTTGATGATCCATTGAGTGGGCTGAGTCAACACACAGTCAACGGATTATCTTCGAGTAACCCACAGGCGTACCAACGGGGGAATACATTATTTGTAACGGGCGGTTATGTATACGAGACGACGAACGATAAGTTTACGACTTACAACGATTTGACTGCGATTGATTTACCAGAGTTGATTGACTGGGTAAAAAGCCCGGGTTCGCAGATGCAAAGTAATACGATTCTTCAAGCAGCAGGCGGACTGGGTGACGGAACCGACTATGAGGGCGGCTTGTTTCAGGTGACAGGAGGTGGGATGTATGAGATCAATGGGAAGACGCACATCGTTTTCGGCCAGATGTTTGAAGGTCCCTACGATCCCAACCAGTCTTACCAGAAATACACTTCGCAAGTTCGAAGCTTTGAGATTGATTATGACCACGCGGCAGGTGCGTTGGGGTATGACAGTTCCACCGTTTCACCCGCTGGCGGCGACCCTACGCAATTCAGACGTCGTGACCTGAACACCTTTCAAGTGCTTTCCAAGGACGCTCAAGGTGACGATGTGATGAGTGGAGTTGCCTTGTCGGGAGTGTTTTTCGAAGGGGAAGGAATTTGGACAGTACCGGTGGAAATCAGTGCTGATGGCATCCCGTCCATGGTGGATCCGACGACCGATCCGGCGGTGTTCAAACAGGCGATGAATGGTTACGAGTGTGCAAAACTCGGTCTCTATTCCGCTGATCTGGGTGAAATGACGGAGATCCTTTTTGGAGGAATCACGGCGAACGAATTCATCGATGACCCTGCGTCGGGGAATTTGCGTTACGACGAGAAGTTCCCCTTCACCAACCAGATTTCGGCCGTCAGCATTGCCTCCGATGGAACCTATTCACAGAGTTACTTAGGTGACTTTCCCGATGTGATCAGTCCTCAGGGGACGCCTTATCTGTTCGGTTCAAATGCGGAGTTTTTTGTAAGCTCAGATTTGTCGTCCCTGCTTGAGGGTGACATCATTGATGTTGATGCACTCAGTGAGCGTACCCAACTTGGGTACATCTATGGTGGAATTGCAGCCGCCACGCCTCATGGTGGGTTCGGTGGAGATTCGATCGCATCCTCTCAGGTGTTTGACGTCTGGTATCAACCGGTTCCCGAACCCTCAACCTTGCTGGTGTGGTCGATCCTGGGAGGAATGGGACTGATGCTTCGCCGATTCAGAAGTGCGTTCAGGTTCATGCCGTCGCATGTTGGCCGGGAACGCTGAGTTGGCTGGGAGCGCTGAGTTGGCTGGAAATGTAGAGGGCATTGGGGGCAATCGTGCCCAGCTTGCGACGACTCTGCGGTACAGTTAACGACCCTTCATCGCATCAATGCCACGCTGTTGGTGATTCGTCTTCGGTGACTCGTCTTCGGTGATTTACCACTCTTGACGACGTTGGAGACCAAGCGAGCAGCGCCGAGGATGATTGGGAAAGTGGATGATTGGGAAACTGGATGATTGGGAAACTAGATGATTGGGAAACTTGATGACTCGGCGTCCTCGCAATCAACCGAGGAAGGAGTTGATGGGGCCGGTTTGTTCAATGCTCAAGCCCACGTCGGGGCTACCATAGTGGTCGATTGAATTCCCATGGGCGTTCAGCAAGGTCGTGTACCAGTTGCCCAGTGTTTTGTGTCCTTCTTTGCCGTAGCCTGGCAAGCGGATGTAGCGTCTCGCTATATCGATCGGTGTGTTGTCACCGGCGAGAACGACGAATGGCCACTCTGTCCCATGGCTGTGGTGTGTCTCGCCGTTGTCTGGGAAGTAGAACAGCATCGTGTTGTCGAACATGGTCCCATCGCCTTCAGGGACATTTTTCAAGCGAGTGACAATGGTGTCGATCAGTGTCATGTGCTGGTTGCGGATTTTCTTCCGAACCTCGGTCGCTTCAAAACGTCCGACTGCTTTGCCGTGACCGACGTCATGTTGATT
Organism: Planctomycetaceae bacterium; assembly: GCA_002862205.1. Taxonomy (GTDB): domain Bacteria; phylum Planctomycetota; class Planctomycetia; order Pirellulales; family Pirellulaceae; genus Rubripirellula. The sequence continues at coordinate 3,991 of PKCN01000172.1, read as the reverse complement.
GACTTTCTCGCCCTCGATTTCCGAGAGCCCCGTGTACGGAGTTCCCAGTTCGTCCAAGGTGAATGCCACCACGTTGGTCATGCCCGAGATGAGCGTGGAGAGCAGGATCTCGGTGAGGCCAGCTTGTCGATCCACGGTCGATAAATCGTCCGCCATGTATTTGGCGTCAAGTTTGGGGAGATGGGCGCGGATTTGGTCACTCATGGCTTCCACCCGACCGTTGCGTTTGCGAATGTCCTGCAATGCGTCGGCATAATTGGCAACTTTGACTCGCTCTGAACCGACCAGGTCTTTGGCTCGTTGCCCTTCACTGTTGGCGACAAATTCCAACATCTTCCGTTCCAGTTGGTAAAGCGTTTGGGCAGACTCGTCGTTGGATACGGATTTATAAAGTTCCTTCATCGCGGTCTTTGGAGACCCGAATGCGTAGTTGGGTTGCTGCGGGCCACGAGCTGAAAATCCTTTCTCTATTCCGTTGATGTTTCCTCGAGAATTGCCGCCACCCGTCGGAAAGCAAGCTAGTTCGATGTGGCCAAAAGGCGATGGGAAAAGCTTGGCCAGTTCGAAGTCCACGGTCGCCCATTTGATCGAACTCAAACGCTCATTGGCCTTGAAGACACCCAAAGATGAACACCATGTGTGATGCCCCGTGGTGCACATTTTTCCTGAGAGGCCCTGCAGGATGGTCATGTTCTGCATATGACCTGAAATTGGGCTCATCCATTCCGGTAATTCCTGACCGTCCAAGTCAGCGGTGAACGCTTCTTTCTTCTTTTCGCTCTGCTGTTGCTGATCGTCAAAAGAAGGCAGGGCCAGAGAGCCTGGAAGCAGGCCGTTTCCCTTGTGAAGGAAAATGAATCGAGTGGGCGGTTTCCCCGTAGCAGTATTCGCGAACAGGTGGGGCGGCATCAAACTTATGGCGCCAGCTCCAAGAACAGATTTTGTCAGGAATTCTCTGCGGTTCGTCATGTTGAGTTTTCTTCGTGCAGGACGGAAATTATCCGTCGTGGGGCGTGTCGTCGCACTTCGTCAGGATACGCTAGCCATTCATTGTACCGTAACAATTGATCCGCTGTCTTTACGGTAAATGAACGAATCAGATGTCAGCAGCGAAACAATCACTGCTCTGAAACTGCCGCCGCTATTGACGTAAGCATTGTCGGCATCAATCAAGGTTTTCGAATCGGAAAGCATTTCATTTCGGCCAATGAAGAAACGAAAAGCGTGGCGAATGATCGATTGTCGGACTCGGTCGGATTGAGCAAGCCGGTCAATCAAATCAAATGCGTCTGTTACTTCGCCATCAAGAGTGTTGTCAAAGGTGCCGTCCAGTTGGCCAGAGGTGTCCACAGGCATTGTTTTGTAGGTGTCAGATTCATTGCCGTTGTTGCGTTGGACAAGATTTTCAGGATGCTCAAGGCTCTCGACGCTGCGAATCCGGCCAAAGTCATCAAAACCCTCAAACGGCATGCCCAGCGGATTCATTTGTTGATGACACTTCCAGCACTCTCCTTGTCCAGTCACCGACTCCACCCGTTGTCGAAATGTCTTGTGCGGGTCTTCCGGAACTTGTGCGTCGACCGTGATGGGGACATCGGGAACACGTCCTGCCAACAGTTTTTCGCGAATCCAGCGGCCACGGCGAATGGGGTCGGTTTGAAAATTGCCTGAATGTGCAACCAGCCACGCGGGATGAGTCAAAATGCCCTTTCTGCCTGGCATCGCAAAAGGCTGTACAGGCTGATAGTCGAAGTTGTCCTGGGTGCCATAGCCGCCTCGGCCAGGCATTCGTGGAAGACTGTAGATTGGCGAATGCCAGTAGTGATTGCCATGAGCCCATGGGAAGGTTGTGAATGGCTGGTTGCCTTTGCCAAAGGTGTGGTCGAAGTGTGTCATCAAGCGGATCAGGCTATTGTCGTGGCGTGCCTTGCTGCGTCCCGTGATGCCGCGCGGATCGAGATGTGTTTTGATCAGTTCTTCGTGTGCCTTCACGACCCCGTCAGGATCATCTTTCCAGTTGGTGTCTTTCAGGACCTCGTATGCGTTACGCCAACCCTCAATCATACGTTTGCCTGACTCATTATCTCGATTGTGATAGAGAAAAAATTTGTCAGTGGTTAGCAGGGTGTTGAAGACATCTGTATCGGACTCGACAATGCCAGCGACGACGCGATCCGCCTCGTTCACAAGATGACCCGGCGTCTGGTTGCTTCCGCGACCGGGGTTGATGTAAAAGCCATCGCTGCGTTTCAGGTCCTTGAAAATCTTGAGTGCCGCTGGATAACCAAAGAACTCGCGAAAGAAACGGACAAGCCGCGGGTGCGAGGTCAGGCGGGGCGGGATCTTGTCACGACTGCCCCATGCATGGCCGATCGCTCCGCGAAAATAGGAATCGTCCTCCAGCAAACGAGTCACTTCACGGTGGTAATCTGCTTTCGTCAGCAGCTGGCCCGCGCTTGCTGCGTCTCGTAGTTGTTGGTCAGGTCCGCGATCACCCAGTGCGTATGCGATTGCGAAGCTTGCTTCACGTGGCGAAAGTTTACGTCGCCCGTGCCCGTCAGTCTTACCAGCCCCGAATTCAATTCGGTAAAGGAACTCGGATTCCAGCAGGACACTGACAAGCATCTGTCGCAACCCGTTGATGTTTCCAGCCAGTTCGATGGAAGATGCCGTTAATGCGACGTACTTGTCCAGTTCGGATGCACTGGGTGCACGCTGCAACACTCTTTCAAACTGGGTATTGATGGCGGCAACAATCTCATCAAGCGTAGGTTGGCTGGTTTTCAGGATGATGTTTTCAAATGTTTCCGGTGTGGTTTTGGGGTACCAGCGATCTTTGGGGTTAGGAAAATCCTTGGGGTTGATTTCACCTTTTTTGATGCGAGCCGCCACAATCTGCTTTTCCGCGATCCACTTCGCGTTGTCCAACATCACAAGCAGAGTGCCACCACCAAGAGTGCCCAAATCGTAATCGCGAACGCCGGAATGCTCGGGTAACACAAATGGGTTGGTGACGCCGTAAAAACCGTTTTGTCTCGCATTAGCAAGGTCGCGACCTTCAAGGCTAAACACATTGACAACTCGCTCCTCGAAGATACGAGGGCTTATGAGCCAACGTCTGACCGGAGTGTAAGCGGCATCCGCGTTCTGGCTGTTAAACAGTTCCTGATGGTTGACGTAATTTCCAAAGTCTGGATAGCTCAGCTTCTTGTCAAGTTCTGAGGCATTGTGGTTTCGTAGCGTGGAGCGAATCCACGTTGTTAGAACCTTGCGATCTTCGGTACTGGGCTGACTAGCGTCTTTGGGCGGCATCAACCCAAAAAACAATTGGTCTTGAGCTTTGTTGAGTAGCTCCAGTTTGGCACCTGCAGCAAGCTTCTCAATCCCATCAAGTTCAACCGTTCCTTCGGTGGTGTCGCTGTTGTGGCAGTCAAGGCAATGAGTTGCGAGAAGCGATTGGATGTGTTCGGGGACAATAATCTGGGCCTCTGTTTTGGGGCCAGACGCAGCGTCATTGATCGCAAATAGGGACGTTGCATCAAATGTGATTGCCACGATCAACGCGACAGTCGATCGATAAAACACGCTTTGGCTTTTATTTCTGTTGTGCATGGTGTGGAATGATGGCTGTTGCTGTGACTGCGCCGGAATTTCCATTCTAGTGTATCGAGCATGGTTTTCAGCGCGGATGCTGAATTCGATTCCAGTTTCCGGACAGCTTCTGAGTGTTTTGCGTTTCCTGCGGGGTCCTGGTGCATGACTTCACCTGCGAATTCGACGATGTCCGTCTGAAAGTGGGCAAGTGGTTGCCAAGGCATAGCATCGACTTGAAGTTGTTCCATCTTCGACCGACGCCTGACGCGTCAAAGGCAGGCCCAAGCAACCTCACCTTGGCCTAAGCCTCGGTCGAATCCCAATCGGACGGGGCATGTTTTTGCCACGCCACGTTGAGCTTTGACAGCCATCTTGCAGACGGCTAGAGCATTAGTAA
>PKCN01000291.1 GCA_002862205.1 Planctomycetaceae bacterium | reverse complement strand
TTTGCCTCGACATCCGTTTGAGTCTTGTTCGCCTGTTCCTCAGCCGATGCTTGAGAAACCGCAATCAATACCAGCAAAGTTGTGATGCTCGCCGCGCGCATTTTAAAACGGAACGTATTCATGGTTCGTCCTTTCGCATTGTTGAATCTGATGAGTCGATCAAACCGACTGCCTCTACCTATCCATGCGTAGCGGGCGAGCGAGGCGGGCCATGTTTTTTCTAAAAACTTTGATCGTGGCAAATTCACACCCGATACAACTTTCAGCCTGTCTGCAGTTAGAGCCTGTGTTATGGTGGAAATTTGGCCGAATCACGTTCCACTGATGCCTTGAATGTGACACAACGTTTGTTCGTGAAAGCAAACGCCGGCGACGATGCTTCACGCGACCAGTTGGTTCGGCATTGTTGTGAGCGTCTCGACGATTAGCCCGCAAAATGCGCGCCGAATTTCCAGTCGTCCGTTGGTGGGAGCAAAACGACGATGTCTTGCAAATCGCGGTGATACGCTTGATGCGAGCTTAGCGAGACGTCAAAACGGAGTCAGTGCGACATTTTTTACGCGCTGGCCGCCACTCAAGTGCGTCGCGAGGCAAGCAGGAGATGGGGAACAAGGGGACAGGCACTTTTTCGCTACTGGCAAATGCTAGGTGCGCAAACCATGTCTGGTCGGTTTTAACCTGAATAGAACCAGATCGGCAAAGGTACTTCAAAGTGTCGTGGTGCGTTGGGCAAAGCCAAGCAATGAATCAGGTGAGCGCACCCGGCAGATCTGGGAGCACGAATCTGGGAGCACGAATCTGGGAGCACGCATCTGGGAGCACAAATCTGGGAGTACATTGAGGGGTACTGCGTTTGACCGCTTCGTTCCCATCAAGCATCGCTTCTTACGGTGCTGCTGAACTGATTGACTTGACGTTCAGAATTGTTCGCTTTGCGATTTCAACTCCCTTTTGAGTGCGAAGCGACCCGGTTACCACAACGGGTTTACCATTGAGGCTTTCCACGGCTGAGCCAACCGTCTTTTCGTTCCGCAGGTCGAGTTCCCATGTCGTTTTACCGAAACGGATGGTGGTGCCGGTTGTTTCGCCGCCAATGGCAAAAATTCCATGCTTGAGTGTGCCGCGCACTCGTACTTCGATTATCTTCCCCTTGGCTAAACCGGGCAGCGGCAATTTGGCCGGCTTCCATTTACCTTTCTCTTTGATCTCCAGGTTGCTGACAGTTTTACTCTCGACTGGCTTTCCGTTAATACTGCATTTCACATTCGAGCGGACAATGAACACTTGAACGTGTTGACGGAAATCTTTAGTGCGACCGCGTTGGTAACTGAAGCGGATCTGCTCGGGAAAAGACTCGAGCACAACAAATTCAATGCGGTCCTGCCCCGAGCCACGCCAGGCAAAAAGAATAACCTGCTGTTTACTGAAATCGACCTCGTTTTTCAGAGTGGCCAAATTCCTGGCATCGAAGTACGTGGCAGCTTTGGCAGCCGACTGGATCACCAACGGGTTCTCAGCTCTGGCCACGTCGAATGCCGCAGTTTTTAGCTGTAGTCCCCCAACTTTCTTGATAGGAGGGTCAGCCCAGCCGGAGGTAGCAAACAACAGTGATAGGAGGGTTAAAACCAGCAGATTTGTGGGCATGGAAAAGCTCCTGAAAAAAATGGACCGCAGCATAGCTTGTGACGCGCTGGCTCATGTGCACGTTTCCATGATCGTAGTTTTTTCAAACGGTTTCAACAATCATGGGAGGGACGCCATGGAAAGATCGTTCGGGTCGATAACGTGATTTGATGTTCGGTTTCAGGGTGACTATGCAGTGCAAGGCGAACCGACAGTTGGCCCAGACATCTCACCGGGGGCCAATCATCGCGTTGTATTAGCAATGGCGTGCCGGTAAAAGAATTTCGATAAAATTGTGGTTTTGGGTGCCCTGTTTTCATCGCGAATCGTACTTAACCAAGTACAACATTGCCGCGATCAAAAGCATCGATTGATTGAACCTTCTGGAACGTCGTTGGCGTGTTGAAGATCGACAAGTTGTTTCATGAACGGGGCTACGCTATGATGCTGGCCAAGGCCGATGTTGTATCAATATCTCCAAGCTGGATATTTATGAATATTACGATCGACGGCAATCCCGATGCTGCAGAGGCTACGATTTCGCTTGCTGCGGGTGAATCGTTTTTGGCCGAGAGCGGCGCTATGACGCGAATGAGTCCATCGGTTCAAATAAAACCACGTCTAAAAGGCGGTTTTCTCAGTTCGCTTGCCCGCAAGGCTCTTGGTGGCGAATCGTTTGTGATGGGTGAATTTACGGCGCAACAACCGGGGGAGGTTAGTATTGCCAATACGACTCCCGGAACAATCCTGCACCGTCGTCTTGACGGGGAAAGCTTGGTTGTCACAGCCGGAGCTTTTCTAGGTTGTAGCCCACAAATCAACGTGAGCACCAAGACACATGGCTTTCGTCAGCTCTTTTCTGGTCAGGGTGCATTCGTTTTGGAATGTTCAGGGCGCGGAGATCTTCTGTTGGGATCGTTCGGCTCGGTCATTGAAAAGAAGGTTGAGGGAAACTTTACAGTGGATACAGGGCACGCGGTTGCCTGGGCTTCATCACTGGATTACAAGATTCGCGGTATGGGTAATCTGAAGTCGACACTGCTGTCCGGAGAAGGTCTGGTGATGGATTTTTCAGGTGTTGGAACCGTGTGGGTTCAAACTCGTAACCTGGCCGGTTTTTCTCATTGGCTCGTTCCTTTCTGTAAAGGTTGATCATGGAGATAACGATTCGAGACACGGGTCTGTTCGGCCATGTTGATGTGGCATTGGATAATGATGATGCCTTTACATCCGAGGCGGGTGCCTTATTCAAGATGACCTCAAATACCATGCTGACGACATCTTCCCGCAAGAAAGGAAGTGGAGGCGGGATTTTTGCAGCTGCCAAACGCATGCTGGCCAGCGCAAGCTTTTTTTTAACAGAATACAGTTCCAAGGATGGTGAGCCAGTTCAACTGTCGTTGGCTCCGCTGATGCCGGGTGACTGTGCGAAGATTGAGCTGGACGATTCATGCCGATGGTACTGCACTGGAGGCAGCTGGATCGGTTGCGGTGGCGATGTTTCGATCGACACAGAGTTTGCTGGTTTTAAGAAGGGGATGGCTGGTGGTGAGGGAATGTTTTACATCGTGTGCTCAGGAACTGGGCCAATGATCGTCTCCGCCTTTGGAAAGATTCAGAAAATTCAAGTCCGCGGTGAATACAACGTGGATAGCGGTCATGTGGTCGCCTATCAGGATACGTTGCATGTTGACGTGGGAAATGCCAGTGGATCGGGCTTTGGTGGCTTTATCACATCGGGCTTGGTTGGTGAAGGTTTTGTGATGAAGTTCACAGGTAACGGGACGGTCTATACCCAATCGCATTCACCCACGCGTTTGGGAAAAACTGTTGGCCCCACACTCCCCGAGCGAAGTTGAGGAAACGATGCATTACGCGATCGATGAAGCTCCGAGTTATGCGATTTTAGAAATGAATCTTGATTCAGGCGAGAAAATCGTTGCCGATGGAGGTGTTATGACTTGGATGTCTGACTTGACCGCCACGACCAATATGTCTGGTGGGATTATGTCGGGCATCAAGCGGGCAGTCGGTGGTGAATCGATGTTCTTGACGACCTACACGGCCGGATCACAGGGCGGCACGATCGGTATGGCACCTGGCGATCCGGGGATGATCGTAGATCACGATTTGGCGGGTGATTTGTTTTTGCAGAAGGGGGCCTTTATCTGCTGCGAAGAGGGCGTGAGTACGGATCTGAAGTTCCAGGGACTTCGTGGGTTTTTTAATGTGGGCCTGTTAAGCTTGCGGTTGACCGGCAATGGTAAAGTTTTTTTTGCGGCTTATGGTGATGTAGAAGCGATCGACGTGGATGGCGATATCATCGTAGATAGCGGGCACGTTGTTGCCTGGGAACCGGGTTTGCAATACGAGTTGAGTTATCGCCGTGGGGTTCGCAATTATCTGTTTGCCGAGGGGATGATGTTGCGTTTTCATGGCCGTGGACGAATTTGGGTGCAAAGTCGAAACCCATTGGCATTGGCTGACTTCTTACATCCCTATCGCCCGGTCAAGTCTGACAATAACTAGCGGTTCTGTCTTCCTGGAATGCGGAAGACGATTACGAGCAGGCTGCGGAAGTCAGCGACAGGGTAAAACCACATCATGTGATGTGGTGTTTCTTGATAAGACGTTCCACCTCGCGGTGAGGGATCTCCCCCCGCGTAGAATCCCACCATGGTGAGTGAGAGAAACTCGATAGGGCGAACTTCCCGGAAAGGAGTTTCAAAATGCCTCAGGAATCTCAGGCAGTGGATCACACCGTCGCCAAGTGGCTCAAAGCTGATGTGGAACTCGGTAAGGGCAACAAGGTGCCTGAGCTGTGCTAGTTGCTGAAAGTCGTTACTTAACGCCACTGAACAGACGTCTGATCAAAAACAGATTTCAGTTTGTCCAAGCGGACCGCGAGCGAATAAGGGGATCAGGCGAATAAAGGAACCGAATAAGGGGGGAACCGAATAAGGGGGCAGGCATAGCCTTGTTAAGGCTAGTATTTGGCTGCGGCAAAAGTGCCTGTCCCCTTATTTGGGTTGCACTCCCAAGGAAAGAGAACAAAGGGAATCGACCAAAGGGGCAGGCCTTTTTTGTTCACGCACCCAAGAATCAAAAAGGTCTGGCCGCTTTGACGTCCTGTTTTCTCGCCCATCACCGTGGCTTGGACTTCCGGGAGCAGTTTCTCGATCTGCTCAGGCTTGCGTCGTTTTCGTTTCTTAGTCATCAAAAGTGTCCTTCCAGGAAACCTTCATTACGCGCGAATCACACTTTGGAGAGCACTCCAAATGAAACGCTCGGCTTTGACTGAATTAAAAATTTCACGCAATTATTTTTCAGTTTTTTTAGATTGGTTTGTCTGGAAACAGCAATAACGGTACTTGGAAGTTGTGTCTTATAAACGAGTGAGCAAGCGTATTGAACGAAACACCACTAATTCAACAATACCTCCAGTTCCGCAGCGAATTCATGGGTTACCTCTACGCCATCACGCGCGATCCGGATCTCTCAGAGGAGATCTATCAAAATGCAGCGGTAATCGTAATGGAGCAAGCGGGCAAACCAGACACGCTCGACGATTTCCGAGCGTGGGCAAAAGAGGTTGTTCGTCGTCAGGCTTTTCATGCGATCCGAAGTCGAGAAAAGGCGTCCAAGTTAACGCGTGCTGTGTCTCCAGAGTTTTTTGATGTTGTCTCCATGGCCTTTTTGGAAGACCAGACCGAGGCGGTGGCTGTGAGCAGTGAGTCTGCCGCTTTGAAAGAGTGCTTGAACGGTTTGCCCACCGACAAAAGACTTCTCGTCACCTTGCGATACGAAAGCGGTGCTTCCTTCGACTCGATTTCGAATCAGTTAAATCCGACCCCAGCGGCAATCCAACGTTCGCTCAGCCGAGTGCGAAAACTTTTACATGGATGTATTCAGGAAAAGTTGCGACTAGCGGGGGAAGCATCATGAACGACGATCCGAATAACGAGGCACCAAACCAGAGCAAAATAGAAAGACTTATTGTCGGGCATTTCGAGGGGAATTTGGATTCCGATCAGGAAAGACAACTTGCTGCTGCGATTTCTACGTCCACTGAATCAAAAGCGTTGTTTCTTTCGCATATGCGAATGGAGGGGCGATTGCATTCAATGGGACGCGACGGGTTCCTCTTCGCAGAAGATGCTCAGCCCAATGGCGGTCGACTGGATGCGATGACCGTCACACCAAACAAGCCAAGGTGTTCGGTGGATGCGTTCCAGTCGGGCGGATCTGCTCCGGGTAATGCCCAGTCGGGGTACAGGCGACGTTCCTCTCTCTGGGGTGCATCTTCATACATTACCGCCTGCAGTATTTTGATCGCCACCTTTTGCTGGGGGCTATGGCCTTCGTCGGTTGACGCAAGCAGTGTATTGCGAAAAGCGGAAAACGCGGCGGCGGAGTTGATTGACCGGACTTACCGCGTGACCATTTTTGGAATGAAGGATCGTTCTCAGTCGCGCGACTTCACGATCAATGTTCGAGGTGGAGGCCGATTCGTAATAAAGACTGCTGACGATGACCATGTGATAGGAAGCGATGCAACGGAGTTCTGGGTGGTTCAGCAGAACGGACCAGTCTATGTGACAAGCGATTTTCGACTGCTTGCTCCAGATCTGCGAAAGAATATTCCAAGCATGAGATTGTTGAGAACTGCTGCTTCCCCGAACGAACCATTGCTACTGGGTATTTCAGATTTGCTTTCGGTGATCGAACGCAAATACGACGTAGAGATCGTTGAATCTGATAGTGTCAAGGAATATCACGTGCGGGCGAGGAGTAATTCGAGACGACCAAACTACCCGGAGGTAGTTGACCTTTGGTCAGACGCGGAGACTGGGGTTGTACTTCGAATCGAATCGAATTTTGCAAACGGCAGGCAGAGGCAATTTGAACTAATCGAAACGGCAAAGCTGCCTCAGCAGTGGTATCACTACTGGGAACATGCCCCCGGACGGGAAGTCGAACGAATCCATGCAACGGATTAGCCTGTCCCAATAAAAAACCTGAGGAACAACTTATGTCTAAATCATTTTTCTTCTGCTTTGCGATCGTAACGATTTCAGCGTTTACATCGTTGCATGCAGACGATGCGATTAAAATGAAAATCCTGGAGCTCTTACCACAAGCCGATGCGAACGGCGATGGCGCCATCTCTGATGCTGAAGAGGTTGCCGTTTGGCGTCAAGTTCTGAAGCGGCGTCCCCAAATCGACAGAGATGGAAACGGAACTCTATCCGATTCGGAAAAGCAGGGGTTGCTGCGGATGGCGGGCAGAAGGGCGAAACCAAAACCAGCTACCCCAATGTCCGAAGTTCAAAGTGAAGCAGGGGACTTGGCGAAGGCATCCTCGATTGCGTCGACTGACCCGATATTTAGTGCCAAAGAAATCCTTGACGAAACCACGCTTGAAACCAGGATTCTGCAGGACTGGCATTCCGTAGGCGCCACACGACAGAAGCTCATCGAGATCAATGTTGCCGATTGGTGGCCGGGACAGGATTACCGGATTCCCGTACGTCTGATTGTGCCGCTTGACGGCAAAGCAAAGGGCTTCAGTATTACCGGATCCAATGCGTATGAAGGGCTGATGGAAGACACTCGCCCAACTGTATTTCAAGCCAAGCTGCTGGCAGGTGGCGTTGGTGTCGTTAAAACGCACGTCAAGGCGTTCAGGCAGATTCCAGGCAAACGGGGCCTGGAGCAAAAAATGCAGCGCATGTTTATGCAAGACCTGAATCCGCGTTACACGGTTTTGTGGATGTGGTCGATGACCTTGATGCGGGCAACCACCGCGGCGTATGCGGAAACCGATTACTTCGAGAAAGGCAAAGTGGCCGGTTCGGGCAGCTCCAAGAACGGCATGTCGCCCGCGACCGCCTTGATCAATGATGAGCGTTTTACCGCGACCTGCTCCAACCATGCGCCTGCTTACTTTTCGCTGACTCGAAGAGGCGAGAGGGAAGAAGTTGCCAAAGCTGAAGAGGCAAACAGAGCTTTTTTTGAAGCCGTTAAGGCTGGCGATATCGATCTGGATCAAAACCGTGCGAGATTTTATCGGCGCGTCATGGTGGGATCTGAGGGCGGCATGGGGCAAATGGCTCTGAAAGCGGGAAAATCCATGGACGAAATGCAGAGTTTTGCGGATCGTTTATGGTCCAGCGTGTGCGTTACGGAAAATTGGGATCGGTTGATGGAACGCGGCGTCGATGTTTTATTCGAGCCGGGAACCCATGACTATGTTGCCTATGACATTCGTTGGGGGGCGCAGAACCATCCTCAGGTGCCTGTCTACTACCAACCCAATGGCGGGCACGACCAAACGCCGCATAACGCCTCAGCCAAGGATGAACAGAATGTCGAAGCCTTTCTCTGGAACCACTTCTTTGGCGGCGACTCCTTGCTGAAGCCCCCGAAGACCAGCTACGAAGTCGACCAGAACAAGCTAACCGTCCGTGTGCGTTTTGATGATGGGACTCAACCCAACAGCGGGCGCATCTGGTGGATCTATGACCGCGCTCCGGCAGGTTCCGCCCCGTTCTTGCACGTGCAGATCCCCGACGACCAGTGGATGGAGATGGAACGCGATGCAAAAACCGGCGAATGGACCGCTACCCTGTCGCTGAAGGATGGGGCTTCACGTGTTGATTTCTTCAGCAATCACGGGCACACGACTAACGGCTATCAGCAGTATCTCTCGAGTCCCTATACGCGAGTGGAACTTGGTCCCGCACAGCAATGATCCCTTCTGTCAACCTGGAAAAGGGCTGCGGTTGCACGCGAGCGTAACGGGGGGTTTTCCATCATCGTGCCGCTGCTTCATTTCATAGGGTGGATAGGCGTATTCATGTATAGATTATTATCGGGCCCCATCGCGGTGGTATTTGTTCTTTCGTCGTTGATTGACGTGGTGTGCGCGGACACGTTCTACGTCTCGCCGACGGGCGATGACCGCAACTCGGGAACATCGGAGAGCCAGCCTTTCGGCGTGGTGCAACACGCCATTGACCGGATGCAGGCCGGCGACACGCTCGTGGTACTGAACGGTGTCTATACCGGAACTCTGAAGCTCAAATCGGGGATTACCATCAAGGCCAGGAATCCAAGGCGGGCGGTCTTCAGTGGCCTGAAGCAATTGAAAACGTCTTTTAGAGAGCACGCCGCCGGTATCTACAAAGCGAATGTCAACGATCGCCCTAAGCAGCTGTTCTATAACGATCAGCCTATGACCTGGGCTCGGTGGCCGAACGCAAGTTGGTCCGAAAACTGGATTGCAGAGAAAAAGTGGGCAAACGCCACCGAGGGATCGGGACCAGGCGTGCTGACCTGTCTCGACTTGAACGAGATCTCCAGTCTTGATTTGGACGGAGGTTATTGTTTTCTCCGCTACGGAAGGAGGAACAGTTGCTACAGCCGAAGAATCGAGTCCTTCGACGGGAAGACTTTGCATTGGGATGAAACGAGGTTCTACTCTCCAAGATACACGGGACAGGACGGCAACAAAGCGAAGCCGGACGTGTTTCCGAAACTGCGGAAATCGTTCGAGTACCACCCGACCAAAAGCCTGTTCTTTCTGGCGGGTGCCTACGACCTGCTGGATGCTCCCGGTGAATGGTTTGTCAGCGATGGCACGCTTTTCCTGTGCCCTCCGGACGGAAGCAACCCAAACGAGTCCGTCATCCTGGCAAAGACTGTTGATTACTGCATTGACCAAGAAGAAGCCGTTTCCGACATCACGATAGAAGGCATCGACTTTCTGGCCTGTTCGGTGCGAATGGCAGTTTCCGAGAATCGCAACATCCGTTTCGAGAACGTCCATTTCAAGTACATCAACGGCGAGCAGTTGCACAGGGATCGCGTACAGGGAGACAGAGAGGCGAAGCCAGTTCAGATCGCGGGCTCAAAGCTCTGTATTGAAAAGTGCCTGTTTGCCGGTGCCATGCAATCCGCCCTGAGATTGACGGGAGAAGATCTGTCTGTCGAAAATTGCGTGTTCACCGAGAACAATCGGCACGCCACGTTTGAGCGCAGGCCACTGATGCTTTATCCGGCTGGTGATTATCGAATCAGCCGAAACACATTCTTCAACAACCCGTCGGACGCGGTTCGAATCGTGCCAGATTTGGACAAGATGCAGTCTCTGAACCCAACGTTCTCCAGCAACCATATTTTCAATGCGGGCCGCTACAACACCGATGTTTCGGGAGTGTATTTCCCGTCACGGTCGCAGCGATACGCGGAAGTTCACCATAACTGGTTCCACAACATCAACGGAAACGCGGTTCGACTGGATATCTCCGGCAAGGAATTGAACGTACACCACAATGTCTTCTGGTCATCGTATCGGGCGTTGAGCATTGAGGGATATGGCAGCTTCAATATTTACAACAACACTGCGGTGCATAACAAAACGCCCGCTGATTTGATCAGGAACGTCTTAAGTGCTTCAACGTTGTCGCGGCTCAGATCAAGCCCCGGAGTGATTGATGGGATATCAGGTGTCGAGCTAGACTTTCCTCCCATTGACGACTGGAATGTCTTGAACAATCTCGTTGAGCACTTTCAGGACCGAATCGCGCCAAGGGAGAAGAGAACCCACAATGTGCAGAAAAAGAAGGGATTGTTGCATCCGGAGCGGGACGAGAACTGGCTGATTCCTATCGTTGATCGCGGTTCGATGCGGGGCAATCTCACGGGTGAGCGTCGAGACGTCTTCACTGACGGCGATTTAGAGGGACTGAATCTGATTCCAATCACCCCCAGAGTCAGAGGCGGTGTTTCCCAGACCAAGGATCTGGCCGCCCAGGGAGTGACCTCCCTTGGCAGTTATCGAGGCGCCTATGATCTCGGAGATCGTTACTGGTATCCGGGAAGCGACTGGATGCCCGATGGATTGCCGGTTCTCAAAACCATGGCCGAGGCAGAGAGGTTCGCCAAGGAACACCGAACGATCTCGATTGTACCTAAAGTGGGCGTCAGTGGTCTGCCAACCGGGCAGTTGAGCCGGGACGGAAGGTAAAATCAACCGCCGCACGGGGTACTCGTATTCGCCGTATACGCGGCAAGCCATTTTTGTTGAACACCGAACACAAAATCTGACCCAGCTCACTTGCCGACTGGTATTGGGATGCAAGACTGCTTCAGTGGTCGATCCAAATCGCCAGCAGTCACAGTATTCATCACGCGCTCAGCTTAATAAGGAATCGTAAACCATGAACAAACAACAACCCATCCTGTTTGGCGTGTTCCTCGCTCTGCTGGCGACCGCCCCTGTCTTGAATGCGCAAAGGCAACAGCCCACCGAAGAGCAACTGTCGCGAATACTCAAACGTTTTCCCGAAGCGGACAAGGATAAGGATGGCAAACTGAGCACGGAGGAGGTTCAGGAATTCGTTGAATCCAGACAGAGGAATAGGCGCCCGACAGCAGCGGCACAACCGACGAAGGTTGGGGATCCAAAACTCACTGAGACGCTGGCGGGAATGAATGCCCGGTTTAAGAATGTTGAGGTGGAGCTTATTGAGTGGCCGGCTGAGTTGCATAAAAAACTTGGGAAAATGACGAAACTTGCTTTGGTGACGCGGCCTGTGGAGAAGATTGAGGGGAAGCTGCCGTTGCTTATTAATTTGCATGGTGGAGGACAGCGTTGGTGGAACAACAGTTTTCAACAGCAGCTTGTGATTGCGGCTCAGATGGAGATGAAGCGGGGGTTTGATTTGGCGGAGCTTGCAGGCAAGGGGCTGGTTGTGCTTGATCCTAACACGGCGGAACGTTGGAATCCGGATTCGCTCGATACGATGCTTGATCATGTGTTGGAAACCTTTCCTGACATTGATAAGGATCGTGTGTATGTGATGGGCTACAGCGCGGGAGGTGGGGCTACTTGGAGATGGATCAATCAATCGCCGGATCGTTTTGCGGCGGCAGCGCCCTGTGGTTTTTCGGGTGGTAGTGCTGAGGACGATGCCAAGAAACTTGCCAAGTTGCCGATTTGGACGATGGCAGGCGGCGATGATGGGAAGAATCCAGCTGGAGTTAGAAAAATGGTGGAGCGATTGAAGGCGGCGGGGAATGGGAATGTAAAACATACGGAGTTTGAAGGGGCCGATCATCGGGCCGGGGGCAGAGCAGTGTTTGGTACCGCGGAGTTGGTGGATTGGATGCTAGGGTTCGAGCGACCGAAGACCACGGAGTGAAAACAGAATCAAGAGTTTGATCGCCGGGGGCAACAAGGAGTTGCGCAGGGGGACAGTTGCGCAGGGGACAGTTGCGCAGGGGACAGCCTGTTTTTACCCGTCACGACAGTTGCGCAGGGGATGCGCAGGGGACAGGCTGTTTTTACCCGTCACTAAACGCGAACGGAGTAAGCAGGAGCAAAAAGTGCCTGTCCCCTTTCGTCTTCGTCCCCTTTCTTCTTCTGAGAGAATCCAACGAAATTACGCTTTGGGTCTTTCCGGCGTTCGCTGCGCACCATTCACTTGAACCTACCCAATCATGTTGATTCACCGAAATGGTTTGAAATCTATCAGGTTCCGCCTTTATAGTATTGCGGGCGATCCTCGAATGATTGACTTGCCTGCTGAGAGTAATTTCGGCCTGCTTCATATTAGATCTCAGGAAATTTGATGTTTCAAACGAACCACGTTTGCTGTCTGACCATTCTTTTTGCTTCCTGCGTCACGAGCTTGATTGGGGTTCAGGCTCAGGATTCTGAAACCGCTGAAACCAAAATCAAGATCGGTCGTTATACGCAAACGGCCAAGGGTGTGCCGAACCTCGAGGATTCGATCATTGCTTCGCGTCAAAAAGATTTTGAGGCTGCAATGCAGGCCATGATGAAACTTGAAGCCGCCTCGAAAACGGCCGATGATCTTTTCGCACAGGATGCATCCAAGACCGGGCTCATGAAGAAGGATGAGCCTGACAAGAATCTGAAATTCGACATGAATCAGTTTAAAGAACGGAGAGATTCGTTCACGGATCACTACGTGCCGCTGTTAACCGTGGCAAGGTTCGTCAAGTGGGAAAGCAAAACCAAGAATCCTCAAACCAGGAAGTTCTATCATTCCTGGGGACGTCTCAAGAAAATAAGCCCCGACGGAACAAAGATCCAGATCATCGACCCGAGCGGCGAGTTTGTGGTCGTCGAATTGTCAAAGCTGGATAGCAAGGCCAACAAGTTGATCGACGAAATTCGAATCCTGCTTGCCAACCACGACACGGTTCACAAGACTCTTCTGCCCGAAGTCAACGAGTTTCTAGCCGACTGGACTGTTTATGCAGACGCTGTCAGGGTCGCGATGCAGAAACAGAAAGAAGAGGAATTGAAACGCCAGGCGGTCCTCGCGGCGCTCGAAGCCCAGGAACGCCCTGATGTCGAAGCCGAACTTGAAGACGTAGCCAATTTTCCGTCAAAGTACGAAAAGAAAAAGGTGGTCTTCAAACAGATCGAGGTCAGTGGCGACGTCGAGCGGGACAACAGCGGAGTTTTTACGCTCGATCTGCGTTCCAAGCGGAACAAGAACTTCTTTGGCCAGTACGATCCGCGCATTGAGACCCAGGAGACAATTGCCCAACAGATTATCAATGCCACTGCTGCCAATAAATATTTTACCAACTGCAGCGTGTATGCGCTAGTAAATGTCGTCAACAAGAAAACCCAGTTGGCCGTCTATAAAATCGAAGTCTTCAACGTGGGAGGAAAAATCGCAAAGATCATTCGGCTTGACGAACGCAATGTCACCATCCCGATGACGACCGAGACCGACGGTTATGTTTCGGCCAGACCTGAAGACGTGACCAATTTCCCAACTCAATTCAATGCCAGGAAAGTAGTCTTCAAGGGTGTGAAAGTGGATGGAGACATTGAACGCGACAATAAAAAGAATTTTATCCTGTCGATCAAGTCCGCACGGCAGAAGAACTTTTTTGGTAAATACGGTTTGTATATCACGATCCCTGATGTGATCGCTCAAAATATCATCGATCAAACCGCCGCCAACAAGCAATTCGTCAATTGCAATGTCTACGGTACCGTTGGAGAACTTGACGGCGAGCCTTGGCTGCAAGTCAACCAGCTTAAAATCTTCAATGTTGGCGGCAAAGTCAGCGCCGTGTTCCGCAGCGATGAAGTATTGGCCGAGAAACCATTGATGGCCAATTCCGACGGGTTCATCGAAGCCGAACTGGAGGATGTCTCCAACTTTCCCGATAAATATCGCGACAAAAAACTTCTGTTCAACGGTGTGGAAGTAGTCGGTGACGTGGAACGGGACAGAAACGGCCGATTCACTTTGGGGCTCAAATCAAAACGAAAGAAGAGCTTTTTTGGAAGCTATGATCCCTACATTACCATCTCGGATTCGATCGCCCAGCGCATTCTCGATTCGACAAAAGCGGACAAGTACTTTATCAACTGTAGCGTTTACGCGAAGGTCGCCAGCGTCGACAACAAGGTCTGGCTCCAGGTGGGCAAGATCGAGGTTTATAACGTTGGCGGAAAAATTGCCGCAACTTTCAATGCCGATGACAAGGCTACAGGAGGACCGGTAATGGCAGGTGCCGGGGGATATGTCACTGCAGAAATAGAAGACGTCGCCAATTTCCCGAAGAAATATCTCGACAAAAAGGTTGCATTCCAGAACGTTGGCGTCGATGGCGACATCGAAAAGGACCGAAGCGGAAGGTTCACGATCGACCTGAAGTCAACGCGAAACAAGAATTTCTTCGGCAGCTCCAGCCCTTACATTACGGTCCCCGACAGCATCGCTCAAAGGATCCTCGAATCGACCGAGGCCAACAAGTATTTTGTCAATTGCACGGTTTACGCGGCGGTCAAGAGCCTGAAAGAGAAAACGTGGCTTCAGATCGATAAGATTGAAATCTACAACGTTGGCGGAAAAGTCAGCCGGACTCTTCGTGCCGGGGACCGGAATCAAGACAAGCCGTTAATGGTGCGGAAAGATGGTGTTGTCGTTGCGGAAATCGAGGATGTCGTCAACGCAGCCGCAAGATACGAGGGAAAACGGGTTGTGTTTGACCGAGTGGAAGTCAACGGCGATGTCGAACGGGACACGAAGAAACGCTTTACGTTGTCGCTGAAGTCAAAGCGGAAAAAGAACTTTTTCGGACAGTACGATCCGTATATCACGATTCCGGATAACATCGGTCAGCAGGTCATCGATTCCACCAAGGCTGACCGCTCTTTCATCAACTGCTCTGTCTATGCAACGGTGAGCCGCATCGACGGAAAGTTGTGGCTCAAGGTTGATCAGATCGAAGTCTACAACGTGGGTGGAAAAGTCAGCGTCACGCTGAAATAGAATTCGGTGCTTCTTGAAAAAGCACGTGGAGTCTTCGGAAGTAAGTGTCAGAGTTAAAACCGTCGCGGTAGCAACGCCAGTTGCCCGGCTTTTTTTCTTGTCCCCTTCTTTCCTTGCCTGTCACTAAATGCTCGCTGAACAAGAAGAAGCAAAAAGTGCCTCTCCCCTTTTTTACTGTCCCCTTGTTTAGTTCTGCCTTCTTGCGTCCTGGAACAGAATGTCCCCACCCTTCAGTTGGATTGTTTGCATTCAGTTCACCACGTCCTCTCCTGCTCCAATTCGATTCCCCACTCATCCAATACAAACGTTGGAATGATACCAGAACTCGCACGACGATCAGCCCACTTGATGATATCAGGCCGCTTGGCAACCTCGGTACAAAGTCGGCTTGGATGGGGCGTGATCCCGACTCTTCCGAGATCGAGACGGTCTGAGTCCCAACAAGTCTGGATCGTCACATCGGGATGATTTCGTTCGTGGGTATGTCCCTCGCAGGCTCGATACAGCAACCGGAACTCGTGGTCGTCCAGATCGAAGACCTTACCTCGAAGTTCGGCGGCGAACTCGGCAGCCCTTGCTCCATGCTCTGGATCGGTGCCTTCGTTGATTCGTCGTGAATCGTGAAGGACGGCAAATAGGGAAACGACTTCGACGTTGGCACTGGTCTCAACGGCCATTCGCAAACCGTTTTCAAGAACTCTTGCCCAATGCGCAACGCCATGATCGCCGTTTAGCGGCAGAGCGTAATGTTCAAGGATGGCTTGGAGGATTGGCTTCAGGTTCATGGTGTCTTCTCTGCCGTTCTCGTATGCCAATAAGCCCACAGAATAAAGACGCCCTGCAACGGAAGTCGGAGCAGGTGAACAAGCGGCGAGGCTGGAAGAATCTCTTGATGCTGGTAGAGATAGAGGTTGGCCGGAAACACGGCAATCAACAGGGTGATGATTCCCCACGCCGCCAAATGCGAATATTTTGGAATCAGCAGCAGGACCCCCAGCAGAATCTCAAAAACGCCGCTGACCAGCACCAGTTCTTTATGAAGCGGAAGATAGGGCGGCACGATCTTGAGGAAGAATTCGGGATCCAAAAAGTGCATCGTGCCAGCCACGATCATGAAGATCGCCAGTAGGTATTGCGATATCAGTTTGATGCGTTTCATGAAGTTGCCTGTTTGAACGCCTCGAGAAATATCTCCGGCGCCCGAGCGCCAGACAAAGTGATCGCATGGTTGATGATGAAGAATGGAACACCGTCGACATGATGACGCCGAGACACTTCTGTGCCGTTGGCGATGACATCCACTGCATCATCGCTGCTCAGCATGGCTTCGGTAGCTTGTCGATCCAGTCCAGCTTCAGCAGTCACGTCAATGAGAGTCTGATGATTGCCAATGTCTCTACCTTCAGCGAAGTACGCGAGGAACAGTGACTCAACGACCGTATCCTGACAGCCATGCTGATCGGCAAGCCAGATCAGTCGGTGGGCATCGACGGTGTTTGGCGTTTTCTCCGTCTTGTCGAGGTCAAAGTGGATACCTTCGAACTCACCGACTGCAATGACTTGGGCATCCAGTTCCAGTGATCGCTCCCAACTACCGAATTTGCGGGTGCGATATTCTTTACGACTGATCCCTTCTTTTGGCATCGTTGGATTCAGTTGGAACGGATGCCAGTGAACATGTACACCGTGCTGGTCATCAAAAGCAGCAATCGCCTTCTCAAGCCGTCGTTTGCCAATGTAACACCACGGGCAGATGGCATCAGAAATTACGTCAACGGTGAGATCCATTAAAACTCTCTGTTCAACGATAAAAGTCGATCCAGTTTAGCGTGATCGACTTCGGATTGTGTTCAATCAAGGCTTTCGGTAACTGCATCTCGAAGTAGCCAGCCTTCAGCGGAACCATTTTGACAGATTTTCCATCCTGGCCGACCATTCGAGTCTCCATCCAGTACGGATGCTTCGAATCTAGTAGGGAATCTGCCTTGCCGTCCTTCCACAGCCACACCTTGGCACCCTGACTTGATACCGCAGTTTCAAGAGTATCTTTGCCGTTGGTAACTCTAAGATTCTCAAGTCCCTTCAGGTGGAACCTTAGCATCACCGTACTCGGCCATTGGTTGCCGCGGCGTTCGATGGCTGCCTGACTGATACCGAAAGGGCTTTGAACTGAAATGATGGCCTTGCCATTCTCGACCGTGACTTCCACTTTGTCATCGTCACGCTTTTTCCTGATCTTGACTGTTGGATCATCCCCGTAAGCGGTGCGGCAACTAGTCATGGCCAAGATGGCAGGCAAGAAAAGGAACGTCATTGCTAGCTGGTGTGACACGGTGACTACTTCAACTCGATTTTTCTCAAACGGGGGGCTCAATTTTCTCAACCTGTTCCCCGCAGTCCCAATTCTAACGGGATCAACAAGTTAAGAATAGAATTGGCGATAACAGCACCGGAGACCATGATGCCAATTTTACGATGAGAGTTTTGCGTAGCAGTTGGGGCGAGTCTTGCCGCATCCAACCCCAGCCTGTTTGCTGATGACTCAAAACCAAAGCCGCCACGCCAAGGGATCAGTCGCAAGCCCAATAAAAAGGCCAACTTGCGACGAATCGCAAATTGGCCTTAGTGGAGGTGGCGTGCTTTCAGTGGCCCACTCACAAACCCAGTTGTTACCGATGTTTTTTGAGGGGGTTTTGTGATTTGACCCAAGAATGGGCCTTGTTGGCCACCTGATTGGACCTGGGGTGGTTAAGGAAAATTTTTAAGTGTTTTTGTGTCTGGTGGGTAAACGAAACCGTTCAGTACCTCCTTGCGACCCACTCCTGATGTGCAGTTGCAAATGCAGGGAATTAAGTCTTTGTGGACGTCGCGAATACTTCCGGTGGACAGATGACGACTTCCATACCATCATGCCTTTCAAGTAGTTCACGCATCACGGCGTCATCATGTTTGCAAAGAGCAACTGACTTGATGGTTTTTGGATTTAGTTTCCTGATTAAGGCCGCGGAGAAGAAGGCTTGGCCCATCAGGTACATGCCAAGGCGATTCGCTTTGGCTTGGATCACTGTGACGTCTTTCCCTGATAGATCCACATCCGGTGATTTGGCGATTTTTGTTTCACCACCATGAATAATGACACCATCAATTAAGCGTCTCGCATTTGTAGGGGATTTTCTGACCGCATGGAACTCTTCAATGAGTGTGCCACCGACTTGCTTCCAGTACCAACGCGTCATTGGGGTCTCGAGCTTACTCATCGTTCTCTACGACAACTCTCTTAGTGTGCTATGAATTTGGTCGCGTCGACCGCATGGAGGCAGCTAAAAAACAGGGTTTCGTGTTGACCAGGTTCTGCTGGGCTTTCAGTCGATTTCCGCGGATTCGTTCAGTTACCCTGCATGTGTATTCTATGTTTTCCAAGAAACCAGCGACCTGTAACCCGAC
>PKCN01000115.1 GCA_002862205.1 Planctomycetaceae bacterium | reverse complement strand
AGGCAGTCACATCGACGCCGCAGGCGGCTTTGATTGCCCTGCGACTTTCCTGCAGGTCACTGCGGAACTCGTCCGGTGTCTGGCTGTAAACCAAGCGATGCCAGTAACCGTGTGAGGCAATTTCATGGCCAGCATCGCGTATCTGCTGTACCAGATCTGGGTGCCTGTCAGCGATCCATCCAAGCACAAAAAAAGTGCCTTGCACGTTTGCTTCAGCGAAGATTTCAAGCAACAAACGCGTACTGGCTTCTACTCGGGAAGGAATCGATTCCCATTGATCGCGTTTGACCACAGACTCAAAGCCGGACACTTGGAAATAGTCTTCAACGTCGACTGTAAGAATGTTGCATGGAGAGTAGGTTGTCACTGCTTGTGGTCAAGTTTGGGATGAGTGGTGTGCTGCGATCCAGCCTGAGGAGGGCTGACAAGATCGCCAAGTGACTGGGGGGACGTCAATTGCAGTGATCTTACGAATCAGCCACAGATCTTACGAATCAGCCACAGGGAGTTGATCAGCGGGGGCGTCGTACTGATTGTTCGAGTTCGCTATGTTCCCCGTGGATCTGTTCCCCGTGGATTTGCTCCTGCTCGCTGTCACCAATTTGCTCGTCTTCCCACTCACTCTTAGCAGGTGCTCGATGAAGCAGTTCACTTAGCATCGTTGACCCGTTGCCATCCCCGTCTTCATGAGCCGAGAAGTGGTCGACCAAATGTTGCTTGTTGACCCCCAACGCGTTATTGACTTTCTGGCCTCGGATGAGAAGTACGCGGAATGCCGTGCTTGCCAACAGTCTCTGGTCGAACCAGAAGGTCGCGGTTTCAATGTAATGCAAATCAAGCGTTTGCTTTTTCTCAACGCTCTCCAGGTCCGAGTCAGGAGGTAAGTTGACTTGTGCCAGGCCTGTGATGCCTGGCTTGACCGACAGGCGTTCTTCGTAGTTTGGGATTTCTTTCGCCAACAGGTGAACAAACTCGGGGCGTTCAGGTCGAGGACCGGTGAGCACCATTTCTCCACGAACCACATTGAACAACTGGGGAAGCTCATCGAGGTGAAGTTTGCGGTACAAACGACCCAGACGTGTGACGCGTGGATCTCGCGAATTTGACCACTGTGGTCCATTGGCTTCTGCATCAATTCTCATCGTGCGAAGCTTGAGTACCTGAAATTCTTCACCGAGGTACCCAACTCGTGTTTGTCGAAAGAGCCCGGGACCTTTCGACGTCAACCGGACCAAAAACCAGCAAATGCAGATGACGGGCGTCGCGGGTACCAGCAAAACTGCGCCCAAAAATCGCTCGCGACGATTCTTTTTCTCAAAGTATGCCTGCCGCTTTGCATCGGCACTACCATCGGACTCTAGTTCTCGATGTCCAAGGTTCGTCTGATCTCCAGACACGAACTTGGCTGGCGGTGAATCTACCGTTTCGGAATAGTCAGATTGGAGCATGGAAAAGTAGAAAGCAAAGAGTAGTGTTCCGGAGCAGTATCATAGTCGAGGCCACGTTTTTGTGAACTCACATAATTGGTGATACCGCTCCATTTCGCAAAATCGGAATGAAAACTTCCATAAATCGTTCTACCGGCGACGTTTCGTCCGTTCGCGTGCTTATGGGGCCAGCGACTTGTATCTTGTACAGTTGGTGGGTCATCCAAAAGCGCGGGTGGTTTGCTGCCTCCCACATGGTGCCTGTTGACCAAGCGTACCAGACTTCAAATGCGGATTTGCCGTCGCTGCTGCGGTCAAATTGCGTCACCCAGAAGGTGTCCTGTTTGCTATCGCTGAGGGACTGCACTCGCGGTGGCCCACTGGGAAAGGTGCCCGCGCTGGAGTAACAGACTTCTGGCACGTGTACCGCCACGGGCCCACGGGGGCCGTAGATCAGCAGCAATCCCAATTCTTCGCCGGTGATGCGATTTCTGTAGTAACGGGTGAGTGATCCGTAGCACTGCAGCATCGCCTGAGCATTTTCTTCCAGGGGCTCATCTTTGATCAAAACCCAGTCACCCACGATCTCGGGGACCTGTTGGAGAAGTTGTCCGTGTTCCTGCAGTTCCGTTCGATTGGCCCACCGACCGTCGAGCGCGCCGTTGATCACACCACTTAATGCCAGAGTCGCGATGCAGGCGATGAGTACCAGTTTTCGCGACGCGAGTCTTGCGGGGGGCACTGGATCTGTTTTTTCAGCCTTCGGGCTCTGATCCGTATTTTTATTATCACTCATGATTTCGCATTACAGACTTTGCGATCCTTTGCTTTTGAACACAGTCGGCAAATCATTTGAATAACTAGGTGTTACTTTCAAATGTTTTTTTCAACGACTCTAAGTCGGTTAATTCACCCGGGGTGAGGGGAAGTTTACTCAATTGCCTGAGATCGAGTTGTGCCCAGTTGGAAATTGCGCCCTTCTTGTCTCCATTTTCCAGCAATGCCATGATCAGGTGAAACCGGTAGCGAGGGTCGTTTGACACTGCAGTGGCCTCGCGTAGGACCGCAGTCGCTGCCACAGGCATGTCATTGCGGAGGAGCACGAGTCCTTGGGTATCAAGCAGTTCAGGACTGCGTCCAAAGAACGCAATTGCAGATTCAATCTTTGGAATTGCTTCTGTCTCTCTTCCCGGTATTTCCGAGAGTGCCATCGCCAGATTATTAAGGATCCTGACATTTTTCGGAGCCAGTTTTTCCGCTTGCTCGTAGAGTCTGACGGCATCGACATAACGTTGTTGGGAGAGGCGCAGCGTGGCGATGGACTCAATGACCCGAGGGACCTGCTGGCTTTGCTTGGTTGCTGTGGCAATGAGCTTTTCGTTTTCTTCCGGAAAGGTTGTTCCGGTTCCTGCCAAGACCATGACATCAACCATCAGGGCGAGCGCCTCAGGGTTGCTGGTATCAGTAAGTTCGGATTTGCAAATATCCGTTGCCAACAGATATTGCTGGTCCCGAGCAAGGCCAACCACATAGTCACGATAAAATCGATGGTCTGCCTCGTAGGCCTTGGCGAGCCATTCCAAGGCTTCGTCATGGAATCCTAACCTTGTTAAGGTCTGGCCAACTGATCCCCAAGCATTCGATTTCAAGAGAGCTCCGGAGGCTATCGCACGATCTGCCCATTCCTCGGCAAGTCGATCCGCTTTCTCTTGATCGCCCGACTTCTTTGCCAATCGCAGACGCAAGTCAAGGCTGATCGCTGATCCGGCCGCAGTTCGGTCAAGCTGATTGGCGACTTTTCTCAATTCATTCGTTTGATCGGCTCGCAAAAGCAGGTCCCCGAATTTATAGAGGTCCATTGCCGATGGTTTGGGTCGCCGGGTCAGCTCGATGTAGAGTTCGCGGGCGCGGGCCAAGGATATATCAGCCTCCTTGGAAGCCTTTTCTTTTCTTCGCAAGACCCAACGCTCGGTTTCCAAAGCTGCGAGCATTCTTGTTGCATCATCGGTATTTGACTGACCACTCTCTCGAATTCTTGCCAGGATTTCGGCTGCTCTCTGTTTTCTGGCATCATCGCCCTTGTTGATGAGGATGAGAGCGTGCAGGAGTTCGTTACTTCCTATGGAACTATCTTGTTCTCCCACCAGATCTTTGATGCGTTGCCAGGGTATCGATCCAGTTTGACGCAATGCCAACCCCAAGGCGAGCCGGCTTCGTATGTCCGTTCGTGTTAAACCGCGTGAGAGCGCTTCCTCCAGCATCCGAATATTTTGCTCGTCGTTTCGCTGGTTGCGGTAATACTCAGCGAGACCGAGGTAGACGTCAGGTGAATCGGGAGTGATCTTCCTGAGCCTTTCAAACACCTCAAGAGCGGACTTGGGATCACTGAGTCGCAGAAAAGTTCGACCGACAAACAGTGATCTACTCGGCTCTGGCACATTACTTTGCAAAGTGCGGTCCAGTTCTCGCCGGATACCTTCCTCGTCAAAGAATGAAGCTTGGAATTGGATTCTCAGCCTGTATGCCGACAAGTTGCTCTCTTTGGAATTCACCAAAGCTTTGTCCAAAGCTTCTTTGGCTTCTGCCAGTAAAATGTCTCTTGCTCTTTTCTCGTCGGTTGCTTTTGCAGCCAGCATCGCTGTTTGTGCCAAAAGTAACCAGGCGTCCGTTCCCCGTGGGTTGTCACCAGCGCTTCGGCGGGCCAGAGTCATGCTCCGCTCATAGTCACCCTTGCGTTCAGCAATGCTGACCGCAAGTGCTGTTGAGACGGAGTTTGCTGTCACCATTTGATCAAGTCGGTTGAGTTCCATTTCCGCTTCGGCAACGCGATTCTCTTTATAAAGTTCCGACACCAGTAGCAACAGCGTTGACGTGCGGCGGTCACCAGCTGAAATTCCTTTTCGCAAAAGTGTGATCGCACCTCCGTGATCTTTCCGGCGTGCTGCAATCCAACCACCAAGCGTATTCTTATATGCCCAGTTCGGGCGTAGCCTGCTGATTTCAACATACAGGTCGTTTGCCCTGTTGAGTGACTCCAGCTTCTCTACTTCTGGTGCATCGGCGACCTCTGAGTTGGCGATGGCCGTGTTTGCCTCGGCGAGACGCCAAAAGGTACCATCATCGCCCTCAAGCGAGCGAAGACGCTTGCTCCAGAATTGTGGTTTGTACTTTTCTGTTCCCGTCTCAGCGTCCTGCTGAAGGAATATCGCGGTTTCGAAAAGCTTATAAACGGCTTTGATTGTTCGTTGATCCTCAGGAATGGTGAGCAACAGATCATAGACTGCTTTCGGTTCACCTTGATTGGTCATGATTTGTGCAGCAAGCATTAAGGCGTCTCTGGCCATGCTTGGGTTCTTGTTAGCAAAACTCCTGAGTGAGTCTGACGCATCCTTCGGGTTGCCGCTCAGACTTGCTGCCCGTGCGGCGGTGGCTGCGTAAAGGAAACTGTCGATCCCCAACTTGGTTTTCAGTTTTTGCAGAAGCTTGTCTGCAGCCTCTTTATTCCCCGAAGCAGCCATGGTTAACGCTGCTGTGGTAAGAATCTGCAGGTTATCGGGATACTTATCAGAAAGCTTCAGAACTCTTTTGGAAGCAGCATCCCTCTCGTCTCCGTCTTCACGCTCAGGGATAGAGAGCGCAAGCAGTTCCAGGTCCGACAGAAGCTTATTTTTGTTTTCGTTGGAGTCTTCCAGAGCATTGAGCTCTCGACTAATCTTATCGCTGCGGTTTTGAAGGGCGGCAAAGTTGCGTTTGGCTGGGGGTTTTTTCAATTCCGAAGCGATGGAACTGCGAAGGGCTTTGATCGAGAGCGGCAAGGTGCGACGCTCCAACCTGTTCAGTAATTGTATCTCACGCTCAGTGTTGCCACTGTTGCCCCAAGCGGTGGCTGCCATGATCCTGTACGTGTCACGGTCTTCAGCAAGCTCAATCGCCTGCTCAAAGATGTTTGCAGCTAGATCCCAAAGTTGTTTCCGCAAGTAGGCTTGTCCCAGACTGGCAGCGGCCGTGACTCGCCTGTTGTTTGGAACCTCTTTCTCTGATGTCAGAGCCAATTTTAGTATTCGAATCGCTTGGTCGAACTGCTGGTGTTGGAACGCAAGCAAACCTCGAAAGAGTGAAAGGTTCCATTCTATTGAATCGAGCTCGGTGCGATTTCTGGAACGCTGGGTTTTTGTCAATGCTTCCCGTGCACCCGTAAAGAGTTTCGCCCTCTCTTTTCGCAGCGTTTCAAGCTCTGCAAGACGCCTCGTCGCTTCCTCGAGGTTTCCTGAGTTCAGCAAGTAGGAGAGTCTGGTGATCTGAAGCTGCGCCGACTCTTCCCCAAGTCTGTCGATGCCTTCAGTAAATGCCTGCAAAACTTTCTTGGAGTCACCTTCGGAGATCAGCACTTTGCAGTAGGCACTGTAGATGCTGACGATCGCGGCGGTGGGCACTTCTAATTGGCTGAATGTGCAAAGTTCCTGCAAATTTTCCAGCATTCGAATCTGGCTCTCCGGAGTGGAGTTTGATCCAGACTTGAGGTCATTCAGGATTGATGAAACTGCCAGAAGATAGTCCCAACGGGGGTTGCTGCCGTCGGTTGGTTCTGCAGAGGGCAGAATGGGGATGCTCGTCTTATCCTGTTCGTCCTGCGAGGCTTCGCTGCCCAAAGCCTCATACGCTTTCCTGAGCAGTGACATGCGTGCGTCGAATTGACTTGCCAGGCGTTGTGTGGCGAGTTCTGGATCGGTCGCGATTTGATGTGTGAATAAGACCCACTGCGCTTGGCCGTTGTCAGGTCGGGTCACCAAATCTGCAACCACCGTGGCGACGACCTCATCTCTGGCGAGCTTGCTATCTTTGGCGAGCTTGCTTTCACTTTCTCGCTCCTTCTCGGAAATTATCTGCTCGGGCTCTGCTCGCAGATTTTCCAGCAAATAGGACGCGAGCTGAATATCACTTGGATTCGCATTCCACGCTTTCAGCAACACTTGGGTTGTTGATAACTGCAGTAGCTTGGTCCAAAGGTTCGTTGTTTCCGATCCCTCGGCGGAATTATCATCTTCATCCCGTGAAACCTGCCCGCCAGTGTTGCTCATTGCGATCGCGAACGATCGCAGCATCATGGAATCTGTCTGGGGCGGATTGAGGGCGATGATTTTGTCAACGATCTCCGGTGCATATCGGTTGCCATACTGGCTGAGCCGCAAAATCAATAAGCGTTGCAATTCTTGCGTACGCGGATGAGGTGTCTCTAAATTCAACGCAACCGACACCGCCTTGTTCAGACTTTGTCTCGCAACTTGGACCCTGTCGAATCGGTTTGCCGGGGGCAGTTCAACAGCCTTGTTTGCTGCGAATGCGATGTCGATTAATGTTTCCTTGCTATCGGGAACCAGTTTCAAGTAACGCCTCAGCCACTTGACCTCATCATCCCAGGCAGACTCAGACGCGGCCAGCTCAGCTTTTGATTTCAGTGAAAGTGCCAGGCGATTGGACGCACGCTCAAACAGCAGATAACCGGTTGCACCTGACAAGAGCATCACGGCGAGGCAGATGTAGGCAAGTGGCCGATTGAATTCCCATCTTGCGCGCAGGCTAGAGTTGTCTTTGGGCCCTTTTGTTTCCGATAGCTTTGACGAGGATGACACTTGGCTTTTACTCACAGGTTTCCCGTGTTTGGTTGCATTGTTTCAGCATCCAATGCAGTAGAGAAGGTGATGTTTGGGTGCGGTCTCATGCAGGGTTTGTTTGTTGCGAGGGGTTGCCAAGATATTTGTAGTACTGGCCGTAGCGGTACGAGTATTGCCGAGTTGGCACACCGCTGAAGACGGTGCCGATGACATTTGCCCCAGCTGCTTCCAAACGCCGTGTCGTACGAACGACTGCATCAGCGCGGCTGAGGTCGCGCATCACGCATACCAGCGTCGCGTCTGTTTTTGATGCAACGGCGAGAGTTTCGCCTGCTGCGAGGACGGGAGCGGTGTCAATGACGATGAATTGATAGTTGTCCTTGGCTTTTGAAATGAGAGTATCCAACGCTTCAGGATTGAGGACGCGATGTGGGCTCATGTCCAGGTAACCGGCAGGCAGCACGTGCACAAAGTCGCCGAGCGATTTGTCAACGGTGTCCACCAGCTTCGCTTCTCCCTGAAGCACTCGCGAGAGACCTTGGCCCATGCTGAGACCGAAGATATCATGCTGATCCGGGCTTCTGAGGTCGGCATCTACCAGCAGAACGGTTTCGCCACATGCTTTCGCCAGTGAGATCGCGAGTTGCGAGGCAACGCTGCTTTTTCCCTCGCCCGAAACGCTGCTGGCGATGGCGATCGTCCTCACATCTGCAGTTTCTTTTGAAAGCATCAGATTTGCTCTCAGTGTGTCGATGCTCTCCTCGAACACCCGCTGTTTATTTGAAGCTCCTGTTCTTGTTGGGATCCGGGCAATCTCGCCAAGAATTGGGGCAATCGGCTGTGATGATAACGCGGTTGCATCGCCAAGACGCTGGGACCGAAACTCGAGTAAAAATGACAACAGGAATGGCAGCAGGAAGCAGGCAACCGCAGCAGCGAGCATCTTTTTGAGAGGCTGTCCCGAGATCGGTTCTAAGGGAACCGTGGCTGGAGCCAGGCTTTGGACACCGCTACCTCGACGCATTTCCGTGCCAATGGCTGCTTTGCGCTCCTTCAGTTTGGTTAGGATCCCGACAGCAACTTCGCGGTCCTCTTCGGCAAACAGCAGGTCAGCGGTCACGCCGCCCTGCGTTTCCAGTCTCGCTTTTTCAGCATCGTACTCGTTCTGTACGATAGCTCGCTGAGCTTTCATCTCCGCCAACCTTTGTTTCAGAGCATCAAGTTCCGAGCGGCTTTTATCTTCGCGTTCGATTAAGAGATTTTCTCGTTGTCGCGTTGCCAACGCAATCGCTTGACTTTTGATTTCCGCCGTTGCTGCCACGGTCTTCTCCGCTTCGATTTTTGCCAACATCTGCTCCGCTGCTGTGACTGAATCTTTGAGCTTCTGGAAGGTGTCTTGCCTTACCGTCTCGAGACCTGCGGACTCCATCGCACGCACTTCACGTTCCTTCTCAGCTAACAACTCGCGAGCTTTCATCGTGTCACGATCGTTGTTGAGATAGGTCTTGATCTGGGCAGGAGTTGGTTCATCGACAATCGGCGTTCTGCTGTCCGTTTTGGACAGCTGGGTGACGGTAGAGGCCATGTCAACTTTTGCCTCCAAGATTGACTCATCCACAATCAGATTCTTGAGATCATGACGCAGTGTTCCGAGCACGGACAGATCGTTCTCAAGCCCCTCAATACGAACTGTGGGGTCGTAGCCAAGAGAACTCTTGCTCAAATCTCTGACCCTCTTCTCATAAGTTGTCACATTTCCTTCCCATGTATCGATAGCCGGAGCGAGCCAGCCGTTCAGGGTTGTGATCCGGTCATCCTCAATTCTCTCCCGCTGTAATAGATAAGACTCTGCAATCTTGTTGCACACTTCCGATGCGGTAGCGGCCTCTTTGTGTTGGAAGCTGATTTTGAACATGGAGTTGGTGCCAGCACTTTCGACACGCAAATTTTCGAGAAGTACCAACTTTGCGGATTCGTCGGAGTCGGTCTCGAGAAGTTCAAGGATATTTGGATCGGAAATGACTGAATCCAGAACCAGATCGGTGTAAATCAGTTGTCGTTCCGAAGCCGCCAAATTGGCTGAGTTTGGCATCGTACCTCTGAACACGACATAGTCTCCATTGGACTCCAGCAGATGGTCGGCCTGAAACATCGGGGTGAAGAGGTAATGCACGATGTAAGCCGCAATTAGCCCAAGCAGACAGCCGCTTGGGACAGCCCAAACCCAGCATCGTCGTAGTGTATAAAACACCAGACGGACCTGGTCCGAGCCACTCGTGGGAGGCTGAGTCGCCAATGCCGGGGAGGAGGCATTGTGATTGAAAGTTGTTGGAGGTTGCAGGAGGTTATCTGCCATCTTTTAATTCCAGCTTTACGACTGCGAGGTCGGGATTTGCAGTTCGGTTTGGTCGTCTTGTAATGGTGCGGTGCTTTTCAGTCTTCGTTTTAATTGTTCCCCTGCACTACTCAGACGCACCGGTCGGTACAGGCATTCCCAGAAATATTTGAAAAGCCACAGAAGCAATGCCGCAGTCGGAATCATCAAGTAGCCGCTCCAGTCGTGAATGATTTGCCTGGCGGCTTCCGAAGGAAATACTTCGTACAGGATTGCGGTGATACTGATGCGAGCTGAGTTGGTCAGGATTGCCAGTGGGATTGCCGCAACCAACAGGACAACTCGATCGATCCATGATCGACGCACAGTTGCCGCCCAGAAAAATGCCAAGGCAATCATCCCCATGAAAATACGAAGTCCCGAGCAAGCTTTCTCTATCATCAACTCAGTATCATTCACCCAGATCACGTGTCCCTCAGCAATGGCGGGGAGTCCGCAGATGCGGAGGGTTGCCGTGCTCAACAAGGTCGCCAAACCTTGCAGTTTCCAGCTCAGCATCGTCTCCATCCGAAAAGGCATTGGCACCAACATTAAAAGGAACAGGATCGCCGGCGCAGCCCAACGTGCGGCAGGCAAACCGAGCGTCAGCCAAGTGATGCCTCCCACGAGAGGAGCAATCGCCCAGCCATCGAGAAAATCCATGTACCCGAATCTGCCCGCGATTCTCATTAAAACAGCGAGCAGTATTAAAGAGCAACCCCTCAAATCAACTCTGCTAGCGACCCCCGGAAAGGTGTCACGTCTGATCCAGAGCAGTGTCGCAGCAAGCGGAATCACCAAATACCCATGGGAGTAGTCAGGTTCATTACGCCATTGTAATTCGAGCCATTGCAGTGTTTGCCAGAAAGAGAAGACAAACGTCCCGGTCAGCAGGAGGCACCACAGGCCAACGCTTGGATGTTTCCAATCGCTCGCTTCCAGTTTGACCACGCGGTTCACAGAAGAGCCGGTTGGAGTTGACGTCGCAGGACGTAGTTCTCCTCCACCAATACCGCGAGAAGTTCTTTTTCGTGGCTCCGCTGTTCGCTTTGCTTTTTTCCTGCGCTGCCTCTGCTGGTCAGCATTGCCTTCAATGCGTTCCAAGCCGGCGCGACCTCGCGCCGGGGATCGATTGCTCTTTCTACCCACTTGTCGCCTCATGCCCCTATCAAAATTGAGTTCGTCCAAATTCCACCGTTGCGGCTGCCTTTTTCCAACCAAGGAGGCGCAACTTCGTCATCCTGGGGCGCAAAACGTATACGCACCCAAGTGCAGAACACAGCGGTTGTACCGGATGTACACATAATTCAGGCACTATTGACGGTGCCAATGTAGTCAAGCGCTGCCGGGTCGCCGATCATCGGCGATAGGCTTTGCGATCGTTGCAAAGCGTAAGATCTGGTGAAACTACGAGGGATATAGTAGGTACAGAATTTCGTTTCGTCAAACAAAAAAGAGCGGCCGGCTGATGCATTCTGTGAGGCTTCTTCAAAACGCGGAGTAGGTGATTCGAGCCTTGGATTCTGCGCTTCATGCATTTTGGCCGTACTCTGGCCCTGGCCTGGCTGTGCTCTGGCCCTGGCCTGGCTGTGCTCTGGCCCTGGGCGTGCGAAAAGCATTCTGGCCCTGGATTGGTAGGATGGCCATGCGATCTTCGGGTTTCATGACACGTGGTCGCCCGCCCGCGGCGAGGCGTTTTTTGGGCGTTGCTGTGTCCGCCGCTGGAACTGAGGCACCCCGGTTGCATTTTGAGCGAGCGGGGACGTAAGTACCCTTAAACGCCGATAGTACACGTGAGGCGGGCGGTGGTGTCGATTCAAAGCAGCACTGAGTCATGCCAAAATACCAATGTCAAGTCACCGTGCCGCGCACTTCATAGGATTCCCTGCCTGACTCACTCGAAGCATGGTGTGCATCGAGGGTAGGCGGTTGAGACTAGCAATGATGTGTTCTCTCACGGTCATTTCTGATCTCGTTTGATAACGCGACAGGAAGCAGGCACGACGGGAATTTGCACCCCCGATCACTGATAGGCTTGGACACATTGTGGCGCAACCAAAGGGCAATTAAAACTTATGTTGTTCGCTGCTTTGACACGTTGTTCGCTGCTTTGCACACGTTGTTCGCTGCTTTGCACACGTTGTTCGCTGCTTTGAACACGTTGTTCGCTGCTTTCAAATAGGGGCACCGCTGGCATTGGGCTGGTCTTTCATCAGCTGCTTTGATTTCCGCTTTGGTGTAATCGTGAGAATGTTGCCTTCGAGGGGTTCTCTTTTGATTAGTCTGAGATTGATCGCGGTGGTTCCTTTCTTGTGCCCAAGATGGTGCCTCCACCTGCAATCTGCTGCGTTCGGGTATTTGTGCCGTCGTCCTCCTTGTCGCGTTTAATTGCATGACACGCTTTGCTCAGATCCAAACAAGTTCTTTGGCGTTTGCAGTGTCTGCATTGATCGTGTGGACAGCTTGGGATCGCGGTGGTGGTTATTACAGCACACAACTGTTTGCTACGACTGTACTTCTGATATTCGTGGTCTTGGCAGCATGCTTTTCGTTGAGAGCGGGGAACGCGGATTCTGAAAGTCCAGATCCTGGTGCGTCGGAGGGATGCTCGCGACCGGCATCGCGTTTCATGCCGCCGCCATGGATCGTGATGCTTGCAGTGGTGATCTGGGGTTGTGCCTTCTTGCAGACTCGGACGATGCCTGTTGCTGTCACCGAGGCGGTGGCCCCCGGGGTCCATTCGATCTATTCGGATTGGCTCTCTGATGGAGTGCTGAAAGAAGCAACAGCACTGAAGGAAGCAACAGCACTGAAGGAAGCAACAGCACTGAAGGAAGCAACAGCACTGGAGGGTGACGTTTTGCCAATGGTGGCGGATCCCCAGGCAGGCGTTCCGTTAAGTGTCGCTCCGACCTACACACGACTCGCGATGCTCATGCCTGCCGCGTTCGCTGTGGTGTGTTGGCTTCTGTTTCATTGTTTCAGAAACTTGTACGCGATTATCGTATTTCTGACTGCAATCTCGCTTTCGGGGGTGCTGTTTTCATTTTTCGGACTCGTTGACAGTGTCCGCTTAGCTGCCAATCAGCAGATGGAATTACGGCAATTTCTGCTGATTTCACCCGCTGACGCGGGTGATCCTTTTGGGCCGTTTGTGAACAACAACAACGCGGCTGGTTTTCTCTGCCTTTGCTTGGCATGTACTTTGGGTTTGTGGGCGTTATGCGAGCATCTCTTTCAAGAAAAGGGTGTTGATTCTCAAGTTTTAAATCCACGGGTCAAGAGTGGACTGATCCTGACTCGTGTGATCGCCATGATGATGCTTGTGCTGCTATTGGCGGGAATCTTGGGCAGCAATTCCCGAGGTGGGTTCATCGGGTTGGTGTTGGGCACCGCCGTGGTGTTGGCAGTGTTTTTGCGCAAGGCAAATAAATTAAAAGTAATTTCGATTTTTACCGGAATGGTTGTTGTGATGTGTCTTGTCGTGTGGCTGATTGGTTTCGGAGAGCGGGTCCGAATGCGACTTGCGACCCTGTTTCAAACGGATCTGCTGGAGGATCCGCGAATGGGTCATTGGGCCGATGCTTTTGTGGCAGCGAAGTTTTACTTTCCGTCGGGCGCAGGGTTGGGAACCTATCGATACGCCCATCTTCCCTTCCAGGAAAATAGCAAGCCTTACTGGTTTGTGAACGCCGACGGCATGCCGGTAGAGTGGCTTGTTGAGGGAGGGGTCTGGTTACTACCGCTTGTCATGCTGCTTTTTTTGATTCTGCTGCGTCGTGTTTGGCTGTTGGGAAGCAGGCTTCGAAACGCGCCAAGGCAGGCGTCCTCGTCCGATGCGGTGCTTCATGGTGTTTGGGTGATGTCGTTATTTGCGATACCCTCGCTGCTAGCGACTCAACTCTTTGACTTTGGCATCACGTTGCTACCGCTTCTAATGACGTTTGCGGGGATAGTTGCGGCCATTCTGCGAACCTCTGAATTGTCTGAAACGCGGATCATATCGCCTGTTACAAGTCGTGAAGGGTTTCGTTGGCGGCAAAATGGGGGGCTCGTGCCAGCCTTGTCGCTGGTCCATCGTTCTTCAGGCTTCATGTTTGTGGCATGGTCTTGTTGCGCTCTCTTCATGTTGGTGAGCGACTTGCGTGTCGCTTCTGATGTCGAAGAAGCAAAGTTCGCAGTGAAACGGGAACGCCAGGCCGGACTTGAAGAGAGGAGCAGTCAGCCTGCTCGTCTAGCGAAGCTGGAGCAACTCTCGCTGCAGTACCCCGAGAATTCGATGATCTGGAAAGGGCTGGCGGAGTCAAGGCTGGTAGAGCAGGAGCGACTCGGAGAACAGTCGCTTCGTTCCATGGACCGAGAGATGCCACAACTGCACCAAACCTGGGTGGCTCGGCAGAATGTCCGGCAAGTCGCACACGACAAAAGTAACTCATTGTCGTTTCAGCAGCTTCTGCTGCCGCATCAAAATGCAGAACAGTGGGTGCAGGCAAGGCAGGACTTGCTTCACGCCTTGCTGCTCAGTCCCCTCGACGACGATGTTCGCGTCTCGTTGATCGAACTCGACATGGTGACGCCGGAAGCCTCGTTGGCATCGGAAGAATTGCTGACTCAGGCCGCTGCGCTGAGGCCCCAGCATCTGAAGTACATCAACTACCTTTTGTGGCTTGCCGATAGCCATCCTGGCTACGCAGTAACGCTGGAAAGCCATCGACGGCGTTTGAATCCGGAGTTTGAGAAGTGACAGCCCTCTACGCGGCACTGAGCTTTGATAGAATCTGTGGCTCGTGGTTGTGGTCTTGTTCAGGTGGGAACTGATGATCGTCGCCGCGAATGTTGGGCATTTGAACGAGCCAACCTAGCAGCTTAGCTGCTATCAGCCTGTCTGCTCAATTTGAGTGAGACTCGTATCGTCCACAAATCGTCAGGTGTTTCCTGATCCCCTCAGGGATCAATGAAGAGGTCGAGAGAGCATCCGATTCCTACTGAATCATGCCATACGTTATTTATACTCGTGACTGCCCACTTGGCGGGATGGCCTTTGATGGGCTGAGCTTGGTGTGCAGAATGCCTGACAGCGGAGAATGCCGCAGAATGCCTGACAATGCCGGATAGCAGGGATGCTCCGGGAGCGTTAGTGAGTCGATCAAGAGTCTGTGTAACAAGAGTCTGTGTAACAAGAGTTTTTGTAACAGCGGGGTGTGGAGAAACCGATGAGTCATTCTTTTAGCCGTAGAGGGGCGTTTGCGGTGTTTTGCTGCTGGGCTGCGGTGGGTGCCGCAGCGGGGGCGGCGATTGCCTACTTTGCTTATGCCAGACAGCCGCGGGAATTTGCGTCAAGCGCGGTGGTTCGGTTTGAGCGTTTTGAAGTCGATTCGGCGGACAAGCAAATCAATCTGGAAATCAAGCCACGACAGCAAGGACGTATCGATGCGGCTTTGGAGTCGGCAGCGACGTTGCGCAATCCACCTGACGATAGTCTGCTGCTGTGCGGTCAGTCTGTTCTGTCCCAGGCTGCTGTTTCCGGCAATTTGATGGAAATACCAGAGCTTCGCGTTGCCAAAGCGATTCCGAATCAGGTTTCAGCTGACGATTTTGTACGAGACTGGGTTGCCAGCGGGCGACTCATGGTGACCCAGTTCAAAAGCACTTCGCGGGGAGGACTCTACCGCATCTCGTTCCGTTCTGAGTTGCCCAGTGTTTCCACTCGGGTCGTCTCGGCCGTGGTGGCTGCGATGGTGGAACGGTTTGATAGACAAGCCAGCCAAAATCGCTTGACCGAAACCATGGAAGATCTCCGCCAGAGGCGTGAAGAACTCGGGCATCGAGCGGAGGTATTGCAGGATGCCATCGGCAAGCTCGATCTGCCTCAGCAGGCAGTTCTTCAAGATGGTCGCGTTGTTTCGCCGACTGCCATCAAATTAGATGTTTCCATGCGCAGCTATCAGCGGTTGACGGACCAACGCAAGTGGTTGCAGCAAAGACTAAGGCGAGCCGAGGAATTGTTGGCACAGAATGTCGACGAACGTCGCATCTGGGAAATGTTGGGCGTTCTGACAAAAGATGGAAAGGTCCCCGGCAACACCGTCCCCGGCAACACCGTCCCCGGCAACACCGGCCCCGGCAACACCGTTCCCGGCAACACAGCGGAGGCGTCACCGCAACAGGCCGAAAGACGAAGGGGTGAGAGAGAACGTCGTGAATGGCTTGCCGAGAAAGAAAAGCTCGTCGTGGCAGTGGAGCGGGAAGTGCAGCCTCTGCAGCAGCAACTCGATGAGTTACTCGGAATTAAGTATGGACCACAGCACCCCCAGATCAGACATCTGAAAACCTTGATTGCCAAAGCGAAAGGAAAGCTTGCCGAGTATGCCGTGGAACCCGACTTTGGGTTCACAACTCAGCCGCTGACGCAGGACGGAGCTTTGGCTGATAATCCAATTTCCGGTCAGGGTGGGCGGCAACTGGGCGAAAAAAATGGCGAGGATCGGGGTGATCCATCACGTGATGACGCGTCGGCAGGGGATTCGCTGCAGCTGGTTCTTGCCGTTCTCAATGGCGAACTCCAATCACTTTCGGATGATATAAGCCGTGTTGACGCCGAACTCGAGGCATTGGCAACCGTCTTCGCAAAAGAAAACGAAGTGTTGCAACGGAACCAGAGTCTCGGGCTCGAAATTCAGCAACTGCAGGAGATCCGAAAGTCATTGGAGGGTGAGGTGCAGCTCGCAGTCGGCCTCAATGAGACGGTTCCTTCGAGCTTTGAAGTGCTCACTGCTGCTGGTCCCACTGGCCAAGTGTCGCCCGTTTTGAATTCGTATCTTCGTTTCGGAAGCTTCGTTGGCGTGGTTGCCGGTCTGGGGTTGTTCGTGATTCTATGGTTCGCCATCAGCTTGGTCCCCAGTCGAATCGCTGACTAGCTCACGAATCGCTGACTAGCTCACGAACCGCTGACTAGCTCAAATCGGCGAACCAACGTAGCCAAACGAAGTTAGCAATCAGGTGAAGCCAGCGGGGGGGCAGCACCAAATCAACGTCTCGCTGGGTCAAATTGGCTCTTGAAAGTAGTACGGCGGGCGAGTTTCCGATTTTTTGATCATCACCAATTTCCCAGCACTCATGAAGTCCTTGGGATGCCCAATCGAGGGGGTGACTGGTCCGGACGCGCTACGGCGGGCCGCCAATGGGAGGGGCTGCGACACCTGAGGGGGTGGGTAATTGCCGGATATTCTGACTGAAAGCATTGATTCGAAGATGCAGTCTGGGTAATCTAGGACACACAGTTGTAGACATTTCCCATTTGCCCTGCACGATACGTGCTCACGGGTTGCTTCTAGCTTGGTTGGCATCATGAACAGACGGATTTTATTCTCACTGCCTCTCGTAGCGCTGATTTGCACCAGCGCCGTTCATCAGGTACAGGCTCAAGAGGAATTGCCACAGCGAACTGCGGTCAGTAGTCAAGGCAGTGAGCAATTGTCGATTGTGCAGTGGGTCAAGCCCAAAACCCCCGGTGTCCTCAAGGGTGATATCTTCGTACCTGTTCTTGGTGGTGCTGCGGCCGTGGTCGATGACGCGGTGGTGGTGCTTCGGGGGCAAGATGGCTGGGTCGGTGAAGCTGCAACGAATCGTTTGGGGCGGTTCACGGTGACTGATGTCAAGCCAGGGGTCTATTCGGTGCTGGTCAAGGCGCCCGGATTGTTTGCCTTCTACGCAATTCAAGTCGTCTCCGAGAATGAGGTTGATTCCCACACTTACCCCGAGCGGGCTCGGGTTTCCTGTGCCTTCATCGACGAGACTGCTGTGAGTCGAATGGCCAAGCACATGAAGGGGGAGATGACGATGAATGATGTCGTGGTCAAGCCAGAGGGAGCTGCAGTCGCTCAAGGTGGTAACGCCGTAAGATCTTCGGTCGTAACACTCATCGACGGAAAACTGTCGGGTGTGATGAGTCAAGCTGGCAGTGCGTTCAAACCCGCTCCCGGCGTGCAGGTCACCGTCATCAAAGATGGGTTGAGCGTTGGTACTGACATGACAGGAAAGGACGGCAAGTTCGAGATTGGCGGGTTGGATTCCGGAGTTTACGGGATCGTCGCAAGTGGCATGTCAGGGGTTGCGGTCGTTGGCATTGAAGCCAGAGCAGATGATGCAGATGATGCGGACGACGCTGATGACGGGCAAGCAAATGATGGCACGCGAAGCAAGGATCGGTTTGTGGCATTGCTACCACAGCAGACTGGCGGAGCAGGTCAGCTGAGTCTTCAAGTTTCGCCCAACACCATGGGTGCACCTGATCCATCGGCCGAGCAAAATGATAATCCTGCCGGTGTCGGAACTGGCGGTGGCGGTGGTGGCGGTGGTGGTGGCGGAGGTGGCGTTGCTGCACTCGCCGCAGCGGCTGCAGCTGCAGCTGCTGCTTCAGGTGGTGGCGACAACTTTATCATCGCGTCTCCGGCCAAATAGCGTTCACACGCATGGGAGCAAAGGATTCCTGGGTGGTTGATCCTCAGCTGTCGATCTCCGCCTGCTATCCGGTCCCAAGCAAGAAGCCCAGACAAGAAAAAAGTCCGACGAGTGCAACTCGTCGGACTTTTTTCGTTTTCGCTGTTCAATCAAGGTGCCTGTAGCTGTCAGCCAATCTCGTAACGCTCTTGCTCGGGTTGGATGATCTTTACTTGCTCTGTGTCTACCAAATCATAAGCGGTGCCAGTGCCTTGCTCCGAGGCTCCGTCCATTTCGTCATCGGTCAGGTCAACCCGCATCGTCAAAACACCAATGCGCACTTCGGCGCCCATCGAGAGTGTCGCTTTTTCGACTCGGCGACCGTCAACATAAACTCCATTGGTTGATCCTAGATCGCGAACGATCAGTGATCCGTACGGATCAATCAAGAATTGGCAATGACGCCGACTTATCGAAGCGTCGTCAAGCGTGATTTCCGCCGTCGGGCACCGACCTACGGTAATCGGCGTTGGCAGTACCCAATTTTGTTCGGGAATCCCGCTCTCGGAGTTGATCAGGACAAATTTGTAGC
This sequence comes from Planctomycetaceae bacterium, assembly GCA_002862205.1. Classification (GTDB taxonomy): domain Bacteria; phylum Planctomycetota; class Planctomycetia; order Pirellulales; family Pirellulaceae; genus Rubripirellula. The sequence continues at coordinate 120 of PKCN01000115.1, read as the reverse complement.
TCATCGAAATCCTCATGATTGAAAAGGCTGGAGGATAGTGGTGAAGAGAAGATGTAACAGAATGTACGCAATTGAGTCGTCGAAGTCCAATTTTTGTCAAAATTTTTCGTTGATTCGCAG
>PKCN01000350.1 GCA_002862205.1 Planctomycetaceae bacterium | reverse complement strand
TGCATTGTCCGATCCCACTTTGATCGACTCTCTGATCCCCTCGTAAGCTGCAATGTTCAACGTTTGTTTCAGGAAAATGTAGTTCGTCGCTTCGATCGAACCAAAGACAAGCAGAATGATCAAAGGAAGACATACTGCAAATTCAGTAGCAGCCACGCCCGAGAATTTCCGGCGTCCGCAGTTGTGATTTCGGTCGTGTCTGATGCGGTCGGTCACTGTTCTGCCTGCTCCAAGGATGTACTCTGGTCCTGTTCCGTTTCACAACGTTCCATTACGAGGTTGAAGTTGTGTGCCATCTCCTGCCAAAAATCGTTGTCGCGGAATCGCAAGGGTGGCACAACGCGACCCTTGCCAGCGTCTGCCAATGCCTCCCGAAGACGCAGGATGGGGCCGGCGAAACGACTGGTCAGCTTCAGGGTGTCCCAGACAAATGCCGGGATCAGTGCCAGAGTTACAACAAAAAATGGCAGGAAGCGTCGCAGCGTGTCCGAAAAAGTTTGGCTCCAGTTTGCATCAGGTTGCTCAAAAAGTCGGACCCAGATCAGCAACGCCAGAACATTGCAGCCGAAAAAGATCATCCAGTGAATCGTGATCTTGCGAATGACATTACCTTGAACCTCAGGGTCGAAGATCGAGGTTCGGCGTTTAGTTTTTTGACGGGACATGGTTACGCCCAGTTCCAGAGTTGGATTCCAGCGGACAAGAGCAGCATCGAATGGTCAAACGAATACGGCTCTATATGAGCTTACGACACGTAAGGCGGGTACGCCGCCTTGTGCTGTAAGAAAACTCCTGCAAACCTCAAAAGTATGTGTTGTCGTTGTCTTCATGACAGCTTTTTCTATTTGTTGGCAGGCACGACCGTTACAACCGCTAGAACCATGACCCGGTAAGGCTGATAGTGGTTGCGGTTGAAGAATGCCGTGAAGAATGTCGTGAAGAATGCAGTACAGATCATGGCGGTAGAACTCAGGTGGGCTCGCGTCGTGACACCTCTAACGCCACAGCGATACAGTGCTTGGCTGCCGCCAGAAATTGCCTGAATTGGCCCACGCCTCCTGACTGGCATCCAAGCGTCTGGAAGAGAAAGGAATTATCGCAGTCGACTCGGTCGCTCCTGGCGGTGGACTGAAATCAGACAGTTGGTTACCGCGTGGCAGAGTCACCTGCGGATGCGTCAAACACGGTGTCCTCCTTGAATGATTACACTTGGGACAAGGATTTGGTTTTGTTGATGTTTTCAGGAATTCGCCGTTAGTGCTTTCTGGGCATGCCCTGTACGCCTGAGGGTGGCGTTTGAGGGTGGCGTTTGAGGGCGAGGCTGTGGAGTTCCCCGTCCTTTGAGCTTTCGGCGGCGAGTTTCCATTTGCCATCACGATTGGCAGGATTTGCCACAAAGCCACACAAGACAAAGCCACACAAGACAAAGCCACACAAGACAAAGCCACAGAAGACAAAGTCACAGAAGACTAGGACTGCTCTCGTGGGTCTGCTTTCCGTGAAAAGCCAGCGTCAGGGAAACGACTCCCAGCGGACAAGTTTTTTGCCTTGCCAAATCAGTGGGATGCCCGGCTTTGGAAAGTTCGGCGGATATTGGCACCAGATCGACCAGATGGGAAGTGAATTTTGTGGTGCTGCCCCGTGCATTGATCCCGTTCAGTCCGTGGGTACCCGTCGGTGGCAAGGCGCTGCCTTCGTGGGCGTACGGTTTTTGGATCCTTAGCTGCATGTTGCACCGGTTTGCCAACCTCGTCTCGTAAGCGATATCACGATTGGCAGCGTCCAGTGGTGCCCCGGGAGTGCTCAGGCACTTGTCGAGACAAACTCCATTGGCTGAAAAAGATTGGTGTGTTGTCGAATTGGCCGTTTGATTTCAGGTGCTGGATGAGTCGGCCAAGATTCGGACCCAGACGATCGACCAAGGTAGTCTGAACTTTCACCATCATTTCCATGATTGCTTGCTGCCACCAACTCTTGTGGTCACGAGGTCAGCGATGAAGAGGCTTCGGTTGTGGGGAAGTGTTCCAATGTTTTCCCGTTGGTGTCGATTAGTTCCCCTTTGTTCATTCCTTTGTTCATTCATTGGAAACGTCGTTGCCGGATTGTATCCCAGACCGCACGGTAACAGCTTTGGTACTTTGCAAGATCGTCGGGCGGCGCATGCAATGAAAAGTGCAGCGTGTTATGTGCAAGGTGCAAAATGAAAGGTTCTTTTGCCTGCTTGCTTTTCTGATCGACGTCAGCAGTCAGTAAGTCAATGGCATGCTCGTTGAAGGCATCGGTCGAGTGTAAATCTTTGCTTACCTGATGTTCTTTGGTGTCCAGTCGCATCAGATTTTCACCCGTTTGCTAATCAATTCCGGTAAAGAAATAGTTGCACCGGTGGGAAATTCGAAATATCGATCGAAGCCTCGTAGGGGAGGGTGGAGATGCAAGGTGCCATTTTCCGCTCATCAATGTGCGGCAATCCGCAGGCTGAAGGACTTCTGTCGGTGTGACGTTTCCCGGATCGGGAAAGTTCCGCGGTTGTTGATGTTCGAGTCCTGTCGTCAGTGAAGCACGTGTTACGTAGGCCTTGGCATTGTTGTGAAAGTTGACGAAGCGAGTTCCGCCTGCAGCCAGATGATCCAGATTGGGAGTTTCAATTTCGCTGCCGTAGCAATCGATGCCAGAAAACGGATGCCAGAAAAACCCGTGTCATTCCATACAACGACAACGATATTTGGCCCTGATGCTTTTGGATTCCTGCTTCTTGCGTTGTTTTTTCTGCCCCGGGGTATTTTCTGGTTGCCAGAGCGTTGGCCAGCAAAATGACGAGAAAGGGCACCCCCCCAAATTGCTTTATCCAGAGACTTAGCCCAGTTTGCTCGATCCAGATTGGAACGCGTCACCACCGTTTCATTCATATCGGTGATTCGAGTTTGTCGCACAGATCGTGCAGCAGATGAGCGTGTTGGATCCCTCTGAGACGTGGATTGGGGTATCGCGGGAAGTCGCGTTTTCGGGGCTCATTTGAGTTACATCGAGGCTGAGTTTCAATTATTGTTGCACGTTTTGTGATTGAAATCCTGACGCTAGCTCGCTGAGAGCGTTAAAATTTCGACAACGACGTTGCCACCCGCTAATCTAACAATGTCCTTTGGTTCGCAGTAAATGCAAATCATGCGAACTGTTTACGATATCTTTTCTCTGATGACATCATGACGCTCAACACCATTCTTGACCGTTTGGGTCTCCCGTCGAACGCCCGACGATCCGCTGCTCGGCAACGTGTGAAACTTCGACAGACGAAGCGGAAACACAATCGCAGGCGATCCATTTTGGAAAACCTGGAAGACCGTCGAGTTCTGGCCACTTACATGGTCACTTCACTTGCCGATTCCGGTTCAGGTTCATTGCGCGCCGCTTTGCAGTCGGCCAATGGGACTGGCGATATCGATTCGATTGTCTTTGATAGTTCGTTGGCAGGAACCATCAATCTTGGCGTCGCCAATGGTGCGCTTCCCGTCAGTTCGCCAGTCAGTATTCAAGGGCCCGGTTCTTTGAGTGTGACCATCGATGCAAATGCCACATTGACGGACAAATATCGTGTTTTTGAAATTTCAGACACTGCTAACGATGTGACGATCTCAGGCCTGACTTTGACAGGGGGCATCGTCGACGATGGCGGGGGCGGAATCCTGTTTCGAAGTGCTGATACTTTGACATTGGTGGATACCGTTGTCACTGGCAATCAGGCGGCCAATGGAGGTGGAGTTTATAGCGAATATGAAGGCGCGGTGGTGCTGCAGTCCAGTACCATTTCAGGCAATACCGCTGAATCGGCAAAGGGGGGTGGTATCCATGCCGTTGATGGTGACGTCAGTCTGACTGATAGCAAGATCTCGGGGAATTTTTCCTATGGAGATGGAGCTGGGATCTTCAGTCAGTATGCCGGAAACATTGATGTGACGAACTCGGAGATTACCAACAACGAGGTGACGGAGGCTGGCTATCACGGTGGTGGCATTTATGGGGGCAACGGCGACGTTACGATCACTGGAAGCACGATCAGTGGGAATGAGTCCAAAGGAGATGGCGGAGGACTGTACAGTTACAAAGGCTCGGTGATCATCTCCAACACAACCATCACAGGCAACAAAGCGGATTATGGAGGTGGTGGTGTCTTCAATTATGAAGGAGATGTGACCATCACCTCCAGCGAGATCACAAGTAACAATGCTTATTACGGAAGTGGCGGCGGGGTTGGAAATGTAGCCGGGCGTTTGACCATTTCGGGAACGCGGATCACCGGCAATCAAGTGATCGGCGATGGTGGTGGAGTCGCGACCAATAACGGTGTTGTCGATATCTCTCAAAGTCTGCTCGCTGCCAATACCGCAACGATTGATGGTGGTGGGGTCGCCTCAGCGGTTGGACTCGTGCTGGTTAGCAATTCAACCATTTCTGGTAACAGTGCCGCGGGACGTGGAGGTGGAATTCAAGCTGATGCTGCTCCGGTGCGTCTGGTGCACGCTACGATCGCATTCAACAGTGCCAGTGCCTCGGGGGGAGGAATCGGTGTCGTTGATGATACGATTGCTGAGTCGATCCTGAGCTACAACTCCATCATCGCATCAAATACCTCGCCAACAGGAATGGATCTGCATGTGCCCGGCGACACTGGTACGACCTTGGACATCCAGTCAAGTCTGATCGGTGATAACAGCGATAGCACGTTGACCGCGTCAACTGGTGATGCCAACGGCAATGTGATTGGCAGCGGTGCTAGTCCCATCGATGCCCTGCTTTCGCCTCTTGCCAACAACGGTGGAGTGACAAATACCCATGACATCAGCAACAGCAGTCCTGCATTGAATAGTGGTGATGTTGCACTGTCGCAGGATTTTGGTGCGGATGACACTCCGGGTGGTGGAGATGATGTCGCTTTGAGCACCGATCAGCGAGCCGGGTTGTATGCTCGAAGCATCAGTGTTGCGACTGATATGGGGGCACTCGAAAAACAGTCACGGCCAACCCTGGTTGTTGACACTGCAAGTGATATCGTCAATGGAGACTTGTCTGCGGGAGATCGCAGTCTTCGCGAGTTATTGACGCTGGCGAATGATGACCTCGGTGATGATGTCATCTCATTTTCGCTCGGTGCGTCAGCAACCATCTCATTGGATGCCGCTTTGGGCACCCTCGTGGTGGAGGAAAATCTCAGCTTGGTAGGGCCGGTCACCGGCGAGTTGACGATTGAGAACGCGTCTGGGCAAGCCTTTCGGTTGTTCGATGTGCTTGACTCGACCAGCGAGCTGAGCGTTAGTCGCTTGACCCTTCAAGGTGGTGATGCGGGGGCGGGTGATGGTGGCGCGATACGCACAGCCGCTTCAACGGACTTGCAACTTGACAATGTTGACTTTCTTAACAACTCGGCGGCCAATGGTGGCGCGGTCTTCGTTGTCAATGGGCAGTTGGACATTGAGGCGTCAACGATGCAGGGAAATCAGGCAACTGCCAATGGGGGCGCAATCGCGGTCACCAGTGCACCTGTCACCATCCTTGATTCGACGATGGTTGGCAACACCGCCGGGGGCAGTGGTGGAGCAATTTCACTTGCTGATGGGCAACTGGAAATTCGTGTTTCGACATTGCAAGACAATCAGGCAACTTCCGATGGTGGTGCAATTGCAACCGGAACGGGGCAAGTCACTTTGGTCAATGTGGCGGTCACCGGCAACACGTCAGGTGCCAATGGTGGTGGCATTGCGGCCACGAGTGCTACGAGTTCGGTGTCCACATTGAATTCAACCATCTCCGGTAATACTGCTGCCTCTTCCGGAGGGGGAATCTATGGTGGAAACGCGGATCTTGAATTGGAAATTTCGACAGTCACACTCAATGACGCAAACGTCGGTGGTGGCATTGGACTATTGGCGGACAGTAATGGCGAAGAACTCACCTTGGTCAATTCGATCGTGGCTGCGAACACCGCAAGTTCGGCGCCAGACTTTGTCGCTCCTGGTACACCAGCAACCGATTTGGATGTGTCCTATAGCCTCATCGGCAACAATAGTGGGACTTCATTGAGCGAATCGTCATTGGTTGCAGGTGATCCCGTTGCCGATGGCAACGGGAATCTGATCGGCGGCGGTGGTAGCCCTGTCATCGATCCGCAACTTTCCGCACTCGCGGATAATGGTGGTGCCACCATGACTCATGCCTTGCTTGTAACAAGTTTGGCAGTCGATGCGGGAGATCGAACACTGTTGCCGCAGGATCAGTACGACTTTGATGGAGACGGGAATGTTGTGGAGTTCCTGTCGACGGATCAACGAAGTGGTCCGGGCGCTGTGGCGAAACGCGTTGTGAATGATGCCCTTGATATGGGAGCTTTTGAATTGCCACCGGCAGTGGTGATTGATTGGGCGACACCGGCACCGATTGTCTATGGAACGGCGTTGAGTGGTACTCAGTTGAACGCATCGGCAAACGATGGTGGGCAGCCAAGTCCAAGTCCCGTTTTTGGCAGTTTTGTATACACCCCAAGTGCTGGAACGGTACTGCAGGCAGGTAATGCCCAGACGCTTACAGCCACTTTCACACCGAATGAATTACGAGAGTTTCGTGTTACGGAAGCTACGGTTGCGATTAATGTATCCCAGGCTGATCCAATCATCGACTGGAGCGATCCTGCGGATATCGTCTATTTGACCCCGCTCAGTTCTACACAGCTTGATGCGGTTGAACAGAACGGTCTGGCTGGCAGTTTTGATTATGCGCCCGCTGCCGGGACGGTTCTGAGTGCGGGTAATGATCAGACATTGAGTGTCACCTTCATTCCAACCGACACCGTTAATTACAATAACGCCACAGCGGATGTCCTGATTGATGTTCTCATGGCAACTCCGTCAATTTCATGGAGCAATCCAGCGGCTATTTCGTATGGAACACCGCTCAGTGCGACCCAGTTGAATGCAACGGCAGATGGGGATTTGCCGGGCACCTTTGTTTACAATCCGTCGGCCGGAACCGTGCTGGATGTTGGTGTCGGTCAGACGCTGAGTGTCGAGTTTTTTCCAACGGAAAGTTTGAATTACAACACCGTTGTTACTTCCGTTGACATTAATGTCGTGAAGGCTGATCCCGTGCTGTCCTGGCCGGACCCTGATGACATTGTCTATGGAACACCACTCAGTGGCACGCAGTTGAATGCAACCGTCAGCGGTGGAGTGTCGGGTGATTTTGTTTACACGCCTGACACAGGGGCGGTGCTTTCGGCTGGAGCGGATCAGCTTCTTAGTGTGGTCTTCACGCCTACGGGAATCGATGCGACACGCTACAACGAGGTTTCCGATACCGCCGAAATCACCGTCGTCAAGGCAGATCCCTCAATCACATGGAATGATCCCGCTGCGATTCCCAACGGAACTCTGCTCAGTGGTGTCCAGCTGAATGCTACCGCTGATATCACCGGTTCGTTTGCTTATTCACCTGACGTGGGAGCCCAGTTGGGGGTTGGTAATGGTCAGACATTGAGCCTGACTTTCACACCTGACGATGACAATTACAACACGGCTGTTGATTCTGTCACGATTGATGTTCTGCCCAATCAGGCTCCCAGTTTTACTGCATCCGATCCACCCACTGTTCTGGAGGATGCCGGAGAGCAAACCGTGGTAGGGTTCATTAGCAGTTTTGATGCCGGTGCGGGGGAATCAGCTTTGCAGTCGGTGCTGGCCTATCAGGTTTCAAGCATTAGTTCTGCGGAAATGTTCGTAGCTCTGCCAAGTGTCAGCAATTTGGGTGTCCTGAGTTATGAGATTGTGGCCGATCTGTTTGGCGAGGCCAGCTTCGAGCTTGCGGTGCAGGATGACGGTGGCGTTGATGGTGGCGGTGTAGATACTTCAAGCATCCAAACCTTCACCATCACTGTCGACGGCGTCAACGATGCTCCGAGTTTCAGCATTGGCAGTCCGGTTGAGGTGCTTGAGGATTCAGGTGCCCAGACGGTGGCTGGGTTTGCTTCGGGTTTTGCACCGGGTCCGTATGAGGATGGAACGTGGCCGGGTTCTCAGTTGATGCATGATGAAGGTCCGAACGGCACGACGGACCCTCTTTCCACAGACAACTTAAACCCAACACCTCTGGGCTCGACCCAACCGGGTTCTAATCTTGTCAGTGGGCACGTGGCAGATGCTTTGGGAGTGGGGGATACGGATGTGTTCACCTTCACCGTGGAGCCTGGCTTCCAGTGGAGTGGTTTGTATGTTGATGCTTACGACTATCCCAACGGGGCTGGGATGGACAATGCAGCGTTCCTTGCGATCGATACAGGAACTTCATTTCCGTATAACGCGGAAGATTTCCAGAGTTTCAGCTTTGATGCCAATAATTTCATTGGTGGCACCACTTTCGGGACTGCCGATGTGGGTGGTTCGAATATTCTTCCCCGCGCCGGGAATGTGACGGGTAGTGGCTTCAGTGGTCCGTTGGCAGCGGGTACTTACACGGTCTACATTCAGCAGACGGGTCCGGCGAGTAGTTACACGCTTGATATCGAGGTGACTTCGGTTGCCCGTCAGGTAGTGTCGTCGTATGAGGTCAGCAGTGTCAGCCTTCCCTCGCTGTTTGCTGCTGGTCCAGCGATTGATGCCAACGGAGATTTGACATTCACTCCTGCCGCTGACGCGTTTGGAACTTCCACGTTTCAGGTTCGTGTGTTGGATGACGGTGGTACAGCCAACGGTGGTGTGGATGCTTCTGGATTCCTGACCGGTACCATCACTGTTGATGAAGTGGTGGTGAATCGTGACTATGGCGATGCACCTGCTGCCTATGCCGTGCTGGCTGTGGATAACGGTGCCTCGCATGTAGTGGGTGCGTTGACGTTGGGGGTTGCCATTGATGCTGAATCGGACGGGCAGCCGTCGGTCAATGCCGATGGCGACGGCAGCGATGATGATGGTGTTGCAGAGTTGGCCAGCGTGATAGCCGTCAGTGATGCCTCAACGATTTCCAGTTTCCTGGTCACTGCCTCGGCAACAGGACGTGTCGACGCATGGATTGACTTCAACGAAAATGGAGTCTGGACGGATGCGGGTGAGCAGATTGCAAACGATGTCGTGGTTGGCAGTGGAGAGAATACTTTCAGTTATGTTGTTCCTTCAGGAACGTCCGCCGGCGATAAGGTAGTTCGCTTTCGTCTCAGTTCAGCTGGAGGTTTGGCACCCACTGGTGATGCCGCTGACGGGGAAGTTGAGGACATGCTGTTGGCGATTGCTGACGGTGCGGTGCCTGCTGCGGTCACGGTCGAAATGAATTCTGCAGCCACCTCTATCGAAGTCAACGCGGGCGTATTGACCATCAGTGATGGTGTTTCTGATTTGTTTGCGGCACCTCTGGCATCCGTTGATACTTTGGCAGTGAATGGTCGGGCAGCCAATGACCTCGTTACTTTGGATTTCGAGACAGGTCCAGCCAACGGGATGAACCTTGATGGAGATGGTGGTGATAATGCTCTGGTCGTATCAGGGACGACTGTTGATTTGACTTCCAGCGGTACTCTGGTTGCCATCAATTTTCAAACGATCGATGCCAGTTCCGGAGCCGCCAGCCAAATCGTTCTTGATGGACCCTCTGTGGCTGCATTGTCTCCTGCCAGCAAAATGCTTCGCGTGACGGCTGGCGATGGTGATGTTGTTGTGGTGTCAGATGCCGGGAGTTGGCTGATGGCGAGCCCCGTGATCGACAGCGGTCAGTTTTATCGGGTCGCTGTCAATCAGGTCACTTCCGAACAAATCCAGCTCGACGATACCACCTCAGCTTGGCAAAACCTGATCGCGAGAACTGATGTTGATGGCAATGGGGACACGACTGTTTTCGATGCTCTCCTTGTCATTACCGAAGCTGGGAAAAACGCATATTCTGATGCCAGTACTGCAGTACTCAATGACCCGCTTTCGGTTGGAGTTTGGCCAGACACTTACTTTGATGTGAACCGTGATGGCAAAGCAACGCCGCTGGATGCCCTTCAGATTTTGAATCAGTTGGCGGTGATTGGTGGGGGTGAAGGTGAAGCTGACTTGTCGTCACCTGCCGTCCGCGATGCGGACGGAGAAGCTTGGCATGTTGCAGCTCTTTCATGGCTGGACCGTTCTTCGAGTCATCAAGAATCGGCACTGATGCGTGGAGAGAATGTTGCCCAGATTCCTGAAGTCTGTTTGCCGTTGGATATGCAAGTTGTTGCCACGAACGATGCTTCGCTTGAGCCTGTTGCGACCCCGAATCCTGCAAACACAAACCGTGACTTGCTTTCCTCAGAATCTCAGATCTGGGCAGACAGAGTTGACCAGTGGTTGTCTGGTGATCTTGGTGTTTCTGAACAGCGGTAGATGATGAGGCTTGCCGGAAGCGGATGCGTTCAAAAGGTGCGGTATTAATATCAATGCCGTTAGGGGGGCAGGTGTGTGGGGATGCCAAGCGAGTGATGCAAACTGATTTTTAATGATATTTGTAATGATGTTTGTCTCGAGTCCTTGCGATAAACTGGTAGTGATGTCCGACATCTTGAAGAACGAAAAGTAAGCCGTGATCCTCGCAGTGATGCTGTTGCTTGATTGGGGTGCAAGAAAAAAGACTTAGCAAAAAGAGGATGTTAAGACGGTAAGTTATGGTGAGCAGAAGAAAACAGCGCCGCCAGTCACGGCGGGATGTCATGCGGATTGGCTCGTTGGCTTTGGGGGGGCTGACGGTTGGTGGCTTGACTTTGGGTGACTTGACTTTGGGTGACTTTTTTCGCCTGCAGTCAGTTCAGGCTGAGCAGAAGTTCTTCGAGTCCAAAGAAGGGCCTGCCAAGAGTGTCATTCAGATCATTTTGCCTGGCGCGATCTCTGCGCAGGAAAGTTGGAATCCCAAGCCTGAGTCGCCGCTTGAATATCGAGGCCCCTTTGGGGTGAACAAGACCCCGATTCCCGGGATCGTGTTGGGCGAAATGATGCCCTGTACGGCGAAGGTGGTCGATCGTCTGACGCTCGTGCGTTCGGTCGTTGGGAAAATCCCTGATCACGGTGCTGGGCAGTACCACATGTATCGTGGTTATCCGATGACGCCCGCGCTGAAGCATCCCACGATTGGCAGCGTGGTGAATCATGAATTCCCGGCTCGTTCGGAATTGCCGGGTTATCTTGTGATTGGTGATGCCAAAGACGAGACAGGTTACTTGCCAGCGAAGTTTGGGCCATTCACGACCGGTGGTGATCCATCGAATGCCAACTTTCAGGTCAGGGACATGCGATTGCCCAGTGGCATCGATGTCGAAACGTTTGAATCCAGAAAAACAATTCGCGATGTGATCAATTCACAGTTTCGCAAGCTTGAGTCGGACTCCGCGCCGCTTGATACGATGGATGCGTATTACCAGAAGGCGTACCAGATGATTTCTTCAGCAGCGGTGCGTCAAGCATTTGATCTGTCCAGCGAGCCCGAGAAAATCAAACAGCGTTACGGGAAAGACCAGTTTTATCGAGGTGCCGGCTCGCGGGCGGGAATGAGAATGTTGTTGGCACGACGCTTGGTCGAAGCAGGGGCACGTTTTGTCACTCTGAAGTATGGAAGTTGGGATGATCACTCGGCATTGCAAACGAATTTCGAGCAGTCCATGCCTGCGTTTGACCACGCTTTCGCAGCCCTGATCAGCGATCTTGATGAACGTGGATTGCTGGACAGCACGCTCGTCTGGGTGGCATCAGAATTTGGGCGAACACCCAAAATCAACAAGGTCGCGGGGCGGGATCACTGGGCAAGGGTGTTTTCCATTGCCATGGCCGGGGGCGGACTGAAGCCGGGAATGATCTACGGTGACTCGGATGCGACCTCGACCGATCCTGCGTCCAACGCGGTACCACTCGCAGATTTGCACTCCACCATCTACCGACAGATCGGGATCAACTCCGACAAAGAACTGATGGCGGCCGGGCAACGTCCGATTGAGATCATCGATGGTGGAAAACCGATCGACGCGTTGGTGGTTTGAGGTAGCCCAATGAGATTCAACTCCCTATCTGGTCAGCCTGGTCGATTTGTGCATGGTCTGGCCAGACTTGTTGTGGCACTCATGGTTTCGCTTGGGGCCTCTAGCCTGTGTCATGCTCAAACAACTCCCGAGTTTTGCATCTTTCCGTATCGTTGTCCCACTGCTGCACGCCTTTCTCCTCAGGTTGGGCAGCAAGGCACCGAAGTCACTTTGTTGTTGCAAGGCGCTCGTCTTCAGGAAATCCAAGACGTGTTGTTCTATGGGCCCGGTCTCGAATATGTAAGTTTCGAGCCGGTTGATCAGGTACCCGATGATGTTAGTTTGAAATTGCGTGAAATACCGTCGGGAACGGCTGCCTTGCTGACACTTGGAATCGCCGATGATTGCCCCAGGGGTGAACATTTTCTGAGAATTCGAACCGCAGATGAATTGTCTGAAATGCTGTCGTTTTGGGTGACACCATTCCAATGCGTGGCCGAAACGCATGCGGGGAACGACGCGGTGGGTAGCACCAACGGGGCAGTTGAGCACGCTCAACCGATCGATTTGGGAACCACTGTTTACGGCTACCATCCCAAGAATAGTACGATCGATCATGACTTCTACTCAGTTGGCTTGCGTCAGGGGCAGCGATTGACGGTTGAGGTCTGGTCGTCCTGTCTTGGTTTCCAGCACTTTCGAGCGATGAGTGATATCGCTGTCACCGTGCATGGTCCTGACGGGAAAAAGCTGGCATTCGCTGACGACTCGTCACTGCGTGATATGGATCCTCTGTTGAATATCAAGGTGCCAGCGACTGGTACCTACTACATCAACATCCATCAGAACATGGACTTTGAAGGAATCCTGCGTCACTATGTTGCTCACATCAGTGATGCACCTCGACCAAGGATCACTTATCCGCTGGGTGGGCAGGCCGGGACCAGATTCAACGCGATGGCGATCGGGGATGTGGCAGGATCAACCCCATTCCACTTGGATTTGCCAAGCCAACCTGGGGCATTCGATGAATCCATTGTCGATTGGAATGACTCCGGGTCGGTCATTGCAAATGGTGTTCAGGTAGCGCTGTTTCCCGATGTTCTGGAAGATGGTGGGTCGCATGCCAAGCCGGAACAAGCGCAAGTTCATCGCGGTGAGCTTCCCGTTGCATTCAACGGACGCATTGAACAGGAGGGGGCAACGGACTGGTTTCGTTTTTCGGCCAGGAAGGGTGCTCGGTATCGCATTCGTACTTATGCCGCGACACTTGGCTCACCTCTGGATGCGAGAATTCAGGTGCGGGCTGCAGAGGGTACCGACAGCCAGTTGGAGATTACCGCCGACGATTCCAATTGGATTGATCACGATTGGTGGGGCAAAGATAAAATCTGGATCATCAAGGATCGGATGGATCCGGTCACGGTGTTTGAGCCGGATGCAGATGGGGATTACCTGATTGGGATCAGTGATTCCCAGCGACTGTTCGGGCCTGAGTTTGCCTATCGCATTGAGTTTCAGCCACTACGTGATCATGCATTCGTTTACTTTCCTACAGACTATCGTGAAGCTGCCAACAAACGGGATCGACTGGTGATTCCCCGAGGTAACACCATCGAGCACACGCTGGCGATTGTTCATGGGACAGGTAGTCGGTATCGGGGTGGTATTCGGGTTGAGGCTGAGGGGCTGCCTGAGGGAGTGACGTTTTCATGTCCGCCTTTGCTGCCTGGCCAGATGCTCACTCAAGCGACAATGACAGCTGCACCCGATGCCCAAGCGTGGCATGGACTGATCGATTTGAAACTGAAAGCAACGGATCCAGAGGTGGAATTTACAGGTAGCTATGTCCACAACGTGCCATCCACTCAACGTCGGGGTGGCAATAATGTTGTTTTCAATCGGGTTCGTCGTTGTGCCTTGGCTGTCGTGCAGCAAGCTCCGATTCACGTGCGTGTCAAACAACCCGTCATTGGTCTTGCCCAAAATGCTGTGATCGATCTTGAGGTGGAGGTACAACGGCAGTCAGGTTTTAATGGAGCTGTTCGAGTTTATGCTGCATGGACGCCTCCCGGAGTTACGGTTTCGGTACCCCTGGTGATCCCACCGGGCGAAACGAGTGGCGTTTATCGGTTGCGCTCATCCGGGAGTGTTGAGCCTGGCACGTACCCGATCACACTGACTGCTCAGGAAGACACCGGTGGAGAACGAGCTTGGGGAACTGGGTTCCATTTTGTGGCATCGCCACCGATCAACTTGAAAGTGGTACGTCCATACCTCGACATTGCACTTGCCAGAACTGCGATCCAACGGCAGACAAGCGGTCAGATCATTGCCGTCATCAAGACCATTCGTGCGTTGCCAGGAGAGGTTACGGCAACCTTGGTGCGACTTCCCAAGGGCGTGGAGCTGATCGCGCCGGTCACCATTGCACCGGGTGATACTACGGCGTTGTTTCCCGTTCGCATTACAGAAGATTGTCTGCTGGGTCAGTATCAGGAGATTGGTTGTGAAATCACGATCAAGCAGAACGGTCAAACGATCACACAGCAAACCGGCAGTGGAACTCTGAGGGTGGACGCGGAACGAAAGTAGGGGACCTTGAACATGATGCTGAAACTGGGTGACCGCTGTGCGATTGGGGCTGTTTCCACAGCATCAGGATGGAGAGAGAGTCATTGCAGAGATAGAATCAACATGATGAATATCACGAACTCCCCGCTTCAGCATGTCGCATTATGGCTCCGGGCTGTTTTCGTTTTTTTGGCAATGTCGACGATGTTGCAGGCAGCAGATGTTCCAAGTTTCAAGTTGGATGTCATGCCGGTGTTCATGAGGTATGGCTGCAATTCCGGAGATTGTCACGGAGCGGCTCGGGGGAAAGATGGTTTCATGCTCTCGCTGTTTGGATATGACCCGGAAGGAGATCATTACCGAATGCTGGAAGAACACCCCGGGCGACGGATCAATTTGGCTGTGCCCAAAGCCAGTCTGTTGCTTCACAAGGCGACGGGAAAAGTTCCCCACACTGGTGGGGAGTTGTTCAAA
This sequence comes from Planctomycetaceae bacterium, assembly GCA_002862205.1. Lineage (GTDB taxonomy): Bacteria > Planctomycetota > Planctomycetia > Pirellulales > Pirellulaceae > Rubripirellula. The sequence goes on along the minus strand of PKCN01000350.1, from coordinate 3,709 downwards.
CCCAGTGATGAAGCTTACAGGATCATTCATGACTGGATTGCTGCAGGGGCTCCCCGCGACCCAGATTCAACACCGAAGGCGGCGAACATTCGCATGGAGCCCCGCTTCATCGAATTTGAAGCGTCCGGGAACCAGCGTCAGTCGAAAATTATCGCAGAGTACAGTGACGGAACCGAGCGTGATGTCACTCGTTGGTGTCGGTTTTTGTCGAGCAACGATGGTGTGGTGAGTATCAGTGAGTCGGGCATGGTGACGGCCAATCGTTCTGGCGGTGGACATGTGTTTGCCCGTTTCTCGCGGTTCACGCAGGGTTCCGAGGTGATCGTTCTTCCGACGGGGGAATTTGACTGGTCGAATCCAAATCCCGCCAATTACATCGATGAACTTGTCTATGCGAAGCTTGAAAAACTGAGGATTGAACCATCGCCGCTGACATCGGACGAACAGTTCTTGCGGAGGGTCACGATTGATTTGATCGGGCTGCTGCCCACGCCCCAGGAGTACCACTCTTTTCTGGCATCCACCGAGCCCGATAAGCGGGCACGGAAAATTGACGAGCTGATTGCGCGCGATGACTTCGCGGAACTGTGGACTGCCAAGTGGGGTGAGTGGTTGCGAATCAAAGGTGATACCAATCCGGCGGCAGGACGATCGATGAAAGCTGCATGGGCTTTTTTCTATTGGTTGAGAGACCAGTTCATCGAAGATCGACCGTTGGATGAACTGTTCGCAACGCTGATCACCGGGACTGGGTCGAATCTTCGCAATCCACCAAGCAATTTTTACACCATGGTTCCCCAAGGTGGCAAAATCGAACCGGGGATTCTGGGCAAGGATGTGGCCCAGGTCACGCTTGGAATTCGCACGGGTTGCGCAGAGTGCCACAATCATCCGTTTGATCGATGGACGATGGATGACTACTACAGTTGGACCTCCTTCTTTACCGGTATTCAACGAAAACGGGGACGTGAGGCCCGTGAGATGTTGATATCGGTCAACGTGGATGCACCGCCAGCTTCACATTTGATTGACGGTCGAGCGATGCCACATCGATTCCTCGGTGGATCGGCGCCAGATGTTACCAACCGTGATCCCCGCAAGGTATTGGCAAATTGGATGACGGCCAAAGAGAATAAGCTGTTTCGTCGAAATATGGCCAACCGGATATGGGAGCACTTTTTTGGTCGGGGTATCGTTGAACCGATTGACGATATTCGCATCAGTAATCCACCCAGCAATGAACCATTGCTAGAGGAACTTGGGCGTCGCCTTGCTGAAGATCACAATTATGGCCTGCGTAAATTGGCACGTGATATCTGTAACTCGCGGACCTATCAAACTGCGGTAACGACCAATGATTCAAATCAAGCCGACAATGCATTTTTCTCTCACGCCATCCTTCGACGGCCGCGAGCTGATGTGCTGTTCGATTGCATCCTGCAGGCTCTTGAATATCAGCCCGCAATCAGGCGTTCCAGTAAATCAAAGGCGATCGACTTGTTCGACGGTGGTGCCCGGGATGATTACAACGCCTACTTTTTCAAAACCTTTGGTCAGGCTCCACGCGAAAGTGTCTGTGCGTGCGAGACCTCCAGCGAAGCAAAGTTGTCTCAAGCTCTGCACTTGATCAATGGTGATACCATCCAGAAGGCCCTCGTTCGCAATCCTGTCCTGATTCCACGTTTGTTGAAGCAACATAAGGATGATCCCGGAAAAGTGATTGAGGTTCTGTTTGTTCGTGCATTGTCGCGAAGTCCCAGTACGATCGAAATGAACGCAATCTTGGCAGAAAAGCCAGCTGGGGACAGTGACAAGGAGCTCAAACTCTTTTACGACGGAGTATTTTGGGCAGTGCTGAATTCATCCGAATTTCTATTCAATCATTGATTGCAGCGAGAGATTGGAACCTGTGACCGGTGGGGTTTGGAGGTGTTGCGATGCCGATAGTGAACACGATCACATGGGCACGTGAACGAATGTGGGCAGAAATTTAATGAAACCAAAAATACAAGTGCTTGCGATCATGATGGCGGACAATCTTCGGAAACCAATTGCAGCCCTCGGCTTGGTGCTGTTGATTTGTGTCCCGCGTGTCTCAATGGCCTCACCACCCAATTTTCAGGATGATGTTCAGCCAGTTTTCCGAAAGCACTGTGTGGCTTGCCACAATGCTGATGAAAGTGAATCTGGACTTGACCTCAGTACCAGCAAAACCACTGTGGCGGGTTCTTCCGGGGGAAACGTTGTCGTTGCGGGGCGGCCAGACACCAGTTCACTTTACCTGGCGATCACACACCACGAAGACCATGCGGCCATGCCGCCCAATAAGCCCCAGCTTTCCGGTAACGACCTCAAAATCGTCCGTGATTGGATCGCCGGCGGTTTGGTTGCTAGGGCAGGAGGGAAATCACAGTTGCGGGAGGTTTCCTTTGAGGTTCAGGGGGGATCCATGAAACGGCCTGATGTGCCTGCTTTGCCGTCCAACCTTCCCTATGTTCCCGTGGCTGACACGAACACCGCACCGCCGATACTCGCACTTGCCTGCAGTCCATGGGCGAATTTGATTGCGGTCAGCGGTCACCGGCAGGTGCTGCTGTACCAGACAACCCTGGACTCTTCAGGCGGAAAGACCCATGACTTGCAGGATGCGCGAGTTCTGCAGGTCGACCCGCGAAAGCAGAACGGTTTGAAGCATGTTGGTGCTCTGCCCTTCCCGGAGGGGGAAATCCACGATTTGCGTTTCTCGCGTAATGGGGATCTGTTGATTTGTGCCGGTGGGGTCGGCGCGGAGTCAGGAAAGGTGGTTGTCTTTGACGTCAAGACTGGGCGACGTGTCGCTGTGTTGGGTGACGAATACGACGTCGTTTTGTCCGCAGACATCAGTCCTGATCACGAATATGTTGCCCTCGGTACGACCGCAAGAATGGTCAAAGTTTTCTCGGCAAGGAACGGAAAACTGCTGCATCGAATCAAAAAACATACTGATTGGGTCACGGTTGTCCGCTTCAGTCCCGATGGAAAGCAACTCGCTACAGGGGACCGAAATGGCGGTATCCATGTGTGGGAAAGTGAAAGTGGAGGAATTGTCTATACATTGGATGAGCACAAACTGAAAGTCACCGCACTGAGTTGGCGGCCCGATGGGAATCTTCTGGCATCGGCGGCTGAGGATGGAAAGCTTGTACTGTGGGATATGAACGACGGGTGGGCGACACGGTCAATCACAGCGCATGCCCAGAAAGCACCTAGCCGGTATTCCCGTCGCACAGGAACGCTGGATGTTGCGTTTGCAACCGACGGCCGTCTCGTGACGGTGGGCAGGGATCGAACTGCCCGTCTTTGGAAACCCGATGGAACGCGAACTTCAACACTGGGAACAATCGACAGCTTGCCCTTGCAGGCAAAGTTTTCTGCGGATCAGCAGAAAGTTGTGGTGGGCACTTTTGGCGGGCAACTCAAAACTTATCCTGTCCCTGCATCATCAGGACCTTAGGTAAGTAAGTACCTGGCATTCAGGATGGAACCTGGAGTTCGGAAGTTTCTTTTATTCAACCAGATTGGTTCGGCCAAAGCTGTTGCGGTTCGTCAGGTAGTCCGCAGTATGCTCACAAGAAAGAGGCATCTCGATGCCCGTCTTGAGCTCCTGATGTCGGAGACTGAATTTTGTGCCTATGGCATGGTTCACCGTGGATCGGTAGCTCGCCATACT
>PKCN01000277.1 GCA_002862205.1 Planctomycetaceae bacterium | reverse complement strand
AAATTGCCTCACACGGTTACTGGCATCGCTTGGTTTACAGCCAGACACCGGACGAGTTCCGCAGTGACCTGCAGGAAAGTCGCAGGGCAATCAAAGCCGCCTGCGGCGTCGATGTGACTGCCTACCGGGCACCAAGTTTTTCCATCACAAAGAAATCGATGTGGGCCTTGGATATTCTGGCGGAAGAAGGCTTTCATATTGACAGCAGCATTTTCCCGATGCGTCACGATCGCTACGGAGTGCCCGATGCAAACCCGCGAATACATGAACGGAACACCAAGCTGCACCCGATCCTTGAAATTCCACCCTCTGTCTGGAGATCCCGCTTCGGAGCAATCCCAGTTGGTGGTGGCTATTTCCGCTTGCTACCGCTCAGCCTAACAATCAAGGCAATGAAAGAAATCAGAGAGTCCGGATCGCCGGCGATGCTGTATTTGCATCCATGGGAAGTGGATCCTGCGCAACCTGTCGTCCGCAGTGTCAGATTCAAGAGCCGAATCAGGCACAGGATCGGGCTTAAGAAATGCTCAAAAAAATTGGTGCACCTGTTACGCACTTCGAATTTCAAGAGCATCGAACAGGCGTTGGCATCTACCGACAGCGATTCCCCATCGCCCCCTATCGCTAATCCAATGTCGCCCAAGGAAAGCACCCGTTGACGGCACTCTGCGCATCGTTTTCAGCGAAGGATCGAAACCGGATGCCAAATTTAAATTTCGCGATTTCGAGCGTTTACGACAGTGCCCCGAAAATGCGATGCCGCCAACTTGCTGGAAAACAAAACTGCTCTGCTTCGCCAGGAACAAGATTATCGCCTTTCCCAAACCAGAAAATCGAACGCTGGAAACAGCAAACGCTAATGTTTCAACTACCCGCGTCATGCACTACAAAGTATTTTAAGCAGACCTTCCATCGCCACCATTGCCTCAGGTTGGGCATTGCCTCGAGCGATTGAAACCCCTTCCATTTGCTTTCTGCACCGTTCGCTGAGATCACCGAACGGCAGCAGACCGCATCCCTCACCATTCTCCCGAACCTGATTGCATTCATCGGACACTGAACCATGGGTCCAATTTTCGTCTACGCCGCATTTGTGTTCATCTGCATGGGCGCTTTTGCCCGTCCAGCCATTGGGGCCATTGGCTACATTGGCTTCGTTGCATTTGAACCCACATGGCTGTGGCGTTTTCAAATGAATGCGGCATTCCCATTCCAAAAGTGGATTGTTGCTTCTCTTCTTCTTGGCTGGATGTTTCATTTTTTCCGCACCAGGAACTTGAGCCTGACCTCAGTGATCCCGCTGGGATTGTTAGTCGGAGTACTCGCGCTTGGTCACTTAAGTGCGGCTGACAGTTATGCACCTGAAAAATCCGAATTCTTCCTGAGACAATTCAACAAGATTGTCTTGATGTGCACCGTCAGCGCTTTGGCACTGTCGTCGAAACGGGCAGTACAAATAGCATTCGTGATCATGGCGATAGGCATCAGCTTCAACGCTTTTGAGATCAATGCAGATTATTACAGGCAAGGTTTTTCTCTGGTCAATCAGGATGGCTGGTCCAAGATGAATGCCAATGGATATGCCTTGATCATGCTGATCGCGACCTTGTTCACTTTCGCACTGGCGCAGCACGCAACCTCCGCCATTGGCACGGCGGGTTGGTTATTTGCCAGCGTCCTCAACGCACATGCAATCATGATTGTCGAATCTCGCGGGGCCATGCTCGGCTTAGCGGTTGCTGGTGTATTGCACGTGATTTATGTGCGACCCAGTCTGAAAAGCATCAGTTTGACAATCTGCATTTTTTTCGCAGCGTTGGTGGTCGCAGGACCACCGGTCATCAAAGAGTTTACCTCCATTTTCGCGAAAACTCTGGATAACTCCGGGTCGAGCCGATTCGACATCTGGGATGCTGGTTTCCGGATCTCGCTGGACTATCCTTTGTTGGGAGTGGGTCCTTGGGCTGGCGAGGCGTTGGTCCCCGCTTACTACGAGGGCAGCGGCAAAATTGGCGCCGAGGTCATTGCCTTGCATAACATTGAATTGGAAGTCGCTACGGGAATGGGTATCCCTGCCATGCTTGCCTACGTTGCTTTTTTCTTTTTGCCCTGGAATCGGGCGAGGAAAATGATTTGGAAGCAAAGAGCAATGGCAACCAACGAGTCCTCCGCCATCCTGTTTGGATCAGTTCTCGCAATACCGGCTTACTGGACTGCCGCTCAATTCAACAGCGGAGCCCTTGTCGAGATTCCCTACTTGATGGTGGCAATTCTGATTGCTGAATTGGTCCAAGCCGAACGCAGTAATTCTTGCTTGCTGCCTTCGAAAAAAGTACAAGCGCAGAAACAGCCAGACCATCACCCAGGCCAATTGCAACCCACGCTGACGTCAAACAGCTAGCTTTTCCATGCCGCACAACGCCTCCAAACTTGCAATCGTTCGCACCCTTGCCATCCCGATCGATCCCAAATTCTACAACAGTCAAGAACTGGGCTTGGGACGCGCGCTGTTACGACATGGCGTCAGCACGGACGTCTACGTTGCTAGTGACAAAAAGGAACTGACCGAGACAATTATCGAGGAAGAGTCGGGCTCAAATTTACGATTGATGGAATGCCCATTTCGTCCATTACCCTTTGTGAGCCAAGCATGGATGCCAAAGGTTGCACAAAGGCTGGGCGAAAATGACTACGACTTGATTCACGTGAACGAGTCCAATGAGATTGAGTCATGGCGAATCGCCCGCCTTGCCCAACGAAGAGCGATTCCACTTCTTCTTTACCAAGGAATGTATCAGCCGATACCGGGACGGGTGCAGTCCACTTTCCAAGCCATGTTTGACCGTCTGTTGCTGCCTAGCCTGCGGCGTAACACAACGCTTTGCTTTGGCAAAACCCAACGGGCAGCACAGTTCCTGAAAGCCAGAGGATTCGAATCGCCGGGTGTCTTGCCTGTTGGGCTTGACCCTGCACCACTCAGCACAGAATCATCGACCCACTGGCGGGCTAAGCTTGAAATTCCCGAGAATCAAATCATGGTTTTGTATGTGGGTGTGCTTGAAGAGAGACGGAATCCTGCCTTGATCGTTGAGCTGGCAACGCGGAATCCGGAATTTGCGTTTGTCATAGCAGGAACGGGACCGCAATTTGATTCAATCCAACAGAAAGTTCGTGAACGCCGATTAAACAATCTTCATCTGCTCGGTCAGATCACACAAGACTCACTCCCTGACCTCTACCGCTGCAGCGACTTATCGCTCCTGCCAAGCACTTATGAGATCTACGGCATGACGGTGCTTGAATCGATGTACTTCGGTGTCCCGGTGCTGGCAAGCAGAACCGCAGGACCAGAATCAATCATCGATCACCAAGAAAACGGCTGGCTGATTGACTGCATGTCGGTTGATAAGTGGCATGACACCCTTGCCAGAATCACAAGCTCCCAGGCATTTCTGGCAGAGATTGGCGAGAAAGCAGAGTACAAAATCAACAACGAACTGACCTGGCATGCAATTGCCGGGTACTACACAGAGTTGATCAACAGCACGAAACGCATCTGACATGCTACGCGACAACCTTCTCCAAGCAGTAAAGCATACTTCGATTTACTCGATCAGTTGGATCGCCAATGGCATTGCTGGGGTTTGTTTGCTACCCGTGTACTCGCGGTACCTGAGTCGTGCTGAATACGGTGCTCTTGATCTTGTCGGTCAAAACAATGTCATTTTCAAAATCGTTTTTGCTGCATGCTTCACTTATTCGCTCGGACGCCTTTACCACGATGCGAGCAATGAGGAAGAAAAGAACAAGATCATCAGTAGCGGCGCGACATCAGCGATTGCCGCTGGCATCTTAGCTGGCGCATGTTTACTGCTGCTCAACTCCCAGATCAGCCAACTGTTACTGGGAGATGTTAAATACTCTTCGCTGATCATTGCCGGCGCCTTCGTGTTAACGATGGACATCGCTTTCACGGGCCTGACCTACGAGTTCCTTGTAACGAAAAAATCGGCAAGATATGTCGCCGTCAATTTGGCAAGACTGGTGACTGCCATCACCGGCAACTTAGTCTGCTTGGTCTGGTTTGAGCTTGGCGCGATCAGCATGCTGATTGGCAATTCATTGGGAATCCTGCTTGCCAACACTTGCATGGCAGTCCCACATTTCCGGAAATATGGATTCCTGATTGATGTACCCACTTTAAAACGCATGATTGCGTTTGGGGCGCCGATGATCGTTGCCGGAATCCTTGCGACACTCCTGCACAGTTCAGATCGCCTCATGCTTCGTCCATTTCAAGACCTTGAACAGGTTGGACTCTTCATGATGGGCTTGCAGTTCCCGAACATGTTGAATGCAATTCTGGTGAGCTCCTTTGGAGCCATTTGGAGCGGTTCCCTGATGTTCACCATGGCGAAACAGCCAGATGCGGACATACAAATTGGACGTTTTGCAACTTATTTGTTGGCATTGTTCATTGCGGCGCAGACCATCCTTGGCATCTTCAGCGCCTCCCTGCTTGAAATCCTCGCTGCCCCCAAATTCGCTGCATCCATTCCTGTTGCTCCCATTGCATGCCTCGGATTTTCATTCCACGCGTTTTACCTGTTTCTGGTATCGAAAGCGTTCACCCACAACAATCCAAAACGCATGATCATTTGTTATGCTGCACCGCTCCTCGCAAAAATCGCTTTGACGATTTTTCTCGTTCCCATCTATGGATTCATGGGATCAGCATGCATCCTGACCTCGGGGTACCTGTTGTTCACGGTGACTTGCTACCTCGCTTTCAAAAAAATGAACACAACCATCTTCGAATGGCCGCGAATCATTAGCCTGTTCGTCTTGTCAGCTTCGTTTTTACTCGCAAGTTATTCAACAAACCAAAGTGACCTGGTCGTTCAGATTTTGTTGCAATTCCTGCTAGCAGGTCTGTACATCCTCTGCTTGGCTCTAGGACCCATTTTCTCAAAATCCGAAAAACTCGCGTTACTTCACGAGTTGATCAACCGATTCCAGCAATTCAGAAACCAGCCTGCGATCAAAGAAAACACTGACGCCGGAAATTGAACAAGCGAACATTGCCATGGAAAAATCGCTGCTCAGAAGCAAAGCGGCATTCCAAACAGGACCAGAGGGAACCTTGCAGCTCTCACATGCCGTCGTGCTACCCATCATCTAATCCAAATGCAACCAATCTCTTTCAAAACAACGCGATTTGTGTAGAGTAAACTCGAATGAGACAACTCCGCCCATCAAAATGCCAACCGTTCCGGTTGATGAGATGAACACTCCTACTCAAAAATTGAATACGAATCCTGCCCAAGCCACGGTGATCATTCCAACGTTGAACGAGGAAGCTTATCTCGGTGACTGCCTGTCATCCCTGGCTGCCCACAGCGGATCGATCATTGAGGAAGTCATCGTTGTTGATGCCGGATCAACCGACAACACAAAGGCGATTGCAGAAGAACATGGAGTTCGGTTTTTACCCCATCCCAAGAGCACGATTGCAGCTCAAAGAAATGCTGGGGCAAAATTGGCCAGTACACCGCTGCTTGCATTCCTGGATGCAGACTGCACGGTCACTGAAGAATGGTCAAAATCTGGTACGGCCGAGTTCGATGACGAATCTGTCGTGTCGGCCGGTGCCCCACCGGACATACCTGAGATGGACAACACCTGGGTACAAAGAACGTGGTGTTTTATCAAACGCTCGCCTCGCGGAAACCGACAAAGAGTCACCTGGATTGCGTCCGCCAATGTCTGGGTCCGGAAAAGTACATTTGATGAAATAGGAGGTTTCAATGAAGCGTTTGAAACCTGCGAAGACGCAGACCTGGGTTACAGGCTAAGTGAGCGAGGCGAACTTGTCTCGAATCCTGAGATCCGTGTCCAACACCACCGTGAACCAAGAACAGTCAGTGAGTTCTACCGGAAAGAAGTATGGCATGGAAAAAACAGTTTTGATGGTCTTTGGTCAGGAAGGCTGAGTCTGTCTGAACTACCAAGCCTGATCACTCCGATCATTTTCGCACTTTCCGCAATCCTATTTGTGGCAGGTCTGGCAGTCTGGCCATTTTATAATGTTTATCCTGCGGCGATCGGATTTGCAGGTTTGTCATTGGCACCTTGGGCCTACACGCTGCGGGCGATCGTAAGCAAAGGTCAGCCATCCCGGTGCTTACACATCCTTGTGATCTACTACATCTACTTCATCGCGAGATCCGATGCGTTCCTGCGCTGGTGCGGGCGGTCAGTCTTTCGATGAATGGTGATCCTGTGATTTCGGTATTGAGAAACGGCTGATGAAGATAGCAATCACAATTGACACTGAAGAAGGCTGGAAATGGGACGACGGGTTCCCAGTGCGCGAGCATGATATCGAGAACATTCTGCGTTTGGATCGCTTCCACGATCTATGCCAACGATATGGGTTGTCCACCACCTACTTCACCAATCATGCCGTGTTTGCCGAGCCTGAAAGCGCGGCTGTCATGGCTAGTTTGGCAGCCACAGGTTCCACCGAGATTGGCATGCACTTGCATCCGTGGATCACTCCACCCAACGCAAGCGATGACAACAGCTGCCACGCTTCGTTTCTTGAAAACCTGCCAAGCGAACTGGCAACGGAAAAACTGGCTACCACCTACCGCCTGATGAGAGAACAGGGTTTTCAGCCCACCAGTTTTCGGGGGGGCAGATACTCAACCGGTGAAACCACGCAAAAGTTTTTACTTGAGCATGGGTTTGTAGCGGACGCATCCGTCTGCCCTTTTTCAACGTGGACAGACCCCGGGGCTCCGGACTACCGTGACACCGATGAGCGGCCTCAACGGATCAGTGATCCTCAAGTTTCGGATCAAAAGACAGGTCTTTGGAGCATCCCTTTGACACGGGTATTCTCACGACGCCCATTCGCAAGCTGGAATCGCTGCTTCAAGTTCATTGAAAACACTCCACTGACTCACGCTCGATTGATAGGAATCATGGAAAAAACGGGGATTGCCCGAAAAATCTGGCTGAACTTTGAAAGCGAACCTCTTGCTCCCATGCAGTGGTTGATCAAAAACGCCGTACGACTCAAGCTACCTTATCTGTGTTTTACCATCCACAGTTCCTCGCTTTCCACTGGTTTGAACCCCTACTCGCACAAGCCAGAGCAAGTTGAGAAGATTTTCTACAACATTGAACAAACTTTCAAGCTACTAATTACGCTGGAAAACTTCGAACCAGCAACCATATCGGAAATATCCCACTTTTTGGAAAGCGGAAAATGAGAGTTCTGGGGATCAGCCCACTGGATAAAGACGCGACAGCATCATTCGTTGAGGATGGGAAGATTCTTTTTGCCTGCGGTGAGGAGCGGCTTTCTCGCACGAAGCTGCAGGATGGATTTCCGATGAAGGCCATTCAAATGGGATTGGCCCGGACTGGTTGGACACTCGATTCCATCGACGTTGTTGCCTACTCTTTCTTTGAGGGAACTGAAGAAACAAGCTTGATGAATCAGGCAATGGCCGAAGACGACCGCTATCACCAATCCGACGCCACTCAGGACTCGCTTCAGGCCTTAACCACCATTCACGAGTCCGGCTACAAACCGAATCTCGAGCCTCCCATCCCCGGCCTCGAGCGTGACAAGGAATTCGCGGACGCAAAGACCTGGCTCAAAAAGAAGCTGTATTCGCTTTCCACACTGTCACCTCAACTGGACCACAAACTCCATCGTCGCAATTTCCGACAATGGGTAAGTGAGGCAAGCACGGACCATGCCCTGAGAACGCAGCAGCTTCATGATGGGCTGGAAGAGCTGGGACTGCGGGACAAACTGCGCCGTTACAACCACCACGAGTGCCACGCGGCCAACGCATTTTACTACTCCGGGTACGAAGATGCGTTGGTGATGTCATTCGATGGGTATGGATCGGGAAACTGTGGCGCCGTCTACCACGCCAGTGAAAGCGGTTTGAAAAAGCTCCATGAATTCTCATTCCCGAACTCGTTGGGGCAATTCTACGAACACGTCACTGCCGCACTGGGATACCAGCCTGGCCGGCATGAGGGCAAGATCGTCGGACTTGCCGCCTATGGTGACCCTGAAATACTTGGACCGGTTTTACGATCTCGATTCACCGGGATGGATGAGGGTGATATCCGAATTCGCGCTGCTTGCAATTACTACTTCACGCGTCTGCTGGCACAGTCGTTCACCAAGCGTGACATGGCCGCAGCGTATCAGAACGTTCTTGAAGAGGTGGTGAAGCAGGTCTCTGACTACTGGGTGCAAAAAACAGGTCTACAAAATGTCTGCGTTTCGGGTGGTGTAAACGCCAACGTCAAACTCAACCAAAGAATCCATGAGTGCGATGGGGTCAACTCTGTCTTTGTTTACCCCAACATGGGCGATGGCGGTTGTGGAACCGGAGCCGCTTTACTCGCTTTTGAACAGGAATCTCTTGCTCGCAAGTCACTTGAAAACGCTTATCTGGGTCCTGATTTCTCGGACCAGGAAATCGAAGATGCCCTCAAAGCTGCAGGCCTGAAGTATCAACACCACACCGATGTGGAACGCGCTACCGCAGAGCACTTGGCCAAAAATCACATTGTTGCCCGTTTCGCCGGACGGATGGAGTATGGCCCGCGAGCTCTGGGGAATCGATCGATCCTTTACCCCGCTCAGGATCCAGAGGTGAATCTCTGGCTGAACCACCAACTGGGCCGGACTGAATTCATGCCGTTTGCCCCGGCTGCCATGGCCGAACACGCGCCACGACTTTTCAAGGCAGTGGATGGTTGCGAGAAAACAGCCGAATTCATGACAGTCACGTTTGATTGCACGGAAGAAATGAAACAGATGTGCCCAGCTGCGGTCCACATCGATGGCACGGCACGTCCTCAATTGGTCAGCAATGAAACCAATCCAAGCTTTTACAGTCTGCTTTCCGCATATGAATCAATCACGGGAATTCCGTCCTTGATCAACACCAGTTTCAACATGCACGAGGAACCGATCGTCTGCACCCCTGATGATGCCATCAGAGCTTTTCTGGAAGGACGCATCGACATCCTTTCGATCGGCTCGTTCGTCGTGCCTCATCCAGACCTTGAAACGATTCAAACCGAGCGCAGCCAGGAAAGTTCAACTGCCGCCTGCTGACCTCCACTGAGTGCTCAGACCCGATGTACGACGCCTCACAGCGCGCCAAAAGTTCCGCTGCCCAATCGATCCTGTGAACCATCCACCCCTGCAGTTTATTGTCTTCGAAAATCATGGCTGCGACCGCCATGATTATCCCATTCGGGTAGGGTTACCGATTGCTGAGGGAGCCTTTCAGAACAGCGACCTGCCCAATGTGATCACATCGGACGACGGCAGGACCTTTCCCTGCCAATCTGTGACCACGTCCTACTGGCCATCGGGATCACCGCGTTGGATCATGCTGAATGCGAACATTCAGATCACAGCACATCAGCAAACAACATTCTCGGCAGCACATACAGTCGAGCCGGTTGATTCCAAACGTGAGAATTCGCCATTTGAATACGACCCGGGAAACCCTCAAGCCCGCGAATTAGTTCACTTACGCTCGTCGGCAACATCACAACCCATCACAGCCAAACTCCACTGCACCGGTGCTGAAGGTCAAGTATCCGTTGCCCTCATCAGCGATTGCCAGATGATTGAACGTGGCCCCCTCTGCTCCCATCATCACATGACGGGGAAATTCAAAGGCAAACAAACGCTCTCATTCTTCGCAGACCTGACTTACTTTCCCTCGACGGCCACACTCAAACTGGACATCGCACTCCACAATCCCAAGCGAGCCAAACATCCTGATGGCTATTGGGACTTGGGTGACCCCAACTCCGAGTACCTGCAATCGGCAACACTCGAAATTGATACCCGAGCGATTGCTCCAACCCAGATGCATTGGCAGGAATCAATCGATGCCAAGTGGCAAACGACCACCGAGATGAAGTGGTCCATCACCCAGACCAACAGTGGCGGAGAAAACTGGGACAGTAGGACTCACGTAGATAACGACAATCAAGTCATCAAAGGCAAACAGGGATACAGCCTGAAACATGGCGACACCGAGAGTCTTGGAAATCGGGCTACTCCCACCGCTGTAGTTCAAGCAAATTCAACCTGGCTGCTTGCGACCATGCCTGAGTTCTGGCAGAAATGCCCCAGTGGAATCGAGGTCAGCGATGTGGGTATCAAAATCCATCTTCTTGCCACGACAGCCGGTCTGACCGAACTACAACCGGGCGAAAAGTGCAGTCGGACACTCTGGCTGCAAGCGTCCAACAGTCCCGAACCGCGTTTCGAGGCGACAACTGTCAACATTCACCAACCACTGACAGTACTTCCGCACGAATCGACCATTGCTGCAAGTGACGCGATCGAATGGTATGCAGCAGATCCGCCGGCCTCAGCACCCACATCCTCAGCACCCACATCCTCAGCACCCACATCCTCAGCACCCACATCCTCAGACAGCACCGCGACAAACTCCACCTCTCATGAACAACAGTTGCTGCATGAGTTGCTGAATGGCCCAAGAAGTTTTTTCTGGAAACGAGAGCAAATCGACGAGTATGGCTGGCGAAATTTTGGCGATTTCTGGGCCGACCACGAAGAACTCTACTCAGAGGATTCTTCCCCGGTTATCTCGCACTACAACAATCAGTATGACTTGCTGCATGGTTTGCTACGCGAATACTTGAGAACTCAAGATCCACGCTGGTGGGATCTCGCAAAACCGCTTGCGGAACACATCATCAGCATCGATGTCTACGACACGGACCGTGATCGTGCTGCCTACAACGGTGGACTGTTCTGGCATACAAGCCATTACCGCGATGCGAGCACAGCAACACACAGAACCTATTCGGTGCACATGGTGGGGGAAAAGCATGCCGTCAATGGTGGCGGCCCCAGCAACGAACACAATTTCACTACGGGACTGCTTCTCTACTACCACCTGACCGGAAGTCGCCCCGCCAGGCGAACCATATTGAAGCTTGCCGACTGGGTGATTGCCATGGACAACGGTGGCTGCGATCTGCTCGCACCACTCAGCCAACAAACAACCGGATCAGCTAGCTCTACCCGCGATTGGGACTACCATGGCCCCGGACGTGGCATCGGAAACTCAATCAATGCCCTGATTGATGCGTGGCAATTGACACATGCCGAGCCCTATCTGGAATTTTGCATTGAATTGGTTCACCGCTGCGTCCATCCACTCGACGACATTGAAGCATTGAATTTGAATGATTCCGAAAATCGCTGGTCGTATCCCATCGCGTTGCAAGCTCTATTAAGATTCATCTCTGTTGTCGGCAACCAGGCGCCCGAAACCTGCGAGCATCTTCGGCAATCGCTCCGGCATTTTGGCAAGTGGATGCTCGACCATTCAGTCCTGCACTTTGAATCGCCGGAAGAACTGGAATTCCCAACAGAGACTTGGGCGGCTCAAGACCTTCGAAAAGGCACGACCATGATGCTTATCGGCTCCATGGGGACGGACGCATTTTCACAGCAGATGCATGACAAAGGACTCGCTTTCTACGAAACAGCACTCGATCAACTGATGTCATTTCCAAGCAGAAACTGTACCCGTCCCGCCGCCATCGCGTTGCAACAGTTTCCGATTCGTTGGTTTGCCCAAGAGAACCATCGAGAGCATGCTGAAAACCCAAGCAAGCATGCAACCACGCCTGCAAATTGGCCTGAGCGAATTCCAATCACAACCCAAAAGGTTGAAATACGCGGGCGGATGAGGTCGCCAGCAGGGTTGGTTAAAATCGCCAAAAATGCCTGCTCCCCAGCGGCTTGGGTGCAATCCGCGGGCGAATTCAAGGCTAGATTCCTTGGACAAGACCGTTTCTTTCGAGTGAATATTCGACGATGACCCAAACCAACAACAAGCCCACGGTCTGCCACGTGCTGCACACCTTATCGGTGGGCGGTGCTGAGGTACTGGCACGAGAATTTTCGAGGCAGGGAAAAAACGATTTTCGTTTTGTATTTGCCTGCCTTGATGAACTGGGATCGATGGGGGAAGAACTTCTTGCTTCCAACTTCCAGGTCACCTCGCTTCAGCGGCAGCCAGGCATTGACATTGGAGCGGCAAAACGTTTGAAGGCGTATTGCAAAGCACAGAATGTCGATGTTATCCACGCCCATCAGTACACGCCATTCTTTTATTCCTCGATTAGCCGGGTGCTCGGTAACAGGCTCCCGGTGCTGTTCACAGAACATGGGCGTACCTTCCCCGATTTCAGACGCAGCAAACGTGTCTTTGCCAATCAATTTCTATTTTCGAAAAAAGATTCAGTCATTGCGGTGGGCAAGCAGGTTAAACGCGCGCTGATTGAAAACGAAGGACTTGCCGAGAAGAAAATCGAAGTCATTTACAATGGAATTGATGTTCAGCGATTCATCCCCAACCCTGACGTTCGGGACCAGACCCGACAAAATCTGGGTATTGAATCGGATGAGACCGTGGTCATTCATGTCGCGAGACTTGATCCACTAAAAGATCACTTGAGTGCGATCAGAGCCTTCGGATTACTAAAAGAAACTTCTGGGATCAAACTACTCATCGTCGGCGAAGGCCCCGAGAGCAATAACATCCAAGCGGAAATCAGCAATCTCGGCTTGCAGGAACGTGTTTCAATGCTGGGGTTGCGGGATGACATTCCGAACCTGCTCAATGCATCGGATGCCTGCTTGTTGACCAGTCGCAGTGAAGGCATACCGCTGACGCTGGCCGAAGCCATGGCAACACAACTCCCTGTCGTCGCCACCAAAGTCGGAGGAGTCCCGGAGATCGTCAACGATGGTGAAACCGGGTTTCTCTGTGAGGCTGGAGACACAAAATCATTGGCAGCATCCATCTCAAAACTCTGCAATTCTCCTGAACAGCGAGCAGCCTTTGGACAAGCCGGTCGCAGACGCATCATCGAGCACTTCAACGCCGATGCAATGCACAAACAATACCAAAGTAAGTACCGACAAATGGCAACTCGATAGCATCTTTTCATGTGAGGGCAAAGCGTGATGCGGGGGTGAATACTGTTCTGGTTCAGCTTGCCTCCGATCGCGGAATTACCCATGATCGATTCACCTCAACTGTCTCCAGTCACGGCACCGGGATCGTCATTCACCCATGCGGGACATTCCGCCCATCGCACCCAGACGCGTTGCGTACGTTTTCTAAAGCAGAATCGTGCCGGGGCCGGGGTTTGAAGAGGCAAGGTAAAGAAAGATTTTTGGAAACATGAACTGGAATATTTTTTGTCCTCGAAAACAATGACTGACGGGCTTCACCTGCACTAGTGACCTGCCTGCTGACACAAGCAAGCGGTGTTTTTCGGGCTTCCATGCATTCGCCAGTCTCATTCCTCTGCTGTTGCATGTAACATCAATTGTAGACGTGCACGAAAGCAACCAGGAAACGCTGGACTCATGTCTGAGAAACGGAATGTGAAATTTGACGGAAACTGAAAGTGAATCAATAGATTGAGCACCTCACCCGATCCCGAGACGATCACGCGACCTGCGGCAAGCGATGCGCCCCAACGAATCAAACGATGCGTTCAGGCCTGCTTTCTGCTGCTCGCCCTACCACGTTTAGGAGCATATTTCCTGGGTCGAAAATTGATCGGCGAGCGGGCTATCACATCATCCGCTGAATCCATTGCCCGAGTGCCCGGTTTACGGGGTGTTTACCTCAGGCAGGCATTTTACCGTCGAGTACTGAGTTCCTGCGGCACCGATGTTTACTTGGGCTGGAACTCTGTGTTTTCAATGACCCAAGCCAAGGTGGGCGAGAAAGCCTACATCGGACGTTTCTGTTCTATCGGATTCGCTGACATCGGTGCAGAAGTCATGCTGGCTGACGGCGTGACCGTGCTCAGTGGCGGACGGGAACACGATCAAACTGCAGCTTCGTCATCGTCTTTGCACGATCAGGGGCAAACCCTGAATCGAGTGACCATTGGCAAAGGTGCCTGGATTGGTGCCGGCGCCATCATCATGGCAGACGTTGGCGCTCATTCCATTGTTGGCGCTGGGTCAGTCGTGAATCGCCCGATTCCAGCCGGCGTGATTGCAGTAGGCGTACCTGCAAAACCATGCAAATCCCGTCCGGGTTTTGAGCAAGACTGAATCCATCCGTTTGAAAAGCAAACAAAGAACATGTGCGGAATAGCAGGCGTAGCCTGGACATCAACAGGGCAACCGGTTGATCGCGAACGATTCAACCAGATGACCGATTCCATGGCCCATCGCGGCCCGGATGGACGTGGAATCCATCGTCAGGAATTTTCGGATGGGTCAGGTATCACGTTGGGGCACCGGCGCCTATCGATCATCGACTTGGCGGGCGGTGCTCAGCCCATGTCCAATGAAGACGATAGTATCTGGGTTTCTTTCAATGGCGAAATCTACAATTACCGCGAACTGCGTCCTCAGCTTGAACAGGCGGGGCATCAATTCCGAACCAACTCGGACAGTGAAACCATCGTGCATTTGTACGAGGAATATGGCGAAGCATTTGTCAGCCACTTGCGAGGCATGTTCGCCATTGCGTTGTGGGATAACAACCACCGGCGGTTGATCCTCGCACGAGACCGGCTTGGACAGAAACCTCTTGTCTACCACGCGACGCCAGACCGCTTGACCTTTGCAAGTGAGATCAAGGCTCTCCTCCAATTGCCCGAAACCTCAAAAGAAATCCGCCACGAATCCATCGACGACTACCTCACTTATGGTTACGTCCCTCACCCATGGACGATCTATCGGGACATCAAAAAACTTCCGCCCGCGCATCTTGCGATTTACGAAAACGGGCAATTCACGACGAAATGCTACTGGAACCCGGACCTACGGCCCGATCAAACCAGCTCGGTAGAAGAACTCAAAGACGAACTGCAGACGACCCTGTCGGAATCGGTGGGATTGAGGATGCGAAGCGATGTTCCGCTGGGAGCCTTTTTGTCTGGCGGGATTGACTCAACCGTCATTACCGGGGTGATGCAGGAATTGAGTTCGCAGCCCACGAAAACCTTCACCATTGGGTTCCCGGTCGATGGTTTCGATGAGTCTGCTTATGCGCAAACCGCTGCAACCCACCTCGGTACCGAACACCAATTACTCGAAGTTAAACCGGATTCAGTAGAACTGCTGAACAAACTGGTATGGCTATTTGATGAACCATTTGCGGACAGCAGTGCGGTACCCACCTACTATGTTTCCGAACTGACCCGCGATCACGTGGTTGTGGCTCTGACAGGTGATGGCGGAGACGAACTGTTTGCCGGCTATGATCGTTATCCGACGGTCCACAATCTGCGTCGATTTGATCGAATGCCAACCTTCTTGCGAAAAGCCATCTCAGGCCCAATGGCAAAACTCGTCCCCGGGAAAACAGAAAGCTCTTTCACTCGACGCTTGAGGAATCGCATGCAGATCATGGGGGGAACACCTTCTCAGCGGTACTGCAATTGGGTGACCTCTTTTCCTCTCTCCCTACGGAACGAACTGTATCACACCGAATGGTCACAGCAGTTCAATGAACTTGAGCAGGGAGCATTCATCAGCGAACTATTCAGTTCATCCAGCCTGGATGATGGGGGGCTGTCTGCGATGAGAACCGACCTGCGTTCCTATCTGCCATGCGACCTGCTCGCGAAAGTTGACATCACCAGCATGGCACATGGCCTTGAATGCCGCAGCCCGTTCCTCGACCACAAGGTGGTCGAGGCTGCTGGCAAGTTCAAATTCGCGGAAATGACTCAACCGGGACGTACCAAACCAATTCTGACAGACACCTTTGCGAAGCATTTTCCTGAGAGCCTTAAAAACAGAAAAAAAATGGGGTTCACAGTACCCCTGGACTCTTGGTTCCGAAACAGCCTGCAAGACTATTCCCAAGATATGCTTTTAGCAGAAGATGCGTTTTGCAGTCGCTACTTCAAACCATCTGCCATTGAAAATATGTTGCGTGACCATCACACGGGAAAGTGGAATCATGGTGAACGCATTTGGAGCCTGCTCTTTCTAGAAACCTGGGGCAAATCGCAACTGAGCTGACTTGGGTTCCGGAGATCCGTCTGCGGATGGAAAAGGTTATCCCAATGCAGCGTGAGGTTTGCCAGTGTGCAGCATGAAGCATGACATTGAATCGCTGAATCAAAGTCGCTGGTCTTTCTGGCCACCGAAACGACACCAAATTACTCTGGTAGTCCTCGTGGCCATTTGGATTGCTCTTCCGACTGCTGTTTACGCGAACCATGGACTGTCCGGTCTGGAAAAACTGCTGACCCGCTATGCCATGCCAGTTGGATTGATTTGGCACGTTTGCTTGCTGGGTTTCCTGATCGAATGGATCCGAAAAAAGCGTTTCTCAACCCTTTGTCTGGGAGCAGCCTTTACCCTGATCTCCTTAACGGGAAGTGAACCTTTCAGCGCCTGGTTCAATTCCAAAGTCGAATACAGTGCCGAAAACTTCAGTGCCGAAAACTTCAGTGCCGAAAACTTCAGTGCCGACAAACAATTTCCGTTGCCCTCCTCCCCTCTGGACACCACCGTGCTGCTGGGTGGGTCAACCCGTGTCGATCGCAGGGGTATGCCGGAACTCGCGATCGATGGCCATCGACTGTTTTATGCTGCCCAGATCTACCACGCTGGAAAAACGGATAGAATTTTAGTCACGGGTTCCAATCACAGCATGAGCGGTGAGCAGATCAGTCCCGCGCAACAGGCAAAGCAACTGTTGATTTCCATCGGTGTACCAGCTGATCGCATCGATGTTTCGGCAGGGAACAACACGAGGGAAGAAATCCACGAGCTCGCGAGATACTTCCAGCAGGACGGCCAACGCGGCAAAACCATTGGCCTGATCACCAATGCAACGCATCTTGCCAGAGCGATGCGTTTGACAAAGGGCTACAACCTGAAGCTTGAACCGCTCCCGTGTGTTTATCGAGGTGGGCCGGTTCAATTGACTTTGCTGAACCTGATCCCCTGCGCAAGCGGTCTCTACGCCAATACCGATGCTTGCTACGAATTGCTGGCGAAACTTGCTGGACAATAAGAAGCACACAAACCAGGAAAAACGGATCCACAGGAAACTCCAACCGGTTGCCAGCTCATCTTGCCAGCTCATCTTGCCAGCTCATCTTGCCAGCTCATCTTGCCAACGTATCTTGGTGCCAACGTACATCGGATAACATCAAGAGGCAGGGGGGCTTCAAGCATCCACCAAGTGACTTCTGCCGGAAGCCCACCCGAGAACCAGGACAGTGATTACACCATTGCTCTCCTTCTCTGTTGATTGAGGATCATGTCAAACTTCCAAGCGAACCCAGTTCCGCCAAACGACGCCTACAAACGCTGGAGACGGGGATTGGCGTATGTGGCAGCACTCAGTGCGATCGGCCTGGTCTATGCTTCGATCATTCCTCTTCAGTACAGCGAACAAGCTTTTACGACGGCATGGCAACAATTCCTCAACACGCCATGGCTGGATTTGGGTATCTACAAGCGGGCAGATTGGGTCGCAAATGCGATCGTAGTGCTGCCGATCGGTTTTGCCGGAACCGGTGCAATCTGCTTTGGAAAAAGAGCAACACTGAATCAGGTATTCGGTGTTTCGTGCTTAATCATGGGCACGGCTCTGCTGGTCGCCATCATTGAGTTCGTGCAACTTTGGTTTCCGCCGCGAACGGTCTCGCTCAACGACATCGCGGCCGGCTGGGTGGGTGCCTTGATCGGCCCCATGCTATGGCTGGTTCTGGGAGCCCCCATTTTTGACCGCTTGCTGGCAGTGAAAGTGGAAGATGACTTCGCTGCCAAAAAGGCTTCATTCTGCACTTGGCTACTGGCGGTTTATCTAATCGGTTTATGCCTTTGGTCACTGCTACCAGGTGATCTGATGTTGAGCCATCATGAACTGATAGTGAAGTTCGAGGCAGGCAGAATAGCATTACTGCCAGGTTCCGAAATCGTCCTCGCCACATCCGGACGCGATTTAATCGGCCAGCTGCTCAGCATGTTGGCAACCATGGTCAAATTGATACCCTTGGGCCTGTTGACTTACCTCAGTCAATCACAGAATCGTCAAAAACAGAGCAGTCAAGCACAAAGCAGTGAAACACAGGGCAGTGAAGCACAAAGCAGTGAAACACAGGGCAGTGAAGCACAGGGCAGTGAAACACAGGGCAGTGAAACACAGGGCAAGCGAAATCTTTGGTTGATTTTGTGCATCCCACCGCTGGTCGAGTTACTACAACTCCCGATTTTTTCGCGTCACTTTACGATCACTGATGTCATCATGGGGTGGTTGGGGGCCTGGCTCGGTTGGTACTTGGCGAAGCACGCAAACCGTCTACTCGCCTTCAACCGTTTCTCGCGGGTTCGATTTGCTTTGCTGCTGCTAAATCTCGCTCTCATCGTTGCTTCATTTCTCTGGGGCGCCCAACGATTTGCGACGGGAGCGGAGATTGAAGCTCGGTTCAATGACTTCTTCAGCATGCCATTCGTGCGGTATTACTACGGCACCGAGTTCAGCGCTGGCTTCAACCTGCTGATGAAAATTCTTCTCTTCATGGCCTTGGGTTTAACTTCCGCCAACTTACTCGCGCGATACTCAGGATCATCCGGGAACGATCGAATTCTGCGATTTGTGAGTCTTCTTGCGATTGCTGCCTTCGGCTTCATGCTGGAAGGGTTACAAATTTTCCTCGTTCCCTGTGTCCCAGACGCCTCTGATACATTTGTATACCTATTCAGTGCGGCCTTGGGTTTCCTGGTGTGGAATCGAGGCGACGAGTTTCTGGAGAGCAAAGCCTGCCCCCCCAATTGAGCCAAGGCAAACCACTTATGCCCTTCATGCAGACACAGCCGCAGCTGCGCTCCTTGGCACGGTTATGACGGTAATATTTTTTTGGTGGTTTGGGGGAGTTTTCCGGATTTACAGCTTGATCATGATTTTCCGGCTCACCATACTATTCGTATGTCCGTAAAAGCTCTTTCGCACCGCACTACCTCCTTCATGGCAATTCTGCTGTTTTTGGCAGCGTTCTGCGGTCATGCTGACGCTGCGTTG
>PKCN01000275.1 GCA_002862205.1 Planctomycetaceae bacterium | reverse complement strand
CCTTGGTGGCCATCCTCAAGCGATCACGCCGCACATGGATCGGCTGGCTGAAAGGGGCTTGTTGTTCACCAATGCCCACTGCACCGCGCCTGGCTGCAACGCGTCCCGCACCAGTTTATTGATGGGGCTTCGCCCCTCCACTACCGGCATTTATCAAAACGCACACGACTGGCGGAACACGTCGCTTGTCGACTCCGCGGTTCACTTGCCGCAACACTTCAAGAACCACGGTTACGAGACGCTGGGGGCAGGCAAACTGTTCCACGCACACACATTCTTTGACCCCAAGTATCTTTCCGGTTTCAGTGATCCCAAGGCATGGGACGACTACTTCCCCTCGTTGACTCAACAGATGCCAGCCGAAACTGTCCCCGCCGCATGGCCCGTCAACAGCAGCAAAGATTTTTATGGTGGGCACTTTGACTGGTCACCTCTTCAGATTGAAACTTCAGAGATGGCCGATGCAAAAGTGGTCGCATGGGCCAAACAGCAACTCGCCAAAAAACACGACAAACCACTCTTCCTGTCCGTGGGCATCTATCGCCCGCACGTGCCCTGGTATGCGCCACAAAAATATTTCGACCGTTTTCCATTGGAATCAATCCAACTTCCAAAGCACCTCGAGCAGGATGTGTCAGACCTCCCTGATGCAGCCAGAAAACTGACCAAAAGCCAGTGGCATGAGTGGATTGTTGCCAACAAGCAATGGAAGAAAGCTGTCCAAGGCTACCTCGCGTCGCTT
Organism: Planctomycetaceae bacterium; assembly: GCA_002862205.1. GTDB lineage: Bacteria > Planctomycetota > Planctomycetia > Pirellulales > Pirellulaceae > Rubripirellula. Next base: position 18,417 of record PKCN01000275.1, on the reverse strand, counting down.
TCATTTGCTGACGACATGGTCGGAGAGCTTCTGACCGCTCTGGACCAGGGGCCTCTTGCTGGCAACACCACTGTCATTTTGTGGGGTGACCACGGCTATCACCTCGGAGAAAAACAGCACTGGGAAAAGTTTGCGTTGTGGGAAAACACAACACGTGTCCCACTGATGGTGGTGGCCCCCGAACACACCACACCCAGCACACGGTGCGATATTCCGGTCAGTCTTCTCGATCTCTACCCCACATTGATTGAACTGTGCGGCCTTGAAGCGACACCCCAAAAGCTTGAAGGCAAAAGCTTCGTCAACCTGCTCAAACACCCGAACACGGAATCAGAACGGGTTGCCATCACCACTCAAGGCCAAAACAACCACGCCGTGCGTTCACGCAAACACCGCTATATCCAGTACGCCGATGGCAGCCAAGAGCTTTACGATCATGAAAATGATCCTCATGAGTGGACCAACCTGGCAGCAGATCAACGCTACAGCGAGATCAAAAAACGACTTGCTGGCTTCATTCCCACCGCCAATGCAGAGCCACTGCTACCCCCAAAAACATCTGACACCAATTGAGCTGTTTTGATCGCTGATCACCCTGTGTTGGTGGAGCCATGCCTCTGTCACCACCATCCAGTCAAAGCCGCAACTCACTGCTCAACCGCTGTCAGAGGCTTGGGCACCTGCAAAAGTGATCCCCAACTGGTCACCGTCGACGCCAGTGCTACCGTTCACGTGAAGACTGGAGGCGGCGAGGCTGGATCAAGGACGCCCTGCCAGCCAGAAAACGCTGACTTCCAGGATCAGCTAGACTTTTACTCTCCTTCGACAGCCGCTTTCAACCTCACCGTGTCCTGCATGAGATCAACACTTTTTGCTCTGACCCTGTTCACGACAACGTTTGCAACGTCATTCGCTGACGAGGCCGTCCAATTCAATCGTGACATCCGACCGATCCTATCGGAAAAATGCTGGTTTTGTCATGGTCCTGATGCTGAGCATCGCGAGGCAGACCTGCGATTGGACCAGGAGCCTGCCGTCAAACAGGGTGGCGTTTTCTCCCAACCCGTCGAAGACAGCACATTTCACCAGCGGATCACATCGAACGATCCAGAAATCCAGATGCCTCCACCCGAATCGGGAAAGTCGCTCACCGCTGACGAGATTGAACTGCTAAAGCGTTGGCAAGCCCAAGGGGCCAAGTACGAGGGACACTGGGCCTTTTCGCCTCCCAAATCAGTCGTTCCTCAAAACGACCCGAACGCCACATGGCCCAGAAACACCATCGACCGCTTTGTCTTGCAGCGTTTACGCAAGGAGAATCTGTCCCCTGCCGAAGAAGCTGACAAGCACACCCTGCTACGTCGACTTGCTCTCGATTTGACCGGACTCCCACCCTCCAAATCTGAGATCGAAGCGTTTGCAAACGACCCATCACCGAACGCCTATGAACAGGCCGTCGACCGACTATTGGGCTCAGATCAGTACGGGGAACACATGGCAAGGTTCTGGCTTGATGCGGCCAGATACGCTGACACCAATGGTTATCAATATGATTTGGAACGGGAGCAATGGGTTTGGCGTGACTGGGTCATCCACGCACTGAACACCAACATGCCATTTGATCAATTCACGATCGAACAACTCGCAGGGGACCTGATCCCCGGAGCCACAGACCAACAGAAACTGGCAACCGGTTTTCACCGCAATCACCCGATCACGATCGAAGGTGGGGTGATCGACGAAGAATATCGGACGGAATATGTCGTCGATCGAGTTGCTACGACTGCAACGGTGTGGATGGGCCTGACCATGACTTGCAGTCGCTGCCACGATCACAAGTACGATCCCATTTCGCAAAAGGACTTCTATCGTTTTTTTGCTTTCTTCAACAATGTGTCTGAGCGTGGTCTCAATGGTTTCAACCCCAAAGCTCAAGTGCCGTCGCCTTACATGGCAAAACAACTTGAAGAAGCCAATCAAGCTATCAGCACAGCAGAAGAGCAACTCAGGCAAGCGGCGAAACGCTCTGGTCTGACCATGAACCAACTGCAGCAGGCACCACCTATCGAAAACAAATGGTCTGTCGTCGTTCCCGGCAAGATGACCTCCAAGGGCAACGCTGATTTCAACATCAAGGAAGATAAAAGTGTTCTCCTGACCGGGCCCAACATTCCCAATGACATGTATGAACTCATCCTCAACAGCGATGAGAAGACGATCAGTGCGATCAGGATCGAGGCGTTGCGTGACGCGTCGACCGTCAATGGTGGCGCAGGGCGGGGCAGTAATGGCAACTTTGTACTCAGCGAGGTAGAAATTGAAGCGGCATCTCCGGACCAACCCAGCGAATTCAAAAAGGTCCTGATTGCCAGAGCAGATGCCGATTATTCACAGGCAAATTATTCCATCAACCTTGCAATCGACGGTAAAGTTGACCGCACGGGATGGGCGGTCGATGGCAATACGAAAATCGAGGACCGAACTGCTGTCTTCTCGTTCCAAAAGCCGATCGGATTTCCCAATGGCACGATTCTTCGGGTGAGAATGAAGCACGAGTATGGCGGATCCCATCAAATTGCAAGATTCCGTACTGCCCTGCATCTGTCGAACAAACCACCCACACCCATTGCTCTCTCAAAGATCATTGAAACACCAATCTCTCAACGCAGTGAAACTGAACAGCGTGAACTGCGTGACTGGTGGCTCCTCAGCCTGGGGTCCCAGGAAGTGCGTGAAGCGGTAAACAAACTCAAACGATTGGAACAACAGCGAACGGAGTTGAGTTCCGGTTATCCCGCCACGATGGTCATGAATGAATTACCGAAACCTCGAAAAACCCATGTCCTGATCCGGGGAGAATATGACAAATTTGGTGAAGAGGTTCAGTCGGCAACACCGGCAACACTTCCACCCATGGCAGCAGAGTTCCCGCGTAATCGTCTGGGACTGGCAAAATGGCTGGTAACGCCAGATCATCCATTGACCGCCCGTGTTACGGTCAATCGTTTCTGGCAACAGCTGTTTGGAACAGGAATTGTCAAAACGGCGGCAGACTTTGGCTCGCAAGGAGACTGGCCAAGCCACCCTGAATTACTTGACTGGCTTGCAATCAACTTTATGGAATCCGGTTGGGATATCAAAGCTTTGTTGAAACAGATCGTGATGTCATCGACCTACCGACAATCAGGAGTAACCACCCCAGACACGCTGCAGCAAGATCCAGAGAACCGGTTACTCTCGCGTGGTCCACGATTGCGATTGGATGCAGAAGTCATTCGGGACAGCGCCTTGTTTGCAAGCGGCCTGCTATCCAAGCGTGTGGGGGGCCCGAGCGTCTTCCCTTATCACCCAACTGGCTTGTGGCAGGAAATCAATAACCGCCCTGGTTACTCAAGAACTTACAAACAGGACAGTGGCGAAAAACTGTACCGACGCAGCATGTACACGTTCTGGAAACGTACTGTACCGCCGCCCTCGATGGCCGCTTTTGATGCCCCGGAACGTGAGTATTGCCAGATCAGCCGCTCACGGACCAACACTCCACTGCAAGCATTTGTCATGCTGCACGATCCGCAGTTCGTTGAAGCTGCCCGACACCTTGCGGGCCAGATGCTCAAATCTGCCGACACGGACAGGCAGCGAATTCGCGATGGGTTCCAGCGCTGCCACACACGCCCACCCACGGACCAGGAGATCGCTGTGCTGCTTGCCGAACTGAAGGCACGCACCGGGCAATACCAGTCGGATCCTGAATCGGCAAAGCAGTTACTTGCTGTCGGCGAATCTGAAGTTGATTCGACCTTGGCACCCACGGAACTTGCCGCATGGACCTCCGTAGCCCGGGTCATGATGAACTTGAGTGAATTTGTGACCAAGCCCTGACCCTCGTTCTGTTTTCCACCACCCGCTCTCTGTGTTCTTTCCGACTCAAGATTGATCCCGCAACACCTCCACTCCTTGCCATCGAACTCAGCCATGAAACCGCATCTGCAATCCCGACAGCTGCTTGAATCGCAACTCATGACCAACCGGCGGCATTTCTTTGCGCGTGGCGGAATGGGCGCAGCCGCCTTGGCCTCTCTGCTGAATCCGGATGTCGCCACGGCGGCCTCGTCCTTGGCCGCAAATAACGGCCCCGGATATGGACCGGGTCAACCGGGTCCCACCCATTTTCCCGCCAAAGCCAAACGAGTGATTTACCTTTGCCAGTCTGGTGCGCCTTCACAAATCGACACGTTTGATTACAAGCCATCATTGGAAAAGCTGAATGGACAAAACCTGCCTGATTCAATCAGAGATGGGCAACGTTTGACGGGAATGACCTCACGGCAAGCTTCATTTCCCGTGGCAAAATCATTCATGCCGTTTCGCCAACACGGCAAGTCGGGTCAGTGGATCAGCGATTTGCTGCCGTGGCATGGAAAAATTGCAGATGACATCTGCATCATCCGCTCGATGTACACCGAAGCGATCAACCATGATCCTGCCATCACATTTTTTCAAACGGGCCACCAACAACCCGGACGCCCCAGCCTCGGTGCATGGCTCAGTTACGGTCTTGGTAGCGAGAGCAATGACCTTCCGTCATTTGTGGTGATGCTGGACAAGAATACGGATTCCCAAGCTCAGCCCCTGTACGCAAGACTCTGGGGTAGCGCTTTACTGCCATCGAATCATCAGGGCGTCAAATTGCGTTCATCGGGTGACCCTGTGCTTTACCTGAATGATCCCACAGGAGCCGACCGGAACGATCGTCGACGTTTTCTCGACTCCATTGCCAAGATGAATCAATTGCGGCGTGAATCTGTCGGCGACCCTGAGATTGACACTCGTATTTCCGCCTATGAAATGGCGTATCGAATGCAGACTTCGGTTCCCGACCTGACCAACGTCAGCGACGAAACGCAGGACACGCTCGATCTCTACGGCCCTGATGCAAAGATTCCGGGCACCCACGCTGCCAACTGCTTGCTGGCACGAAGGCTGGCCGAACGGGGCGTCCGTTTCATTCAGATTTACCATCGCGGTTGGGATCACCATGGAGGTCTTCCCGGGCGACATCCCAAGCTGGCCAAAGAGGTTGACCAGGGATCCGCAGCATTGGTCATGGACCTGAAACAACGTGGAATGCTGGAAGACACGCTCGTTGTTTGGGGCGGTGAATTCGGGCGTACGGTGTACCGTCAGGGTGGGAACGAAAGCAGCTACGGGCGAGATCATCACCCCCGTTGCTTTTCCATCTGGATGGCAGGAGGCGGAGTTCGTGGAGGCATCAGCTACGGTGAAACGGATGACTGGGGATACAACATCATTGATCGGGATCGCTACGGTGTTCACGTGCATGATCTTAATGCGACCATTCTTCACTTGATGGGTCTGGATCACGAAAAGCTCAGCTACCGATACCAGGGCCTCGATTATCGGCTCACCGGTGTCGAACCGCACAAGCCAGTGAAAGACATCCTGCTTTAGGCAACACACGCGGCGTCCTGAGACAATCCACTGCAAACACTCTCTTTACCTGGCAGATCGATGCTTCTTTCTGAACTTACCTGGCAAGACGTCGACCGCCTGGATCGCGATACACCTGTCATTGTGCCTGTCGCTGCATTGGAGCAACACGGACTGCATATGCCAGTATTCACCGATAGCCTGCTGCTTGACGCCATCATCGAACAGGCACACCCCTCGTTCACCGATAACGCTCTGGTTCTTCCGATGACCTGGCTTGGCAACTCTCACCACCATCTGGATTTCCCCGGCACGGTCTCGGCAGCACCACGGCTTTGGATCGACATGCTGTCAGGGCTTGTCGACAATTTCATCACACACGGGTTCAAACGGATTGTCGTGATCAATGGCCATGGTGGTAACGATGTACCTGGTCGCCAGGCGATGTTCGAGATCAGGCAGCGGTACCGCGAACGCAACGACCTGCTTCTTTTGTTTGCCACCTACTGGAACCTGATAGAAACGCCACCATCATTGGCCGCCGAACTGGAACAGGATGAAATGGGACATGCCTGTGAATGGGAAACCTCGATGATTCTGTACCTTCGACCTGACCTCGTGAAGCAACATGAGGAAGTAAAGGCAGTGTCACAAAGCGGCTCATTCCAGCCCGCCCAACGTGCATGGACCATGCCAGATCGTTCTCAGGCAGGTCACATCGGATCCCCCGCAAACGCTTCTGCTCGCAAGGGCGAGGAATTGCTGGGCCTGTTCTCTCAAGGATTCACCGACCTGATCCAACGCGTGAACCGCTGGGACGGCCAGTCGTGGAACGGTTGAATCGGAGTATAGCTTGCTTCAACATCATCCCAGTGCGTCCTCGGTCACGAAAACGCTTTCCCATCCATCGGTTCAGAAGCCTTAAACTGGTAGGCGGCATGGTTGGCAACGTAACCCAGTCATGCGGGCCAAGCTTTCTGTTTCAAGAACCCACACGCCAACCACGGTCAAACCATGGAACGTCGTCGCTTTCTTAAATCTGCCGGTATCGGCAGTGCTTTTCTGGCTGCTCCGTTGTCGGGTTCGTTTACCCCGGCCAACGTAACGGCGTCTCCGGCCCAGTCTGGGCGTCGTCCAAGAATCGCATTTTTGGGAACCGTCGTCAGGCGGCATTCCCATGCCCAGCATTTTCTCGATCGCCACACGCTGGGCTACACATGGAACGGCAGGTGGCAGGAACCACGCATCGAAGTGGGCTCGGTGTTCATTGATCAGTTTCCGACAGAGGATCTTGCAAAAAGCAGGATCAAACGTCATGACCTCGACCTCTATCCCACCATCGAAGAAGCACTGACTCTGGGCGGAAGCAAACTTGCTGTCGATGGCGTTGTTCTGATCGGGGAACACGGCGATTACCCAACCAACGAGAAGGGCCAGCATTTGTATCCCCGCTACGACTGGTTCAAAAAGGTCGTCAAAGTGTTTGAAGACAGCGGCCGCAGTGTTCCTGTCTTCAATGACAAACACCTGTCAACCGACTGGGACGAATGCGTCGAGATGGTCGAAGACTCACGACGACTTGGCTTCGCATTTCTGGCCGGTTCTTCACTTCCGGTGACCCGCCGGATGCCTGCGGTCGACATGCCGTTAGGCACTCGTTTGAAAGAGAGTGTGTGCGTGGCTTATGGCGGCGTTGACAGCTATGACATCCATGCTTTGGAAACAGCCCAGTGCATGTCGGAACGAAGACAGGGCGGTGAAACCGGCGTCAAGCAGATCCATGCGTTAAAGGGTGAGAATCTCTGGAACCGGCTGGCTGCAGCAGACTGCCAGACGACGCGAAAACTGATCGTTTCGGCACTCACGCGCAGTCACAATTTGCCCGTCAAAGAAGGCTTCCCCACCGCTCCGGTTTCGATGGAATGGCTGCAGAGCAACATGCCCAATTCAATCGGCTACCTTGTGGAACATCGTGATGGGCTGCGGACCACGATGCTGCTCACAGGAATCAGGGACTTCAACTACGCGGGAATGACAGAAGAAGGAAAAGTGGTTTCCTGCCAAATGTATCTGCCCATGCCAGGCCATGGCTCAACCACGGCGGACTTCTTCAATCCACTGGCAAGGCACATTGAAACGACAATCATCGAGAGAAAATCTCCCTACCCCGTGGAGCGTACGCTGCTGACATCGGGCATGGTGATCGGTGGTGTTGAGAGTCTCTTTCAATCAGAGAAACCAGTCCCGACCCCACATCTGAATATTGCCTACGCTCCTGCCCCCGAATCGACTTTCTGGAACGATTAAGGATGATGTCGGTGTGACAGGCAACCTGCGCCATGCGTTCTGGCTTGCAGCTCTTTGAATCGAACCATCGCGTACGTCAACTGACCACGCTGGCGTGATGGCATTTTGCGACCATCCGGCATGATTCAGACGTGGTGATGTTAGACGTGGTGATGTTAGACGCCACGCGTTACACTGTTCGCCCGCTGAGCAGAATACGAATGTCACCGATGATGAAAGACGCACAGCGGCAAAATCATTCCCACATCACTTGGTGACCCCACGGACACGAGCAACCCATGACGGCCATCCTTGGCATCTCGGCCTTCTATCACGACTCAGCCGCCGCTCTGGTGGTCGATGGTGAAATCATTGCCGCTGCTCAGGAAGAACGATTCACACGCAAAAAACATGACCACAACTTCCCGCATCACGCGGTGCAATACTGTCTGGAAGAAGCAAATCTGACACCAGAGCAACTTGACTACGTGGGCTTCTACGACAAGCCACTCACCAAATTTGAGCGGTTGCTTGAAACGTACCTCGCGTTTGCACCATCGGGCTACCGGTCATTCCGTCAAGCCATTCCCCTGTGGTTAAAACAAAAACTGCACCTGCCTCGGGAGATCGGAAATGGACTTCAAAATCGGTATTCAGGGCGGTATGTCTTTACAGATCACCATGAATCCCATGCAGCCAGCGCGTTCTTTCCTTCACCGTTTGAAGAAGCAGCGATTCTGACTCTTGACGGTGTGGGCGAGTGGTCCACGGCATGCTTTGGAACGGGAAATGGCAACCGGATCGAGTTGACACAGGAAATCCGCTTCCCCCATTCGCTGGGCCTGTTGTACTCAGCGATGACGTATTACACAGGGTTTCGCGTCAACAGCGGCGAATACAAATTGATGGGCCTGGCGCCCTATGGCGAACCACGATTCCGAACCCAGATTCTGGATCACCTGCTGGATCTCAAGGATGACGGTTCCTTCCAAATGGACATGAGCTACTTCAATTATTGTCAGGGACTGACGATGACATCAAAGAAGTTTCATCATCTCTTCGGCGGCCCCCCCAGAACTCCGGAATCAAAGATCACTCAACGGGAAATGGATCTCGCCGCATCAGTTCAATCAGTCACAGAAGAAATCATGCTACGCATGACCCGTCACGTTCACACCCAAACGGGCTGCCGCAATCTTGTGCTGGCGGGTGGAGTGGCACTGAACTGTGTCGGCAATGGACGGCTACTTCGAGAAGGTCCGTTCGATGACATCTGGATCCAGCCAGCAGCAGGTGATGCAGGCGGCGCACTGGGCAACGCACTCTTCATCTGGCACCAACTACTCGACCAGCCCCGAGTCCCCGATCCGCACGATTCACAAAAAGGCTCTTTTCTTGGCCCCCAGTACACGGATGCACAAGTCGCAGCAAGTCTGCAGCAGGACGATGCTGTCTATCAGTACTTTGAATCAGATCAACAACTGTGTGATGCGGTTGCTGCACTGATTGCTGAACAAAAGGTCGTCGGCTGGTTTCAGGGGCGAATGGAATTCGGACCGCGAGCGCTGGGTGCACGCAGCATTCTTGGCGACGCCCGAAGCGTTGAAATGCAATCGGTCATGAACCGGAAGATCAAATTCCGCGAATCATTTCGCCCGTTTGCCCCAATGGTGCTCGATTCACACAAACAGGATTATTTTGAACTGGCCCCGTCCCACCAAAGTCCTTACATGCTTCAGGTTGCCCCGGTTCAGGAGCAGCTCCGGACACAGCCATCGTCTGAGCAGCAACAGGCTTTCGGCATCGACAGACTGAACTATGCTCGATCAACGATCCCTGCTGTCACCCACGTTGACTATTCGGCACGCATCCAGACGATTGATGAAACACGAAATCCGCTGATGCACCAGTTGCTGACGGCATTCCATCAACTCACCGGATGCCCTGTCATCATCAACACCAGTTTCAATGTCCGAAGTGAACCCATTGTCTGCACGCCACAGCAGGCTTTCCGGTGCTTCATGACCACCGACATGGATGCGTTAGTGATAGGACGACACCTGCTACTAAAAACGGCACAGGAAAAAAGGACGACAGCGACACAACGGCAGCAACACTTGATGCAATTCCCGCTCGACTGAACACCTCCACTGAACACCTCCACTGAACACCTCCACTGAACACCTCCACTGAACACCTCCACTGCCCCTCACTTTTATGAAACTGATCGAACTCAATTGGTCGCCCTCCGATCGGCAACTCCGGCAATTCGGTGTTGTTTGCATGATCGCGTTGCCAGGCGTGGGATGGATGTGGGGCATCAGCAACCTGCCCATGCTGGTGCTTTCCATTCTGGGAATCACATTGGCGTTAGCAGGATGGGTAAAACCCCGGATTCTGAAACCCGCGTTCCTGACTCTGATGCTTGTGACGAGTCCCATCGGCATCTTCGTGGGGGAGGTGTCAATGATTATGATCTACTTTGGTCTGTTTCTTCCTTTCAGCCTTGTGTTTCGAATCATCGGACGTGATGCTCTGCAAATGAAGAGGTCCAAATCGGCAACCAGTTATTGGCAGAAGCGACAACAACCCACCGACGTCAGCACCTATTACCGTCAGTCTTAAGTCCTCCACGACAACGTCAAATCGCGGATTCCCGGCATGTCCCCAAGCGAAGAACAAAATGAATTCGAACAGGCAGGCAACGAAAAACCGTTGTCGCTGGTTCAGGAATTCACCATTTTCATTACTGAAAACAAAAAATGGTGGCTGATTCCGATTCTGCTGGTGTTTGGCCTCATTGGACTGCTGGTCACTCTGGGCGCCACCGGCGCCGCACCATTCATCTACACGCTCTTCTAGCCCAGACAACGATGCAACGCCCCACAGCGTGAGAGATCAAGCATGTGAAGGATCGTTTTCACACCACAACATGCCCAACGAGTCGCAGGCTAATTCCACAACAGCAGAAGTACAGAGACACAGTCACGTCCAGAGCAGCACACCCAAGAGATCCCCAGCAATTCTCTGAACGTTAAGCGGCAATTCTGCCTGTAACGACCGTTGGGTCGATCTGCATATCCACAGAATCCATCACAAACACTGGCTTCTGCCCATAAAAAGATGCCCATTCAGTGTAGGTACTCGGTGGACCAACCATAAAATCGGTCTCTGCTAGTGAGTACATGTCCTCCACTAAATGACCTGGACCGGTCATCACGTTGAGTCCCTTGAAATCAACCTGATTGAATTTGCCATTCGTACATAGCAGGAATTTAATACTCCGGGTGGGAAATTGCTCCACAATACTGTGCATCAACGCGGCATACTGACTACTCGAATAGAAAAACTCTCCACCCCGCCAGAATTCATAATCACCCTGCCTCATGTGAATGCCAACAACGAGGTCTGAATCACGACGAAGATCAACAGAAACCGCGTCTACGATTCGTCGATGCTTCTCTACGATTTGAAAATGCTGACGGATTTCGTGACCATATTTTTCCAGCAGAGCTTGTGACCGATACTGCCAACCACTGATCAGCATGGATCTACCAGCACGTACCTCACCTGCGAATTCATCCCCAGCCAAATCACACGTGTCGCCATCCTGCAAACGCCTCAGGTGATATGGAAATTTCCGCAAATGAGCAGACCAAAAACTCTTTTCAATGCGTTCCACTAACTTTTCCAACAAACGCCGCTGCCGATAGAAGGGTATCCGTGAGGAATTCGATCCACTCGGAAATCGGCACCAGAGGTCATTCGCCGTGCCTTGAAATAGGTGGGCGTACTCGGCAAAGGTCGGGTTCGCAAAACAAACCCCATACTCGCGGGCTGCGGCAATTAAATGCGACGATAAGATCAGACGATTACCAAGCTGACCAAATCTCCGCGCAACAATAATCATGGCAAGTCCTCCAGTGTTATTCTTTGGAAGGATACTTACCGCCAAAAATGAAAACAAGATCATTCATCTAACGATGGCCGCAGGCGTGTTTTTTAGCGAACTGAAATTTTCCAATTCATTTCAAAACGTTAAAAAGAGTCAAAACACTGGCAGGCAGGATAAAACACAAGCACACAGGGCTTCACCCCACGTTACCTTCCATCATTTCCGGCGATCCTCCACGGGTGGCACGATCCCTAAATCGGTTACCACACTTTGCAAGAATCACAGAATCGAGACCATCTGTGAAAAGGAGATGAGTCCTCGAACAAACAATCCTCTGTTTTCTGCAAAATTCATGAGATCGACCTGAATCGCTGGCATCCTTGTTTTCAGTGACCTCAACAGCCCGACGCGGCGTGAACCCGTGGAGAAAAACTTGCCCGACCCGGACAAACTCACCGAAGTATGGGATCAGCATGCAGACCGTCTGCTTCTGATTGCAAGATCCATCGGTGGCCCGGCAGAGGATGCAGTTCAGGAGGCATTCATTGCCCTCGCGACTCAGAAGCAACTACCAGACGATCCGATGGCGTGGTTAGTGAAAGTCGCGCGTCATCGTCTGCTGCAATGGCGGCGTAGCCGCTTGCGCAGGAGAGCGAGGGAAAGCAGACGCACCGATGTGGCGTGGTTTGACTGCGACATGACACTGGTCGATCAAAAGATTGATGCGAAAGAAATCACTGCCGCCCTGCAGGAAATCGATTCCCCTGATCGAGAAATCATCGTCATGCATTTGTGGGGCGGCATGACGTTTGACGCCATTGCCAAAGTCGTCGGCGGGTCACGTGCCAAAGCACACCGCAACTTCCAACGTGGCATTGAAACTTTACAAACAAAATTTAGCGACACCCCAAAAGCAGCAACAAAGCGTCTGGTTCATGAACATTAATGACTCCCAAGCATTCACCGATCAACTCGCAAAGATGTCGCCCGCCTCAAGCGGGATGGACCCGCGACGAGTCTTCTACGAAGCTGGATTCAAAGCCGGTGGTAATGGAAATATAGCATCCACAAACTCCCGCCCCACCTCGCTCGTTGCTGCCTGCCTGATGACACTGGCATTGGTAGCACCCGCCAGTTTTTACGCCGGTGCCCATCAAGCCGCTACCAGCAGCACAACGGATCGACTCGTCCAGCAACCAGTCCAGCAACCAGTCCAGCAATCACCAGCCCAGCAATCACCAGCCCAGCAGGGTCAAGAGAAAGCAATCACCGCCAACACGACAAGCCCAGCCAACACACGACCCTCCCAACTGGATACCATCACTCCCCATGATGCTCCGGACCGTGGCTCTGACCTCAAACCTGCACCTGCCATACCGGCTGGCAACGATGTTGGGCCTGTCTGGGCAAACCAAAATCCTATCACGCGTGAACTGAGCCAATGGGCACAAACTCTGTTCCCTTATCAGGAACGCAATCCGATGGTCGCCCGCAACCAAAACAACCTTTCGATGCTTTCAATCGGACACGGAACCTCGTTATCTCATTCAGAAGACGCTGTAACGATGCTCGATGGGGCCATCAGTGCCAACCTGAGAAAGAATGCTTCTCCCCGGAACTCCGAAAACATCAACACATTTCCCCAGTTCGCCCCGACTCCCCGCGCGCTACTCAAGTACTTCAACAGTCTGGAAACCGTTCAATGACCGAACTGAAATTCACTGGAACATACTTACCTGGTCTGCTTGCTCTGATGCTTGCCGGCAACGTTACGCTTGAGCCTCAGTCGCTCGTGGCCCAAACATTGGTCTCACCAGCCTTTGAGACAGACGGTAAGGAGACAGACGGCAAGAAGACTGAGGGCAAGCCGCAGCAGAAAGACAGCTCTGCTACCGAGATTCAGGTCACCATCACGCCAGCAGGTCCACCGGACCCGCTGTTACGTTACCGACTTTGGCCTGCTGCTGAAAAACGGCGGAACGCAAGTGTCGATGCCATCATCAGCCGAGCCATCATCCTGACAATTCAAGCTTCCCATTCGGAATCAAACAACTCTGGTGCTGACGCAACAGCCGATCGCAAAGCAATTCAAGAGTGGCAGACGATGCCGCTTGCCGAGCTGCCCATCGCCAGGGTGAAAAAACATCTGAGCCAATATGGGTTCGCGCTTGATGAATTAAAGCGGGGCGAATCGCTGATGCGAACCGACTACGAACTCCACTTGCAAGACCTTACAACGCCTGAGCTGTTTGGCACTTTGCTACCTGAAGTGCAAGAATCTCGACAACTGGTTCAAGTGCTAGCTCTGCGGGCAAGAGTTGCTGCAGCCGAGCACCGCTGGGACGACATGATTGATGATTGCCGACTCGGTTTCCGTCTTGCAGACATCACTGGAAAACGCGGGCATTTTCTTATTTCGCGGTTGGTGGGTCAGGCAATCGCATCTGTGATGCAGGAAGTCATGGAAGATGCCATCACGCAAGGAGACCCGCCAAATTTCTACTGGGCCCTCGCCTCCATTCCAACGCAACAAATCCATGAGACACAAGAGTCGCTCGAGTTCGAAGGCTCACTCGTTTCACGGATGATCAAAACGGTTGGGAAGCTTCCAGACACCCCGATTGGAGAAGAACTGGCCCGCAGGAAACTTCGCGAACTGATGGAAGCCTATGCTGCACTATCCCAAACCATCACACCACCAGAAGACCCCACTACGATGCTTTTGATGGGCACCTTCACCATCGCAGTCGCCGAGCAATCAAGACAATTACTCGCCAACACTGATCAATGGAAGGATCGAACCGAAGAACTTTCAAATAGCGAGTGTGTACTCAGAGCAACGGTGCTAGAGGTCAAACGAACGAGAGACGCATGGATTGCCTGGTCTTACTTGCCCGATTATCTGAGCGAGAAGTACAGCGACGAAAGAGACAAATTGCTGAATGTTACCCAGGACTCGCTTCCAAGCCCGGCCAAGATGCTTGTCATGCAGATCCTACCCGCTTTTGATTCAGTAACTGCGGCAGAACTGCGTGGCATACAAAAACACAATTTATTACAGACATTGGAAGCGTTGCGAATGCACGCAAAACAGACTGGTGAACTGCCAGAAACTATCGAGAACCTTCGCCCTGTCCCAGCTCTTCGAGACCCGTTCACACAAAAAAACTTTTCTTACATCCGCAGCAGTCCGAAGACGGCAACCATTCAAAGATCCCCAACTCGAAAAGGCGACCTGAAAACAAAACTCAAGATTAAACTGAAAGGGACACCATGATTCGACACGCAGCAATGCTGATTGCGCTCGTAGTGGGTTTGCAGAACGCACACTCACAAGACAACAGCGTACAACAGAAATCAGCCCCCTTTTCTGAAAACACAGTGAGCATCGAGAGCTTCATCGGACAAGACGTATGTCTGACGGTGGAAATCGACCTTGCCTCACTTGAACTGACGGCAAACCAGGCCCTTCTGGAAAAGCTGACCGGCGAGAAGTTCCCGCCCGAGCTTGCCCTTGGCATGCGTGACTTCGTTAACGACTTGATGAAAGCAGGCGTTGAAAAGGGCTACCTCATTGCCACCGTAGGGTCCATTGGAGACATGCTTTGGCAACTGCAACGGAGCGGGACATTCAAGAAATTCAGCCCTTTGCTCGTCCTGCCATGCACGAAACCAGATCAGGTGCAAGCCGCACTGGAAGATCTGACTCAAAAACTGGGGCAAACAGCATCACTGCAAATCCGAAAACTATCAGCCGCTAACGAGGATGGGCAGAGCTTTGTCCTGATTGGCAACAGCGAGACAGCCAAACGCGCAACCCAACCTGCCAAACCACAAAGAGACGCTCTACGTGAAACGCAGATCGCAAAGAATCAGTTAACACATAAATTAATTTTCTCACTGCCCGCTGAGACACGTCGCGACCTGATTGATCTGTGGCCGGACAAAATGCCCGCTACCTTCCCCGTTGCAATTCCCCCTCGAGCCATGGTGCAGGATATTCGTTGGATCATGGCCTCAGCCGACCTGCCACCAGAACCGGCGTTACAGATCCAAATCAAAATGGTCAGCAAAGAAGCGGTACAGCGGGTCCAGAATGCCATTTCAACATCGCTTGCTTTAACGGGCCCGATCAAGCAACACGTTCAAATGACGACAGCCGACAAGATCCTGACCTTGTACATAGCCACCGAGTCTTTGCTTGCACTCGCTACAACCGCATCGGCACCAGCAGCGAAGCGACAAAAGACGAAATCGCTCAAGCAAATCGGACTTGCAACTCATCATTATCACTCGATTCATGGGCACTTACCACCACGGTGTTTCACCGACCCTGCTGGCAAGCCTTTACAAAGTTGGCGTGTAGCAATCCTTCCGCTCATTGAGCAACAAGCCGTCTATGAAGCATTCAATCTGAAAGAGCCGTGGAACGCCGCGTCAAACCAGAAGGTGGCGGCCACTCAAATTCCACTCTACAGCAACGGGAAATCAGAAACGACAAAGACCACGTTCCGGGCTCCTGTCATGAAGGGCTCGCTTTGGGAAGGTGATGGTCCACCGAGACAATTCCGAAATATAACTGACGGGTTGTCCAATACGATTGCCGTCATCGACGCGCCAGATTCGGCCGCCACCGCATGGGCAAATCCCGAGCCATGGCTCATTTCAGCCAAGGATCCCATGTCCGATATTTTTGGAGACAGAGAGACGGTCGCGGCTTTGATACTCGATGGTTCGGTCGTAACCCTTAAGAAGTCAGAGATGACCAATGAAAAGCTAAAAGCGATGCTGACATTTGCCGGAAGCGAACAAGTCGAATTCTAAGCCGCACTCCTGTTGTCGGCAGGATTTACTGAGAGTTACGTCCACGAGCGTTCCTGGCTCATACAGAATTGGACATCAAGCAAAGCCGAGCTGTCCCAGAGTACTGGGAAACCGATCAGCGGTCGCAATTCGGGCGTAAGCCAACGCCCGGTTAAAGACCGATCAAGCAAGGAACGCCGACAAAAATCGAAAGCTCGCGCTTCCAGAACTGGAAACACGGGCTTTTTTTTTGCGGCGATGCAACACGCGTGAAATACTCAACCTACTTCTCGCAAAGCGGCTGAGTCCATTCTGCTGCCCTGAGCAGCACACGTCCTGACCTCTTGGGGTTTGTAGAACTCCTGTGATGCTTTCATGCATCAACGGTCCGCTACTAGCGAGTCTCAAAAATGAATACTGAGACACTTTCCTACAAGCCCCAAAAAATGCGGATACACATGCTAGTGTTTCTTGGCTGAACTAAGTTCAGTCAACCTTTTCTGTTCCCGCTTTTCACCTGGAGCTTCCGATGAATCACACACTCGCAAGCGTAGTGTTTCCTTCCCACCGTCGTGGAATCGCTGGACTGACCTACATGCGGCCAGTCGCGTTGCTTTTTGCTGCTGGATTCCTCATTCAGGCTGGCGAAGCCCTTTGTCAAGATCCACTGGCTTCCAGGGACACCGGCAAGTACACCCTGACCGACAAAGCGGGACAACAGACGATTCTGACGGTGAGCAAAGTGCGAGACGGGCTGGTTCAGGAGTTCTACTTGGGAGAAATACATTACTGGTGGGACGCCGCAGACCGGCGTTACTACCGACGGGGAAGTCTCTACTGCCTGTACTTTGAGTTACTGAGTCCCGGAATTTACAAATACTCAGTGTACGACACGTGGTGGAACCGAACGGTGGAATCTGGATCGGCGCGTTAGTTGGGTTACCACGCGTTTGGGCTTCAGAGAAGGGAGAAAACCCCCATCGTGGTTCAGAGAGAGTACTCACCAAAACAGTCGCAGAGAATATTCAATCGATACAAACGCCATCGATCTTAGCGAGTTCAAATTGACAGAGGACACTGCCGCGCCCTTACGTAGGTGATTTCAGGCCTGTAATACGAGAGACTGATTGCGCATCGTCGCTGCCGGAACGCGATGGCTGCAGTGAGTTCACAGGAATGAGAAGAAATCATGATCGAGAAACTTAGCTGTAATTCGTGTGGGGGACCTCTGGAGGTACCCGAGCGAACACGGTACTTGAACTGCAACCATTGTGGCCAAAGTCTCGCGGTAAAGCATTCTGAAACGGCAACCTTTACCGAGGCAATGGAGCAACTGACTGAGGTTGCGGAAGATGTGGCGGAGGATGTTGCTTCGTAGAAGATCAACCAGGAAATCTACGAGCTTGATCGTTCATGGGAGAGCCAGCAGGACAATTTTAAAAACAGCATCATGGGTGGTGATGAGGCGGATGCGAGCGTTGCTAAGGCCATCTTCAACGGTGTCGCCTGTGTTTTGGTGATTCTCTTTTCATTGGTGATGCTGCTAAGAACGGGCCTATTCAGTGCGGGAGGCGCTGTGTCGCTGTTTTTCGCAAGCACGGGTTGCGCGTGGCTCGCTGCTGCCCTAAGCACACTTAAGACAGCAAATTCGTATCAAAGCAGTAAGAGGGGATACGAGGTAAAGCGGCAACATCTGCGAGAACAGACTGACTGAAGAATTGGGGAGGTACCGGATCAGATACGGCTACTGCGGCTGACTCCAAGGCTGCCCGAGCCGCAGGGCAGCAGCAAAAGGCGGGCTGTTTGCAATGGTGGGGATCCTGCCACAGCATGTGGTCTTTACAACAACCACTCGGTTGCACAGCGAAGCGTCGCCAGATTGCGACTCAAACGAAAAAAAGCCCGCAATTCTCTACTGAACTGCGAGCCTTCTTTCCAAGTCGGGGCGACACGATTCGAACGTGCGACCTCCTGCTCCCAAA
>PKCN01000283.1 GCA_002862205.1 Planctomycetaceae bacterium | reverse complement strand
GGTTTGCCGGTCTCGACATACAGGTCCTCGAGGGTGCGGGCGACGTCGTCGACCCGCGTTTCTTCGGACGTTTTGAAACGGATCACATTTGGTTCTCGTTTCGTACCACGGTGAACGCGTATCGACATGATCTCGGTGGCCAGCGGAAAACCACCTCTGCCATACTCGCGCAGGACAAATGTCCTCTGGAAATCAAATAAAATCGGCCGAGACAAGATCCTCCCGCCCCGCAGCGTCTTGTACTGCATTGACCACTCAGAAACTGCATTGCCCACTCAGAAACGGGTCCTTGCACGAAGGTATTTATCCTTAACCGGCGCTGCAAGCCAGTCGCCAGCGGACCACGGCTTGCGTTTCATGACACCGGCAAACTTCAACCAGGTTCTGAACAGGAAAAGTTTTTACGGCACCCGACACCCATCAGTGCTGTCAAAGCTCGTTCTGCATCGGCATGAACAGAATTCTTACCGCTGAACTCTTACCGCTGGGAGATGCATGCCAGAACTCGAGCACCGCGTCCGTGAGTACTGCCATCAAATGCGATGACCACACGACGCCAAAACCTATTTCCAACGGCACGCTGGCTTGCTGCATCACGCTGCGTGTTAGAGCGGGAAATCTTCTTCACCCGCCGCCTCGGCGTACAACGGCATGTGTCGGTAATAAACCTCCAACATCATCGTTGCGAAAGAAGTAATGCAAAGCCGGCCCGCATTCGAGGTATGCCCACCTTTGACAAACCAACTGCCCTTCGCTCCGCCTTCCTGTGCCTGCGAGGCCACCAGATAATCTCGCATCTCGACGTTGAACTTATCCCATTCAACGCCTCCATACTGCCGGAGCACCTGAGCAGCATAATAGTTGTAGTAGAAGTCATTCTTACTGACGCCGTGCTCACTAAGCTTCTTGACACCAGCAACGATGCCCGGATGAGTTTTGTCCCATCCCGTGTACATCCTGCAAAGCAAACCCACCGCACTGGTTGCGGGTCGGAATTTTGGAACAGGTCCCGTGTATCCGTAAACGGCTCCGCTGTTTGATTGCACCTTATCAAGGAACAGCATGGAACCTTGAATGGTTTGAGGCGGCACTGCGAGGTGTCCCATGTAACCGCTCTTGAGTGCCATCAGTTGCCAACCCACAACCGAAGTATCGCCACCCCCCGTACCGTTGGGTGAGTAACGCCAACCACCATCGTTACACTGTGCCGTAATGATGAAGTTCAGCGATGACTGTGCATAAGGCAGCAGTTCGCGAGCTTCAGTCATTGCGTAGGCTTCACAAAGCGCAATGGCTGCCAAGCCATGCGAATACATGTTGCCTTTTCCATCACGCAGATCCAACACAGGCAAGCCGTTCTTGGTTCCTTTCTTTCCATTCCTGATCAAAAAGAGAAGCCCAGCTTGCACATTCTTTCGGAACTCGCCACTAAGCTGGGTTTGCCCGGCGCCCAGGAATGGCAGCAAGGCCATCGCGGTGGCAGCGTTATACGATTTGTTGTAACTGGCATCGCAACCGTCTTTGCAACGGTCTCTGCAAACCAAATCATGCTGATAGGTCCAACCACCATTTGGCATTTGGTGGCGTGAGAACCACTTCAATGCCTCAGTCACAGCTGCCTCGCTCGATGGTGTTCCACCGTAGTCACGAAGCATCTTCTTTTTCATGTCCTTGGAACGGCTTCCCATTGGCTGAGCCGTCATCGATGCCAACGTCTGAAGAGACGCAGCCGACGGTGCCATATCAGACTGAAGGTCTGCAACATCCAAGTCAACCGTGGCGACTTCCATAGGCTCAACCTCGACAGGTTCAGCGATCTCTATGGTCTCGCTGACGTCAACGGGTTCAGTCACCTCCTCCATTTCCGACAGCGCACTATCATCAATTTGCTCAATCGCAAAATCCTCCATCTCCGGGCCATCATCAACGCTGGTGCTGGCAGAGAGGACATTTACAATTTGCGTGGGATCGGCAATCGTTACCAAACCGAGAATCAACAGGATGATGACGTGAACCAGCGTGCTCACTAGCCATGCCGGTGTTGCCTGAAAGATGAGAAAGTTACGTTGCAGATCTGCTTCTTCACCGTTTTCTTCAAAACCATCTTCCTCCTCTTCTGCACTCTCGAAACCCTCGGCCCCCGCGAATTCATCAACCTCCGTCTCGCCTGCGTCCGCTCCCTCCGCGGCGACCAGGAAAGCAGTTTGGTATTCAGAACCACCCCATCCGAGAATCGGGTAGAAGACAAACGGCAGGAAAGCCAAACCAATTCCAAAGCCCGGGCCACGCCCAAAAGTCTTTGCCACCTCGAGCGATACCAAAATACCAAAAACGAGATTGACCACCGGACAAATCAACAGCAGTACCCACCACGCTGGCTTGTTGGCGATTTTCAACCACAATACCGCGTTGTAGATGGGAATCAGCGACTTCCAACCTGCAACACCGGCCTTACCAAAAGTGGCCCACAACCCGGCGATCGCAACTAACAAGAGCAATGCCGAAATCGCAGCTACGGCAATGAAACCATAAATCGCGGTGTTTGCGACTGCGTCCACCGCATCAGAAGTCTGCGCGAGTGGAATGAAAGCTAGCTGTTGGCCGAGGGCTGGCATTATCAATCTCTCCAATGGTGTCGAACTGGTCGATTCGGATCACCTGCATCTGCAGACATCCACCGCTCAAAACCGTTTTTTAGACGAGCAAAAGGAAAAGTACCCAGTTCAAGTATAGACGATCTGCGCCGAAGCTTGGTTGACTAAACTGGGCTAGCGGGGGTAAGCCGCCCCTAATCGAGCGGTCGATGCAGACGTTCCCCTACAATCGAACGAAACAGAATTCGATATGTACCCATCGCGCACGAGATGCTTTGAAAAACCTGACGCGGAGAACCTTGCCTATCGCCCCCCCAAAAGGACCGATCCTGCCTTAGTCTCGCTGATCGGATCGTAAACGCTGCACGTTGACGATCATCTGGAAATACTTCTCGAGTTTGGGCCGAACCCACTCTGTCGCTTGGACGCGTTTTGAACCATCACTTGGCCCAACCCATCCTCCCGCCAGATCAAGGTCCAAATCGATCGTTCCAATTCGGTTTGCCGTGGGGTCGGTAAGCCGTAGCCGAACACAACTTATTTCTGCCTTGTCAGCCGGTTTCTGGCACATCTTACTCACAGAACCAGATGTTTCTGTATTCCAATCGAAGCCTCTTTCGTCGAGCAAGGCATGCCGCAGGTGCCCCAAACTTGGGGTTCCTGATAGATCAACTGGCTCAAAATTGCTTGAGCCAATTGGCCTGAGTTGGATTTTCTCTGCCAATTGGAGGGCAGTGATTGTCTCGGGCCCCCAAAATCGAGTGGTCTGCTCGAGCTTGGTCTTACGAGCGTAAATGCTCAGAGCTGAGCCACCAATCCCCAAAAGGACCACGCCGATCACCGCCAAAACGAACTTTCGGGTGATTTTAACCCTCGGATCCGAATACTTATCCAGATGCAGATCAGCCACCAGCGGAGTGCTGCGATCGGTCTCTGAAGTGGCTTTCAATTGAGAATTGGTGTCGGTATCGCTCAAATTGTCATTCATGGGGTAAGTTGTCTGGTCTGGCAGTCGTAAGAGCAAGTAGGCAGTTGAGGCATTAATATGATACCGTCACCGCAAGGGCCCCCCTCAACAACGGTTCATGTACCGCTGGGTGATCGCAGCTACGAAATCGATATTACCAGCGGGCTGGTCGAGCATGCTGCTGCCCGCATCCATGAAGTGATTCCAGATCTTTCCCATGCCATCGTGATAGCAGATCTAGCCGTGGATGAGCCGTGGGCAAATCAGATCTGCGAGGGTCTGAGTACAGGCTCACAAAAGATGCGTGTCAGCCGGCGCACCGTACCCTCGGGCGAACCGAGTAAATCGATTGCGGAGTTCGAGCAACTGCTCAACTGGGTGCTGGAGGAAGGTGGAGATCGCCGCAGTGTGGTCGTTGCTGTGGGTGGTGGTGTGATAGGTGATTTGGCAGGCTATGTGGCAGCCTCGTTCACGCGTGGCATTCGCTTCATCCAGATTCCCACGACCTTACTTGCCATGGTCGACAGCAGTGTTGGTGGTAAGACAGGGGTTAACTTGCCTGGCGCGAAAAACATGGTCGGTGCCTTCTGGCAGCCGAATCTTGTCCTGATCGACACGGAAGTTCTTTCAACACTACCTGAGCGAAGTTTCCTCAGTGGTCTAGCCGAGGTGGTCAAATATGGCGTCATCGATGACGCTGAGTTTTTTGCGTGGTTGGAAACCAATTCAAAAGCGCTCATCGCAAGGGACAGTGCATCATTGCGATATGCGATCCAAGTCAGCTGCCAGTGCAAAGCTCGTGTCGTGGGTGAAGACGAGCGCGAAACCACTGGTCGACGTGCAATCCTGAATTACGGTCACACCTTTGCACACGCTATCGAAGCAACCGCAGGATATGGCAAATTGCTTCATGGAGAAGCAGTTTCGATAGGGATGCAAATGGCAGCCCGACTCGCGATCGACCTCGGACTGACCAATGAAACTCTTTTGCAGCGTCAAACGGACTTACTGACTGCCTGCCAATTACCCACTCGCTTTCCCGAAGCCGATCCCGCCACGATGCTACCAGTCATGATGCGGGACAAAAAAGTAGCGCATGGAAAATTACGTTTCATTCTGCCAACCCGGCTGGGCAAGGTTGAATTCGTGGGTGACCTTGAAGAGGCTGCCGTTGTCCGAGCCATTCAGGCATCACGTTAAGTCAACCATAAAAGCAGATTGCGTAAGAGAAGCCCTCCCTGTTAACCCAGAGCAGAAGGCATCAAAGATCACGCCGCAAATCACCGCTGAATTTTGACCTCTTATTGGCAAAATGCTCCCGCCAGCGTTGCTCGTCATACCCATAATCTACATCCGGCTCAATCATCTGAAGCAATGACAAGACGTCTCGATTATTTTGAGTCTGCACAAACACCTTTTTTTTGCCTCCAGTTTGCAAACCTCCACCACCATCCCCAAAACCGGCATTGATTGCAGAACTGGGAGCCTGCTCTGTTTTATGGGTGGTTACGAGAGCATCTACGTAATTCATTGCCAGTTCCGGATCAGGAAACCATGTGAGCGCACGAGCTGCGCGATTTACCAATTGATTGTCATTCTTGGTGAGACAAGCCAGGTAAGTCGCAACTGCGGATCCCGAACCATATTCCACCAACAGATCTAAAGCAGCTTCCCGAATCACTTCTTCTTCCACCAAACCAGCTTGAACCAGTGTCCGAACCGAGACCGAATTACGAAACTTCCCCAACAACCTGATCCACAGCATTCGCATTTCGCGTCTTTGATTTCCGCGTTCTCGCGATTCGTTGAGCTGATCAGCAATCGCGCTTGCTGCAAGTGGATCTTCAATTGCCTGCAATGCGGCCAATGCCTCAGGTGACTTCTTGGAATTACGAAGCACCAACGCCACCAATCGCTTCACCTCCTTGATCCACTTCTTTGCATTGACATCCGTATCTTGTTGAAAATCTTCAATCGCAACAGACTCAGGCATTTCCCACCTTCCGGCGCGGGAGATCATTCCCCGACCACGCATCAAATCGGATGTCCGGATCCACTTTCCATTTTGTTTTTTGAATCCTAGTCCAGCTCGGGCCTTGGCGTGCTCAGGATCCAGAGTAACCGCACGTTGCAAGTGATGAGTACGATAGTGTTTCGAGTTACCGGGTATGTTGCTTCCAGTGATACACCAAACCGCCAATTGGTAATGCAATTCTGCATTGTCGCCAGCCTTGGCTACCTGCTCTCGATATGCCTTGAGCTGATCAGAAGCCACGACTCTGCGCACGCGACTAGCTGGTAAAGCGACATGTATTTCATCGTCAACGCGGACGACGACTGAATCTGATTTGCGGCTCACCTGACCGGTTAAATGACCGCCTCCAGAGATCTCCACCGTATCAGCCAAAACGGCTCGCGTGGTCAGTACCGACGGAGCGATGGTCAGAAATCCAGTCATCATGAAGAGGCAAAAGAGCCGATTTTTCATCATAAAATCCCGTCTTAAACGGACTTCCCGGAAAACACTACAGACCATCCAAAGATACCGCCGGAGTCGACAACCTGTCTGGTTCCATCGGTACTTTAACCTTCCTGCCTTCATATGGGGCCAATAAATCCGGTTCAAACGGCTCAAATAGCCGCGCTATCGTTAAAATCGTTCACCTGGGACCGCTCAAGTGACGATAGATACTTGACTAAAGAGATCATATTCATAGCATATCTGAAAAGTACGCATTACTCGGCATCTACCGCCATGTCCGCACGGCCAAAACCACTGATGAACGCTCCCGTACCACCGGGTGACTCTGCTAAGCCAGATCCCAAAAAGCCAGACTCCAAGGCAAAATCGGCTGCAACGCTGAAGGTTCTGTCCCCTAACTCAGACGAACCACGAGGCGCCTTGGCGGCCACGCCCCCGTTATGCCCCACCGACGAACTGTTGGCAGAGCTGGAACGCGAGAGCCAAACTCTGGAAAACGCTACGCCCAAGCAGATTCTGAAGTGGGCCGTGGAGCGTTTCGCTCCGAAATTCACGATGGCCACCGCATTCGGTCCGGAGGGCATGACCATCATTCACATGCTCTCCGAAGTTGCTCCCGAGACTCCCATCTTCAATTTGGACACCGGTTACCAGTTCAAAGAAACGCTCGAGTTACGAGAGCGGGTGAAGGAGAAATACGGCATTGAGGTTGAATATAAGCTGCCCGAACTGACCGTCGCTGAATACGAATCCGCAAACGGTGGCCCGGTGTACAAGTCAAATCCAAACCAATGTTGCTTTGATCGTAAGCTGAAGGTGCTGCACGAGTCTGCGAAAGGGCATCATGCTTGGGCGAGTGCCATTCGGCGAGACCAGAGTCCGGATCGCGCCGCAGCACCGATTGTCGGCTGGGACCGCAAGTTTCAACTTGTCAAGATCAGCCCACTGGCCAACTGGACAAAGAAAGATGTGTGGTCACTGATTAGCAGTGAGAACATTCCTTACAACCCGCTTCACGATCAAGGCTATCCCAGCGTGGGTTGTTACCCCTGCACTCGAGCTGTGTTGCCGGGAGAAGACGAACGATCTGGCCGGTGGAGCGGATTCAAGAAAACCGAGTGCGGACTCCACTCTTCCTGAACCGTGGAGAAACATAATGGTCATCTCCGCCCGCGTTCAATACGCCTGCGTTGCAATGCTTGAACTCGCCATCCAAAGTGATGAAGGTTCACCCGTTGCGATTCGTGAAATCACGGATCGTCACGGGGTTCCCGGCCCGTTTCTGGTTCAGATTCTACGAAGCCTGCGTGCGTTGGGATGGGTTCAAAGCATACGCGGCAGCCAAGGCGGATACCGGTTGTCGGTCGACCCTGCCAGCATCACGCTGTTGGACATCGCCGAAGCCATCGGCTCACAAGAAGCAGGCTGTCGCACGGAAGCCAAGGGCACGCCAATCGCCGGAATCCTGCAAGCACAGTGGGACGATGCTGCAGATGCCTCACGCCGGGTACTTGGCCAGGCAACCTTAAGTGGGCTGGTAGAGCGAGCGCGCCACGGTGACGCAACCATGTTTTACATTTAGCCTTATCGTGTCGAACAGAACACGATGAAGTTCAACCGCTCAAAGCAGCCCAAACACTACTTCTTTTTGCTCCCTGGACGCCTTCGCTTGCTTGGCTTCTCAAAGGTTGGCTCAGGTTTGGCAACCTGGCTTCGAATCCGTTGCGCCAGCGACTGCGACTTCACGGGAGCTGATCCTGATCCACCTTCCAGTGCAGCCAGATCAAAATGGTTCTTACTGGGCAGCGTGCGTTTGACGATAATCCTTTCACAGATACCCCAGCAGCTGCTGGTGATGAAATAGATGCAAAGTCCTGCAGGGACCCGAAAAAAGAACAAGCCCATCATCAACGTCATGATGCTCATCATTTTTTGAGTCATCGCTGTTTGTTCGTCAGTGGCCGGCGGCATGAACAGTTTTTGCTGGACCAAATAAAGCACAACCACGAGCACAGGCAACACGTTGAAATAGGGACCAAGCCAACCGGTACCTCTTCCCGACAAGTAGCCCCACAACCAGTCTCCCCAATACGCCAACATGTCTGGACCAGCGAGGTTGGATGCCCAATCGCTGAAACTGAAAGCGGGCTGCTGCCTCATTTCAATATTTACAGAGAGTGTCCGATACAAACCAAGAAATATCGGAAGCTGAATGAACATGGGCAGGCAACCAGCGAGCGGATTGAACCCGGCCCGTTGCTGCAATTCCCGCTGGGCCTTGAGTTTTCCTTCCATGTCATCTTTGTACTTCTCGTTAATCTTCTTCATTTCTGGTGCCAACTCCTGCATCCGTTGCGCGTTGACAGCAGCTTTTCTGCTCAGGGGGAACATACAACCCCGAACAATCAGAGTCAGCAGAATGATGGCAAGAGCGTAATTCCCGACCCCTGACAACCCGTGCAGCAGTTTTCCCAACAGCTTGGAAATCGTTGCAAACCATCCGTAATAGATGCAATCCTGCAATCCATACTGAGTCAGCAACTCAGGGTACTTGGGGCCCGCGAATAATCTCAAATCCTGTCGCATGAATTCGCCGGGGGCAAGTTCTTTGCTCAGAGTGTCAACGTAAAATGTCGAATTGACTGCACGTTCCTGATGGCGAATGATCCCCGCCGGATCCGACGCAACACCCGCTCCACCACGTTCGAGTGAAGTCAACGCACTTTGGCCTTCAGCCGGGACGTAAGCGACAGTAAAATATTGTGAATCAACACCAACGTAGCTCAACTCCCGACTTGCTGTGCCGCCGTCATCGGCAAACAACAGCGGAGTCATTCCGTATCGCGGAAGCGTCGGATTCGCGTTAGGTCTTTCTTCATTCTTGGCAGCTTTGAGCAGCTCGAAGCCGCTGACAAGCACGTGACCCGAAGACTTGGTTTTGTAAACAATGTCACGAGCGGCAGCACCTCCCCAATTCGGGCTTATTTTCGTGCTGTACCACCAACCCTCAAGACTGATTCCGTTTGCCCCTTCCAGTCTGACTCCAATGTCCTGCTTGGCATCACTCAAGTTATCAACCTGGAGCCCCAAATCCAAAGCGTAAGATTCCTCGGCGAGTCGATAACTCCGGCTGATTCGCAAAGCGTCGCCACCGACGACAGCCATTTCTGCCTTGCTCAGTTCGACAGAAAACGAAGCTCCTCCCGTTTCTTTGTTGACATTCCAATTCAACTCCATCGGATTGGTGAGACCACGCATCGAGACATTACTATCCCCGATCCGTTTTTGGTTGACGTTCGCCAGTGTCAAAAGGCAGGACAATCTGGTGAGATTGCCCGCAACCTGATCCGGCCCTCCGTCCTTCGCTAGACGTATCAGATCAAGCGGATGCTGACTCAACTCAGCAGTCTGCGTTAACGTGGTTCCAGAACGAGTCAGCTCAATTTCAATACTTTGCCCAGGCCTCGTTGCGGATAGCATCGCAAGCAAGTCATCGCGAGATGCGACCGCAACCCCATCGATACCAACAATCACGTCTTTGGGTTTGATTCCTGCATTGGCAGCTGGCGTCCCAGGTCCCACCACGTTCACCAGTACCCCATCAGTATCTTCCAAATCGCTTCCGGCAAAATAGCCAAGATAGCCACTGATGACGTCAACACGCCGATACTTCAACTTTCCGTTGCTGCCGCGCTCAGTGAGTTCCAGCCTTTCGACCCCAGCACCGTTACTGCACAGGGTGACCAGCATGTAGTAGCCATCCGCGGCATCCATGGAGCCAACCGTCAACCACTCGGTATTCTCTGGCCGCTTCATTTCGGCTGCAGAAGTTTCAGGCGGAGTTGTGCCGTCACCGCCATCATCCGCCTTACCCACCGGGGCATTGGGTTCGATTGGTCCCTGCGGATCATCGGCAGGCACCCCCGCAACAACGGGATCCTGATTCACGGGCGGCACAGCAAAGCGTGACCGCAGAGTGATATAAACAAAGAAGAACGCCGATGAAGCGACGATGAACGTGATCAGACGACGTTCCACGATCAGTCCCAGTTCTAGTGGGGATTGAGGCAAGGCAAGTCTGCAGCACAGACTTTGGCCGATCCTGAAATCAGCAGAGATCAGCTCACAAGCCCGTATTCTGCCCACCAAAGCAAATCTTGGGAAGGTGGAAGCCGCCCCTTAACGGTTCAGATTTGCTTTAAAAACAGAGCAAAAAATGCACCTGCCCAAAAAAAATCACCCCATCATTCGATGGGGTGATCTTACTTTTCGCTGGTCAAGAAGACCTAATCGTCAAGGTCGCGTCGCAACTTCCAAAGGCGGGATCACCCCTAGATAAGCCATCATATCGCTGATTTCCTGAAGGGTCAGTTCATCCAGCAGACCACTCGGCATGATACTGCTGTTGCTTGGCAGAATCTGGTCGATCTCCTGCTCGTTAATCACAACGACCTGATTGTTGGCATCTCGCAGCTCCAAATTCTCGTCGCTGCGTTGACTGACCAGACCTGTGATCACTCGGCCATCCAGAGTCAAAACTCTTTTGCTGGCATACTGATCGCTGACGACGTGGGCGGGAAAGAGAGTGGATTCGAGAATTTCACGTTTTGTGAAGCGTTTTCCGATACCTGAAAGCGATGGGCCAATGGCTTCACCGTAATTTCCAAATTGGTGGCACTGAGCACACTTCGCTTTTGTGAAGGCAGTACGACCGTGAACAGGGTCTCCAAATCGCCCCTTATCACTTTCCATGTACTCCACGAGTTGTTCAAAGTCCCAACGTGAATCGGCGGGATCGGGCAACTCGGCAGGCACACGATCAGGATTCGCTTTGGCATACCATTTTTGCCATGGTCTCATCGAAGTCGCGGCTTTTTCGGGTCGTTGCATGCCGGTCCAGTGCTCCAGCAAAGTTTCAACGTCTCCAAAGCTGCCACCTTTCTTTTCTGCCCTGACGCCCAGCAGAATCAGTTGCCGAATTGCCATCGGGTCATCAGTGGCAACATCCACGGAACTCAAAGCTTTGATCACCTCAGATGCAGTTTGACCTTCTAAGACATTCAAACTTCGCACCAGATAATCCCAGTTGTCACCTTGAGGGTTTTGAGCCAGCGCCATGGCAACCACGGCACGACGTTCGGGCTCTGTTCTCCAGAGCCCCCTCAGGTAAGCACTTGATTCTTCGTCCCCTGCTGTGGCAAACATCGCAACGATGCCGGTCCGCAAACGTCTTTCAATATCCCCGGGCTTGGGATTCGCAATCAATTCGCGATCGAGCTTGCGCAGCACCTCGGCGGTCGACGCATCAATTGGTCTGGGTAGACGATAAATTGCAGCCAGAGCAGCGTTCCGCCAAACGGCCCCCTGCTCGAGGATCGCAACAACATCCTGATCCGAGAGTGACTTTGCAAAATCGCGAGTTGCATTCATCAAGTACATTGACAAAGCGTTGGACTTTGCATCGTTGGCTGCGTTCTCGTAGTACTTTAAAATCTGGAACCTTTGCTCGGCTGTCCAGTCGTTTGAAAGGAACTGCAGACACATGGCAACCAGGGTCCGATCCTGCTCGGGATCGTCACCTGCGATGTACTCCAAAGCCCTTTCGGCTACCTCATCAGCTTGCAGATAAGCTGACAAACGAATCAATTCATGATTCATTCGTGCATCACCTGCTGGAAATTCCTCGGCGATCTGGTTTTTCAGAGCGTCCACTTTGTCAGGTGAGATTTTTCCACGATGCAATGCGACCTGACACAGGCGCAGCGTATCAACAAAGTCTGAGTCACTCAAAAAATCAGCCATCATCGCACTACAGCGATTCAGAACCTTCATGCACGTTTCCGGTTTTGGATCTGCGTTGACTAACGCCAACATGCCTACCAGCGAGATGCGTGGATCTGCGTTATCGAGAACCTCATCCTGCCAGACTTCAAACGGCATTTTCTCCAGTATTCTTCGGGCAACGAACACCAGTGACCGATCCTCTTCCGCAAGTAGCGGCAACAGATCCTCAGTCGTCTCAGGCAAGGCGTTGCTTCTCAATATCGCTTCACAAGCGGCACGCTGAACTCGCAGATCGCTGTCGGCGAGCATTTCAACAAGACGTTTTCTACTTTGTTCATCTGGATGCAGTCCCATCATGTAAGCAGCTTTGGCACGAACCATTTCGTTTTCTGCTTCGCTGAGTTCCAGAACCAAATCTTCACTGGGTACCGGACCGAACAGCTGCATCAAGTCCATGGCTCGTATTCGGTATTGAGCCGGGTTGTCTTTGCTGTAAGCGACGCCAGCGACCAACTGGCCCCAATTGGTCCCCAATTCACGTTTGATCGAAGCGATCTCCTGACGAGCCCATGCTGACTCAAGCTGAGGCTGCCGGATGGCTGCTGCAATACCTGTTCCCAGATTCTTCATGCGATCAGGGATATCGCCTTTGTACACGACGCGATAAACACCGCCCGCAGTCCCGCGACCACCCGTACAGAAATACATTCCTCCGTCTGGACCTACATCAAGGTCAGTGACATTCAATGGCTGCCCTTTCAGGAAAACCTCACTGTCAGCGATGAACCCTGCTCCACGTGGTTTCAGACGGACATTCAAAATCCGCCCCTCGGACCAATCAGCAAGGAACATCGAATTGTGGTAACGGGCGGGGAACATGTAGTGTTCATAACAGACAGCGCCGGTGGGACTGCCCTTGCCGGTTTCAAGCAGGTTTGGCAAGCGATCGTAGTAGTACTCCGGCCACTTCGCCCAGCCAGTTCGCCAGCCGAATTCACCAGCCTCAGTCACATCAAACAGAGCTGTCGGGCGATACCAGACAGTGTCCACATCCGACTCCATGTCTGCGTCGTGAACAAACAAACCACCGTTAGGGTGGAATACCAGGTCGTAGGCATTGCGAATTCCGCCAGCGACACGTTCGACCACCGAACCATCCGCATTTGTACGAATCACAGTTCCCCCCGGTGCCTTGATCCCAAGACCATGACCAGCAGGATCCTCGTAGCGGGGAAGCAAATCGCCTTCATACGATTTGGGAAGCGTCTCACCCGGCCCAGCTTTCCCGGTGTATTGGGTGTGACTTCCAAGCACAACATAAATCATCCCATCGGGACCCAATCGGATCCCGTGAGGTCCATGCTCGCCAGCGTTGCCCGTGAACTTGACAATCGCTTTGACCTGTTCCAAGGTTCCATTTCGATCCACGTCAGTCAGCCGATACAATGCGGCACCTTCAGGACCATCACCAGTGACAAATACTTCTCCGTTCAGAGCCAGAATTCCCTGACATGATTTGACTTTATCACAGTAGGTGCGAACCTGCTCAGGAATGCCATCTTCATCTTTGTCGAATACGAGCAATAACGGCCCATCTTCCTGAGACAGAATGATGTGACCGAACTCGTTGAAGGTCATGGCAATGATCGAACCAACCTGTTCATCGCTCAGGACGCGCTGAACTCCAAAACCTTTTTGAATCTGAAATCTTTCCCGCTGTTCAGTCTGCTTCTCGGCCACAACATCCACATCACGATCCCATGGAACCGTGTCGCCGAGCTTGCCAAATGCTGCTGCAGAACCCCACAAACGATCATTAAACAGAACCGTTTCCCACATTGGGCTCTGCTCCGTGCTCGTACGCCAGGAAGGACTACTACTGAAGGTGTACCACTTGTCCGAGCCATCTGGACGAATGGAAACCCGTGCTGCCATCGCTGCCGTATTGCCATGGGTATTGACCACCCTGACAGCAACCACATTACGGCCAACTTCCAGATAGTTCGTGATGTCATACTCTTGCATCTGACGGGCAGAACTTCCGCTGCCAATCGATTTACCATTCACAAAAACTTCGTACTCATCGTCGGCTGCGATTTCAATTCGCCCGGCTGCCTTCATCCGAAGATTGATAGGTTTGCGGAAGAAACAGACCTCGCCTTGCGGGACATC
Organism: Planctomycetaceae bacterium; assembly: GCA_002862205.1. Taxonomy (GTDB): domain Bacteria; phylum Planctomycetota; class Planctomycetia; order Pirellulales; family Pirellulaceae; genus Rubripirellula. Next base: position 5,294 of record PKCN01000283.1, on the reverse strand, counting down.
AACTCCCGCTCGGCTGCCGTTTTTCCAGATCCACTGAGCCTCGTCAGCAGAAATTTCAGAAACATTTGCAACCGTACAGGTCGCTACAACAAATAATAAACACAGGGCGCGGATAGAGCCTTCCATGGCAGTTTCATTCAATCGGAGGAACGTAGGGGTCCACTGAACTGCGGGAGATTAGGGCTCACACCCCGTTGGATGCAAGATTAATCCTGAGATTGAGAGACCCCTGATTAAGGAATCCTGAAACCACTCATTGAAGTACCAAACAGGAGTGCCTCGCATCGCCCTTTCTCGCAATCAGAATGGCAGAATGTTGCAAAACACGGAAAAATGGATCCCAAAACGGATGCAAGCCTACCCCTGTGGGCAATCACCCAGATAAGTTCAAAACTGAATTGCCTTTGTTTTCAAATGCAAGCAAAACGGCAAAAAACTCTCTCTCCAAGAAAAAAAAGTCCTGTGAAGCTCGCGGCGATCCTTGGGATCGGGTGCAAGTCTTGGCCCTCTCGCGAATCGTGACCATGACGGGGGCTGCTTTGAGAAACGACCGCAAGCTGCGTGTCGCGATCACCTCATGGTGACCGCAAAACAGACTTCACATCTATTCCTCGCCAACTGCCTGACCTGCACCTTGACGGGTTTCCAGCCAACAATTCGTGCAAACCATCGTTCGATCAATGAAGCCGAACTGTACTCACCGATTTTCAGTGTGATGAGAAGCCCGACAAAATCACTCTGGCGATGCTTCACAATATTTTCGATCGTTGTCAGCGTCTGATCTGGCCTGACATTGGAGTCGACCAACAACCACTTGGCTCCTCGGAACTGCCGTCGGGGAAGATCTCCTCCGCGTGCCCGAAGGTGTTGAAAGTTCCGGTGCTGCTGGATCCGCGGATCCATTTCTGCAGGATCAACGCCGATGACCCTCATTCCGAGTTCCAACAGCCGCCCACAGGCGCCTCCTGGTGCGCTTCCAATTTCGACAGCCAAGTCACCAGACTTCATGTCAAACCCACTCCAAGTGATCGATTCGGCTGCTTTGTAATAAGCCCGCGAAACCGGCTCATTCATGGGTTGGATTGGCTGCACTGCTCCGGGCCACCGTGTGGGCCAGACAGTCGCTTCATGGATCCCCATGAACCAATGCGAGGGTTCCACCAGTACCAGATCAAGAACGCGGTCACCGGGCTGGGCGATCCGATTGGGTGCATCGCACTTGAGCCATGATTCTTTGAGCCCTGAATAGACTGCCTCTGCCACGACAGCAGAGACTTCATCCGCCCCTGGCTCAAAACCAAATCTTCCAATCGGAAGCCGGTCTTTCGGCCAAACATGCAGCTGATCAAAGCTCCGACCAATGGGATCATTCTCGGCAAGTTTCGACACCAAGTCCGCAACCATACGGTTGGCGTCAGATCCACGCACCTGCCCAATCGAGCGGGACGCGGTTCGCACAAACACTCCCTCAGGCAGGGGCACTTGTTGGTCATTTTTGGCGGTTACAAACCCGGGCCTTGAGAAAGCCAGTCGCCATCCCTGCTCAGCCATTTCAGCTTTCACAACCTGCTCGGCACCACAAGCACAACACAGCATCGCAAACGTCGGCTTCATCATGGCTTGACCTCAATGGACTCGATTTGACGATACTTCAACAGACGTGTTTTGACCCCAGGTATCAATTGACAGGCATTCTCAAAATAGAGTTTCCTCAACACATCGTCAGGCAAATGCAAACCATGAATCTGCCACATGCCCTGTGGTGGTGGCACCTTTTCACTGTAATCAAATGATTCATCTGCAGTTTCAAAAAAACGCCAGTTGATGTGCAAACGAGCCTCCGGCCATGGACCATCTGTACCAAACAGAATCCGATCACAATAACGGATCAGAAATTTGCGGGCAGTGAATGGCTGACGTCCGAGTTCGGAAATACGGGAAGCTGTCTCGACATACAAATTTGGGTACTTATCCATCCACCTTCCCACAACGGCAAGATCTTCCGGACAATTAGCGACATGGGCTCCAATGAACTTCGTGTTGGGATGTCTGGCAATCACACGATTTCGGGCAAGCAGCAAGTCAGTGCGTGACGGAAAATCATCGCCATGAAAACTCCAGTCTGGATGCCGACTCAATTCTTCCCACCGTTCGTTGTTTTCATCAATCGGTTCAAAAAAGGCTGCGGGGTCAGCAGTATGAATGATGACTGGTATGCCAAGCTCACCACAAGCCTGCCAAATAGGATCAAATCTCGGGTCATCAACTTCAATCAGCGAGCCATCGGGATTCCGATATTCGAGACCAAAACGCTTGAACAACTTAAGTCCACTCACGCCGTTCTTGACTGCTTGAGTCAATTGTTTGGCGGTTCGTTCGGCAAAGCCAACACGGTGGCATCCCCAACTTGCCGGGTCATCCTCGCCACCATCTCCACGCCAGTCTACGTTTGCGAAGATCACAAAACGATTCTTGTACTTGCTCCACAGGAACTTCGAATGTTCTTCCAATCGCCCATTCAGGCTCCCATCCAACGACGTACAGACTGCGATTCTGTTGCGATCCATGACGGCAACATAGTCATCGAGTGCCTGTTGACTGCTGCGAAGCTTGTAAAAAAAGTGGGTATGCACATCGACCACTGGAAAAGCGGCTCGGGAGCGAAGATTTTGTGCAACTTTCAGCTGAGGCTTGGGCCGAAAATTTTCCAACAACAGCCCCCGTCCTTCCCGACCATCAAGCGGCTCACTGGCGGAGGGGTTTTGCGAGAATGCTGCCTCCCCGCAAAAAAGAAACAGGGCCAGAATGGTCTGACCTTTTAAAAACAGTATTTTCGTTACAATGAAAGGCAGAAACACCTCATTCTGGTCGCCGTGTTTCATTTTCGCATCGCAGACAGGGTGACAAAAGGTTCTTTCTTCGGTTCAACACAACGCAGGAATCAACAGCAGGCGTGAACAACGACTCACACGATCCAACCGAACATCAAACGCTGGGCGGTCAAAAGACCAGCAAAAAACTATCAATGGAGGCGACAACGCCACCAGCTGATGTTCCTGGATATCGTCTCACACAGTTTCTGGGAGCAGGTGCGTTCGGACAAGTCTGGGTTGGTCGCGACCTCAACACAGGGCGAGACGTTGCCGTCAAGTTTTACCTGCACCGGGGTGGCGTCAACTGGTCCTTGCTCAGCCGTGAAGTCAAGAACTTAGTGCAAATGTCGGCGGACCGATATGTGGTGCAGGTTCTGGAAGTCGGCTGGGACGTTGACCCGCCATTCTACGTCATGGAGCTCGTTCGCGGCGGGTCTCTGGAAGATTTACTGAAAGCACGCAATCGGTTACCGGCAGATCAAGCCGTTGAGATGTTTCGTAAAATGTGCATTGGTCTGGACCACTGCCATTCCAAAGGTGTTTTGCACTGCGACTTGAAACCAGCCAATATCCTGATTGGTGATGAACAAGAGCCACGCCTCGCAGACTTCGGGCAAAGCCGACTATCCAGCGATCAAACTCCCGCTCTGGGAACGCTGTTCTACATGGCCCCTGAACAAGCTGACCTTTCATCTTCACCGGATGTGCGATGGGATGTTTATGCGATGGGCGCGATCCTGTATCGAATGCTGACGGGAAAATCTCCGTATCGAGATGACTCGTTTGTCCAGCAACTTGACACAGCAGGTTCGCTCAAGAAACGCCTGCAACGGTACCGCGAATCAATCCTTTCCAGCCCGGCTCCAGAGGAACATCTGGAATGCCCGGGAGTGGACCGCGCTTTGGGCAGGATTGTTTCAAAGTGTCTGCAAGCCAAGCCTGAAAACCGTTACTCCAATGTGCAGCAAATTCTGCAGGACCTTACACGACGCGATGCTTCACGTGCCAAACGCCCGCTGATGCTACTGGGCATTGTGGGACCTCTTCTGGTGCTTCTGGCGACCTGTTTTTTCGGGGCACGCAGCATCATCGAGGCTCGCAAAAGCACTCTCGTTGCCCTTCGCACCGAAGCAAAAGGCAGCAACGAGCTTGCCGCAACGTTCGCAGCCAAGACACTGGAAAATGAAATCAGTCGATATTTTCAGGTCACGAAAGACGAAGCCAACGACAAGGAATTTCTCCAGCAGCTAAAAGTAACACTCAAATCCGAAAAGGTTCGCCAAGCCTTGGACGAAATCGCCGGGATGGGAACCCCCGCTGAGACCCACCGACCTACAGAAGCCCGTGCCAGGCTGCTTGAACACGAGCAGCAACATATTCTGAACGCAATCCTGAAACAGCGACTGGACCAATACGACGGTTCGGTCAACGATTCCCGCCATCCCAGACTGGCAAGCATGTTTGTCACTGATGCCACTGGTACGATCATTGGGATCGCGTACCAGAATCCTGTCAGCGTGGAAGAAAATAGCGCAGGAAAAAACTTCAGCTACAGGACCTACTTTCATGGTGGGCGAGTCGACCGACCAAAAAAAACAGCAAGAATTCTCGAATCAGACCCCATCAAAAAGACCCACCTCTCTGCAGCCTTCCCAAGCACAGCCACCAAGCTCTGGAAAGTGGCAATCAGTACGCCGGTCTTTCTCAATGGGGAGAATCGCAGCGATGCGACTCCGCCGGATGCAGTCTTTGTCACCACCGTTAATATTGGTAACTTTGAGTTACTGCAAAACGAAGGCTCCTCGGACCATGTCGCCGTATTACTGGAAGCCCGGGAAGGGCTCGCACAAGGTACGATTCTTCAGCATCCACTGATGGACGTGAGACGAAAGGGCGGCATCAAATCCACAGGCCAGAAATATCAGATCTCGCCGGATCTGATGGCGCGTTTGCTGACCGGTAGTGATGTCGATTACAAAGATCCATTGGCGACCGCTGCCGATGGCGCTGATTACGAAGGCCCATGGATCGCAGCGGTACACCCCGTGACACTGCCACCAGATGATTCGTCACCAGACACGATACCAGATCCAAAGCAAACCCCGGATCCACCGGATCCTCCCAGCCAAGTCCCAGAAGGGTCCGTCAGCCAGGCAAACGATCAGGAAACCGACCTGCTGGTGCTGGTTCAGTACCGACTCGAAAAAGTCAACGCACCTGTCTTCGAAATGCAGGCTGCACTATTGCGTGAAGGAGTGGCCGCCATCATTTCGATCCTGGCTGTCACGTTGACCCTCTGGTTTTTTGTTCAACGCGTCGGCAAACCCTACCGCGAACCCCGTGGCAATGGATCCACGGAAAACACACCGGGCAAAAAAACGGTTGCCGAGGACCCAGCCAAGACAATCACGATGCAATAAC
>PKCN01000296.1 GCA_002862205.1 Planctomycetaceae bacterium | reverse complement strand
CATCCGATCTGGGCCATGATTGCTTTCCCTTTGTCCGGATTTTTTCAGGGACTGGTCGGAATGGGCGGACCACCGATGGTGTTCTGGGTGCAGGCACATGATTGGAGTACCGAGAAAACCCGAGGTTTTCTGTTCATGATGTATCTGGTCAGTATCTTTCCTGCGTTGGCACTGCTTTATCTTTTCTTTGGCAATGCTGTGATTGAGCCAGGGGTATTGGCCTTGGCAATGCTTCCCATCCTGTGGGTCGTGACGTACTTTGGATTGAAGTTTGGCAGCATGCTTGGGCGTCAGCGTTTGCGACGAATTACCCTCGGTTTGCTGTTGATCATGGGGGTCGCTGGAGTGGTTGGGCCGATGTGGAACTGACCGTAGGTTCACGAGGCGGCAATGAGGTCTGTGTGCGAGTGAACCCAGTTTCAATCCCTCATCCTGCTGAGCAGGTGACGTCCTGTTGAGCAGGTGGATGATGGCTTTTGCTCATGTTGCCCCAAGCTTGCTTTTGCCAGCTTGGGGCGTGAGTGCCTGAATTCTTCTTCCTTCCTCGCCTGCCGGCGGAGATTGCAACACCGAGGGATGTTGGGCTGCGGGCCGCCGCGAATCAGAATGCTTGCCTGGGAATCGTCCGGTTTATCGCGGGCTAAAACCCGTCTGGAAATCGGTGTCTTTGGGACAAGTGCTCTTCAGCGGCGTTTGCAATCTTTGGTCTCCTGACATCAGTTTCGATCCTGAACGCTCGTGAAAACGAACGCGGTTGACCTGTCACGATGACACAATCGCCGTGATGTGGTGCTGCCGAAAGTCTTTGGGGACAGTGATTGGCGGCTGCTTCACGGGAGGCAAGTGTCATTGATCCGATGCGGCTTGCGGTTCGTCAGAGCTGGCAGGAGCTTTGGCCGCGGGGGCAGCACTCTCTTCCGTAGCAGTGTCTTCCGCAGCAGTGTCTTCTGCAGCAGTGTCTTCTGTAGCACTGTCTTTTGCAGCTTCATCTTCTGTAGCACTGTCTTCTGTAGCAGTGTCTTCTGTAGCAGTGTCTTCTGTAGCAGTGTCTTCTGCAGCACCGTCTTCTGTAGCACTGTCTTTTGCAGCTTCATCTTCTGTAGCACTGTCTTCTGTAGCACTGTCTTCTGCAGCAGTGTTCTCCTCTTGGCTGCTCCCTCGTTCTTCTTCGGCTTGCTCGCGCGCTTCTTGAGCTGCATTGGATTCCATGCCCGCATCGCCTCCCCCCTGATTCGCTTCGCGATCAGCTTGGGACATTGCTTTGATGTCTTCTTCTGTGAGTGTGACGACTTTTGACTTTCGGGAGCTAGCACCGGCTTCTTTCATGATTTCATCGTAGTCGCCGAGTCCCCCGTCCTGAAACAATTGCTTGCCGTCCATTTGCGTGTAGATCGCGTACAAGTCGTGGGTGCGGATCGGCAAGCCGGCCCGCCATTGATAGATCTCGACGGTGTCTCCGTCCGGGTTGGGGAATGTCCTGGCAGGTGTTTTGCCAATCAGTTCTTGCACATCAATGTTGGTGAAGACTTGGCCCTGTGTTGCGTTGACCTCGATGTTCTTGGCGAGAATCGCTGCATAGGCTGCCTCCACTGCCGGGCGGGCAACCATCCGATCGTACGCTATCGCTGCTACGCCTAACACGAGGATGCAAAGAAGAATGTTGAGTCGCATTGAACTGCCCTTGGGTGTGTTGGGCTGAGTTGCATCGCTCGGTTGTTCAGGGGTGTCATGTGAATTGGACATTTTTTTTCCTTTGATGTTAGGGTGCGGGAGTCGTGCTGCAGCGTTTTGGTATCTGTTGTTTGACGACTGCAGCGATAGAATGCAGAGAGGATGTCATGCAGCGTTGTGGCTTCATAGAGGCTGAAGATCAATCCAGCCGGTGCAACCGTTCAACTGTTCAGTCGGTGCAGCTAAGTCTGCTGGGCACTGATGATATCAACCTTTTCGACTTCCTTCACGCCTCTGGCAGGACAGATTGAAAAAACAACCCGCTGTGGTGGTGGTGAAGTGGTGGTGAAAGTGGGGACATCGGCCCACAGCCATGCGGCGGGCTGTGGAAAAGCAGGCTCGACAGGATTCGTTACTGGGGATTCACTGCTTTTTGTTGGGCAACGTTTCGTGGTGGCTCTGGCAATCTGATGACTTCTTCATTCTTTGTGGCGAATCTGATGCGTCAAGCTTTGTGTTTTTTTGAACGCTAGGGCTACTCTGAGGGGATGGGAGTGCAGTATAGTTGAGGGAGTCGAAGACGCTGAATGAGGAACTTGTCTCGGTCGAGGTTTGGTATGAAGCTTTCGGCACAAGTATTTTGCACAGGTCGGGGAGGTTAGTTGGGTGCTCAGTTCAATCGAGGATGAGCCGAGCCTTTGCGAGTGTGTTGCCTGCTTTATTCTCTGCGTTTCCTTTGTGGGGTTTTGTTCGTGCGAACGTCTAGCCTCGCTGAGGGAAAAGAGTGGAACGCAGGTTTTTGTTCGTTTGAGATGACTTGGCCGGTTTGACTCTAGTCATGTGGTATACGTATGGTGAGCACGCCCTCGGTTGAACCGCTGCTAAAGAGTCGCCTGTTACCGCGATTCTCTTTCCGGTTTTTATTTGCATTGACACTTTGTTTCGCGCTGCTGGGTGTCACCATTCAGGCCGCGTATGCCGGTTATGTCGTGGCGATCAGCGTTCTTGCTTTCATTGGATTTCTGGTGGCGTTTTTTGCCGCCTGTATTCTGGTGTTTCTTGTCTTGTGGTGTTTGTCGGGTTTGCGAGTTCGTGACGATGAGGCGGGCACCGGTGGCAGTCCGTTTGCTGATGGCCAGTTGCCCCCGCAAATTTTACCCCCATCCAATCCATCCACCTGAGAGCATTTTCGGGTGGGCAAGGAATGCAAACGCCTCAAATCTTACCCCCTTCTGGCGAAACCTTTGATACAGAGTGAATCAGTAAAGTCGGAAACCTTGGATGGCAGGCTTGGCATCTGGCGTGTGGTGCAAATGGGTTTCTTTGCCAGGGTTCTCGCAGGCCTGTTGTGTTGCAGTAGCATGCATGGGGCGCTTCATGCTCAGGGAATTCCGGATGGTACAACCCATGTTCTCGATTTACCGCTGCGTGGTGTGAGAGGTGGCGTGGGGGCGGGATCCTGGTTCAAAACTTCGGTTCGGTTTTCGGATTTCTCGAGTGTCGGGTATCAGCCCGTTGAAATTGTTTTTCAGGTTCCCGTCGCGACCCGCGCAGATGTGCGTTTGAATTATCGTGTTAACAGCCTCGCTGCAACTCAAACCCCGGATGACAATCGACTGTCCGTGGATATTCCAATTGTTGTTCCCGAGGGTACAACGAACGCGCGTTGGGTGCGTTACCTGCCGAAATGGATGATGGGTCACGGCTACGAAGTGATTGTCAGTCAGGATGGTCGGCCGCTACCTGATTTTCGAGGCAACGTTGGCGACATATCTCATTACCGATCGTTGGGGCGTAGTCTGGATTGGGAAATGGAAGTAGTTGAAGAGTTGTCTGCGAATCTGCTTCTGATTACCGCTGATGCAAAATTGAGTCGCGCTGACGCAAAGGTGCTGGCAGGCTTGGGTTTGCCATGGCGTTTTTCGACCCAAGGCCCATGGGTTTCAGGCAGCAGAAGCGGGGCACGTTTTTTTTCAGGGGTGAGCCGACCGGTGGATGCGAATGCGTGCGGCAGTGGAGGGTTGCCCAGGGATTGGCGAGGCTACCAACGCTGGGATTTGATTGTGCTGGATAAGGCTGGGATCGCGAAAATCAAACGCAGTCAGGCTGAGTGGAAAGCGTTATACGGTTGGGTGCTGTGTGGTGGCACGATGGCCGTGTGGGATGTTGAATCCCAGTCAGAACTGGAGGCCCTTTTCGACCTGCAGCTGACCGCGAGGAAGAAGTTGTCATTGCAGGGGATCGAGAACCTCGGATTCAACGCAAGTAGCGCTGCGTTTGCCCGCGTTGTTTTATTAGACGATGCCAAGATTCCTACTGCCTCTCCGGAAAATAATGGCTTGAACGAGGTGGGGTTATCCAATCAGAAAATACTGAGTCTTTTTGGCGTTGGCTTGGGGGCAGGCAAAGTGATCTCGGTGAACGACTTGAGGAACACGCAGAGTGGTGCTGCGACAGCAGCGGGAAAATCTGTGCGTAATTCGACGGGATTTGGAGATCGGTTGAAATGGAATTTTTATGCGAATTTGATGAAGAACGATAGTTCACAAATGCTAAGGCGTGGTGTCGATTCAGTGCTTGGCAATTCAGAATATTATCAGTGGCTGGTTCCTGGAGTTGCGCAGCCACCGGTTTATGTGTTGGTCAGTCTATTGACGATTTTTGTGGTGCTTGTTGGACCGGTTGCTTATCGGCGGACGACCAGGGCTGGGCGTGCAAGTTTGATGTTTGTGATAGCTCCCGTGCTGGCGTTGGTTACCACGGTCAGCATGTTTGCATACGCGTTTGCGGCTGATGGATTTTCGACGGTGGGTCGAGTTCGGCAGATCACATGGGTAGATGGCGTGACCGGCGATGCGGGTGAGCGAGTTCGAGCGACTTACTTTGCACCGATCAGCCCGGGCGGTGGATTGACTTTTCCGGGAGAGGCAGAAGTGTTCCCGGTATTGCGGCCGGCGGAGTTGTCATGGGCGAAACGGCACAACTTGACGAATGAACCAATCGGAACTGTCGCCGTGACGGAAAGTAAGCAACGATTCAGTTCCAGTTTTCTTCCCTCGCGGGATCAGAAGCAGTTTGTTTCGCACCGGCCTCGGTTCAATGTGGGGCGGCTGAGGACTCAACGTACTGGTGCGAAACAACTTGAGCTGCAGGTGACCAACGAATTTAAAGTCAAGATCAACGATGCGATCCTTCGCGGTCGGGATGGTCGGTATTGGCAGATCGAAAATCTCGGCCCGGGTGAAACGCGAGCCGCAATGCAAGTCAATCCGACGATTGCGTCACCGATTCTTGGCCGTTTTTACATTGAGTACCGACCCGTTGTTGTCGGTTCGATACCACGCTCCGGCAACACAAGGCGTAGTGGACTTGTCGATCTGCCAGGTGAGTTGAGCAGGTTGACCGGTAGCAGTGGAGTGGTGAGTGGGGGATTTGAGTCTTGGCTGCGTCAAAATTTGCAGCTCCGTTCAGATCTGCCCCCCGGGCATTTCGTTGCTCTGGGGGAATTGACGCCGGACGCCGTGTCGGTGCAGAAGTGTGATTTGGAAGAGAGTGTGCACTACTTGATGGGAACACTGCCATGACATTCGATCCAAGTCACAATCCGCCCGAAACAGAATCCGAAGCACACGCTCGCCGCAGTTCACTCTCGGCGGGTGCGGCGAGGGCATCTGAATCGGAAAATGTGCCGAAAGAACTTCATACCATGGTGTCCAGCGGTCAGATCGTGAACACTCTTCCTGGGGAGGCACCCGCGGTGCATCTGAGGTCGGATGACTGCATCGAAATGCGCCGTTTGCATCGGTTTTTCGGTGAGACCAAGGCGGTTGAAGATATCTCATTCACTGTTCAACGCGGACATGTGTTTGGTTATATCGGACCCAATGGCGCCGGAAAGACAACCTCCATGCGCATCCTGGCCACGCTGGACTTGCCAAGTTACGGGGACTCGTTCATCGATGGCCTGTCCTGTGTGAATGACCCGGAGTTGGTTCGCAGTCGACTCGGGTTCATGCCTGATTCGTTTGGTACTTATCGCGATGTGAATTGTCGCGAGTATTTGGATTTCTTTGCCAGAGCGTATGGTTTGTCGGGGGCCGAACGAAGTCGAAGGCTCCGTTGGGTGCTCGGATTTACCGGAACGGAGGGGATGGCGAATAAGCCGATTCGGGGCTTGAGCAAAGGAATGAAACAACGGCTCTGTCTGGGCCGTGCGCTGATTCATGATCCTTCTGTGCTCATTCTCGATGAGCCCGCTGCCGGATTGGACCCGCGGGCTCGTATTGACCTCAGACGGATGATCAGGGATCTGGCTTGTCAGGGTAAAACTGTTCTGATTAGCAGTCACATTCTCACCGAGTTGGCCGAAATGTGTGATTCGGTGGGAATCATTGAACAGGGGAAACTGCTCGCGACTGGGACTGTCGACGAAATTCAAAGCGAATTGGTCGCAAAAAACGAATTGACGATTCGGATTTTGGAGCGAGCAAGTGAGGCGGCAATCATGCTGGAATCCTTGTCGCATGTGTCGGGGGTCGTCGTTGATGGCGAACTGTTGCGATTTGAATTCTCAGGAGGGATGCAGGAGCAGGCTGAACTTCTGACCATGCTGGTCGGCGGAGGTTTTTTGGTAGCTGAATGCATGTCGCATCGCAAAAGTCTTGAGGATGTTTTCCTGCAAGTGACGGAGGGCCTAGTGCAATGAAAAAGATCAGTGCAATGAAAAAGATCAGTGCAATGAAAAAGATCAGTGCAATGATGAAGATCAGTGCAATGATGAAGGCAGGTGCAATGATGAAGGCAGGTGCATCGACTCTGGCTTGTGTGGGAAACTCGAATCTTGCTGCCAGCAGGATCAGAGCGGTTGACGCGGGCCAGCGTGTGGGGAGCAGCGATGCGGAGAGGGTGGGGCGATGGGGCTTGTCGGGATGCATGAATCCACCAGAGTGGATGCGTGCAAGTGGTTTGACGCAGAGGAGCAGGTGATGTCGGCTGTTGTACCCCCCATGAATTCGGCTGAGTTCGCAAAGTCTCCAACGGCAACAGAGCTGCGTTTGGAAAAATTGGATGCATGGTGTGAGAAATGGAGTGATCGGTTCAACCCGATTTTGGTCAAGGAAACCCGCCAGGCACTGAAGAGTCGGCAGTTCGTGATCACTTTCTCGCTTTTGCTTTTTGCAGCATTGTCCTGGACAATTGTTGGCACCTTTTCGTTGATGCCGGCGATCTATACCAGTCCCTCAGCTCCACGAATGATGCTCGGTTATTACTTTGCCCTGGCATTGCCCATGTTACTGGTGGTGCCATTGGCGGCTTATCGATCACTGGAAGGTGAGATCGACGATGGTACTCTTGAACTGTTGTCGATTACCTCGCTTTCTCCTCGACAGATCATCTTGGGAAAGCTCGCCAGCGCGATGCTGCAAATGCTGCTGTATTTCGTCGTCCTGTTTCCCTGCATCTCGTATGCTTACACGCTCAGGGGAGTTGATTTTCCGACCACCGTTGCTCTGCTGGGAATGTTGGTATTGGCAGGTGTCATGATGACGATCGTGGCGCTGTTTTTCGCCACCCTGTCGCAATCACGGACAGGTCGCGTGACGATGTTGCTGGTCGTCATTCTGTTGCTTTTTGCTGCTGAATGGCTATTGGGTTTATCTGCATTCGGCTTGATTCAATATGGAGTGGACAGGTCTTTTGGTTTTGAAACCGCACTTTATTATTTCGTGACTCCCTGTTTGCTGTGCCCACCGACTGCGTATTTGCTGTTTACGCTGGCCGCTGCTCAACTGACCCCTGCAAGTGAGAATCGGTCTACGAAAATCCGTGTGGCCCTGCTTTTGGTCAATGCGAGTGTCGCAGCATGGATTGGCTTCGGCATCATGGAGCAGTATGTGGGGATGGTGCTCCTGTTTGTCGGTGGTGCAGCGTTGATTGTTCTGTGGACCTTGGCCAGCAGCATGCTGGTTTCTGAGTCAGCTGTGATTACACCGAGAGTTCAAAGGGATTTGCCGCAAAGTTTCTTTGCACGAGCAACGCTCGGTTGGCTGGCACCCGGTCCAGAAACAGGTTTGGTCTTCGCCGTGATCAATATGCTGCTGTTGGCGGGCGTGGCCGTTTTGATGATGTATGTTCACGACCGCGTGGTTGACTCGGTTCCCCAGCTCACAAAGCAGATGGCAATACAGTTTGTCTTTGGATGCATCGGGTATCTCACCTTTGCGCTGCTGCTTGTTTATGGCTTGATGCGAGGGTTGCGACGTAAAAATACTCCTCGCGTTGAGGTTGGCTTTGCGGCTATGGTGGTTGTGGCTGTATTTGCTGCCCTGGCGCCGTTTGCCGTTGAACTTTACGCGAATGATTTTATGACCTTTCCTTATTCACAATGGCAGGCCACGAATTGGGTTTGGACGCTTTCCCGAATCGCAGATGGAAAAGACCACTGGGGGGTCATTGAGTTATTTGGAGCCGTGGGGGTGGCCGGGGTTGCGATGGTGCTCTACCTGAACCCTGCCCTGGTGCGGCCTCGTCGCACAGCAACACCCGAGCGTGTGATTCAGGAAATGGAGAAGGCCAAGCTGGAACAGAAATAAACACTGCCGAGTGTGGCTTGCGTTCGGTGCAGGGTGATACATTTGAAAATGCTTGAAGCTCTTGGGCGCCGGCGGCAAGGAACTTCGGGTACCCCAGCTGCGGTTTGGGGCAGACGTCTTGCTTTCAACGGTGCCTGGGGTGAGAAGATGAGGTGATTGGGGCGTTTTGGCTTCGGGGGTGGGCGAGTTTGCAGGGATGCTTAGAATGGAACACAGCGGACTGAGGCTTTGGAATTCAAAACGACGCCCCGGAAGCCTGTTTTTACATTCCTTTCTCGCAACATTGGGTGATGCAACGCATGTCCTCGGATTCACCATTGCCGGCTGACCGCCCTGATCCCAATGAGGGTAACCCTGCTCTCAGAGCACGTGTTCCAGACCACGTTGCCGATGGCTGCTTCAGCACAGGTGCGATCGTCATGACCGGACCTAGTGAGTATGTGGTTGACTTTCTGCAGACGATCGGACGTCCTCATCGTGTTGCTCGTCGAGTGATTGTGCCGCATCCCGTCATGCCGCAATTCATCGACGCGCTCAATACAAATCTCGATCTGTATAAGTCCCGCTTTGGAGAACCACCGGCTCCTCCCCAAAATCAAAACCAGGCCCGACGGCCATCACCGCAGGAAATCTATGATGATCTTAAGCTTCCCGATGAAGTGCTCAGCGGCGTCTATGCCAATGGGGTCATGATCGGCCATGGGGCCAGTGAATTCGGGCTCGATTTTTTAACCAGCTTTTTCCCGCAATCAGCTGTCAGTGCACGTGTTTTTGTTTCCGCTGGACAAGTTCCACGACTGCTGGAATCACTCAAAAGTGCGGTTCGGCAGCTAGAACAGCGGCAGCAAGCTGCAGCCTCAGGACCGACGGCAAGCGTTGAACCGGTCGGGGAACCACCTACCGGCACCGCTCCACCCACTGATGCCGCTCCACCCACTGATGCCGCTTCGCCCAATGCCGATGGAGAAACACCTGCGAGCGATGACGATGGTGCGGCAGAATCAGAAGATCCACCCACCCATCCTGAGTCTTGATTGGTGTCGAATTCCAACGTGGTCCTGTGCGCATGAGCGAACCCGGTAAAATACCACTAATGAGCGGACTGCAAGCGGCCGAGTTGCCGACCGATGAATCGCTGATTCTCGCCAGCGGCTCGCCGAGGCGGGCTCAGTTGCTGACGGCTGCCGGCTACCAATTTTCCGTGATGGTCGCTGGTGAGGACGCAGAGTGTGGGATGTGCAGTCGGGAAACCGCACCTGAAATGGTCGCCCGCTATGCCTACCGAAAAGCCGCCGATGTTGTCTCGCGAATTGATAGCGGTTTCGTTTTGGCCGCAGATACCGTCGCTTCCTGCGTTGGGCAAATCCTCGGAAAACCACGCAATCAGGAACATGCCGAAGAAATCCTGCGGCTACTCAGCGGTCGCAAGCATGATGTGTATACGGGAGTCTGTCTTTGGTCCGCCCAGCAAAATCGCTGTCTGGTTGACGTCGTCAGAACCGAGCTCGAAATGTTGCCTCTGACCCAAGAGATGCTCGATGAGTACCTCGATTCGATGAAATGGGAGGGAAAGGCAGGGGCATTTGGATACCAGGATGGCCATGACTGGCTGTTGGTGCGATCCGGGAGCGAAAGCAATGTCGTTGGCTTACCGATGGAGCGTTTGCTGGAATTACTGGAAAATTTCAACTCAATAGCCGAAACCGTTAGTACAGGAAGTATCAGTTCACCCGACACGCGTTGACTTTGATGTCGCGTTTGTTGCAGGTTTGTCTAATTCAGCATCGGTAGAGCACAATGGTCAGTTTCGGGCGTCGAGGTCTTCGTTTGATCTTGCTTGCATTCGGAATCTTTTTGCCAGCATTCTCTCAGGACGTTTCAGCACAAAGTTGGGCTGACAAGATGTTCAAGGAGAAAAACCATGATTTTCGGATGGTGGGCCGGGGAACCAAGAGTATTTATCACTTTGACTTCAACAATCTGTATGAAGAAGAAGTACACGTCGCGGCGGTTCGCACCAGCTGTGGTTGCACCACCCCCACGTTAAGTCAGAAGACGCTGAAAACGCATGAAACTGCTTCGGTCAAGGCAACGTTCAATACCAGCAGTTTTGTCGGACAGAAATCGGCCACCATCACGGTTGTCTTTGATCGACCGGCTTACGCCGAAGTGCAATTGAAGGTGAGTGGCTACATTCGCACCGACGTCACCTTTGATCCACCCGAGATCAACTATGGGGAGCTTGCCTCTGGAACGAGTCGTGAGCAGGAGGTGACGATCACTCACCGTGGCAACAGTGCTTGGGAAATCACTGACGTTCGAAGCCACTGCCGACATCTTGAGGTTCGACTTGACCCACCGCAGCGTTCGCAGGGCCAAGTCAGCTATCGAATGTCGGTCAAACTGGGTGAGTCGATGGAAGAGGGGGATATCCGCGAGCGTTTGACGTTGATCAGCAATGATCCACAGTTCCCCACCACTGAAATGGCAATCGCAGGCCGTGTTCGTCCGTCAGTGAGCGTATCGCCAGCAGCCGTGAGTCTGGGAACAACCGAACCAGAGGGTGTGATTTCTCGCAGGCTGGTGGTCCGTGGTGAGGAGCCTTTTGAAATCATGGACGTGCAGTGCGCGGATCAGCGATTTCAGTTCAAGGTTCCTTCCGGACGGAAAAAGGTGCACTTGATGACTGTTGAGTTCGAGGGCGACGGAAGCGAGGATCGTATCTCGCAGCAAATTCGGATTGTGACCAGTCTGCCTGGCGAAAAATCAGCATCCTGTGTCGTCACCGGCACCGTCGCTGCGGGTTCAAATTAGTCGCCTGTCGGTACTCTGGTCGTTCTGCATGACCACTTCGCCATCGCCAACTCTCTCGGCTTCACCAGCTCTCTCGACTTCACCAGCTCTCTCGGCTTCGCTAACGATGACGCGTGCAGACTTCTGTAGGTCTCGCTGGAGCCTTGGATCATTCTGGACGCTGGTCTGGAGTTTTCAATTTTCTGTCCTCAGCCGCACGTGCTCTGACTGGGGTCGTCACGCTTTGGATCATGCGCTAGACTTGCAATCCGGGTCAGGCAAGTCAGAGAGTGACCTGACCAATGGCATCTCTTGAAGCACTTCACTGCTTCGGCGACGGTGCGCGAACTTTTATAACGCGTTTAAAACCACGGTGAGTCTGCGTAATGAGTGTCAACCCAATTGATTTGTCATGTTATGGCTTGACCGTTGAAGACGTCATTCATAACGCGACACCAGCGCGGTTATATGAATTCGCGATTATTGATCATCACGCCGTGATCTCGGCTTCGGGCGCTTTGGCCACCAGAAGCGGTGACAAGACGGGTCGGAGTCCCAAGGATAAACGTATCGTTGACGATCCGGCTTCGACAGATGATATCTGGTGGGGGGACGTGAACATGAGGATGACGGAACGTTCGTTCCTGATTAATCGTCAGCGCGCCTTGGACTATCTCAACACCAGAGCCCGTATTTTTGTTTTCGATGGCTATGCCGGGTGGGACCCAAATTATCAAATCAAGGTTCGCGTCATAGCTGAGAGTGCCTATCACGCTCTCTTCATGCACAACATGTTGATTCGCCCGACAGCCGAGCAGTTGGAGGAATTTGGTGAGCCCGATGTGGTGATCTTCAATGCAGGATCGTTCCCAGCAAATCCCTACACCGCACAGATGACCAGTACGACCAGCATTGATTTGTCGATTGAGAATGGTGAACTGGTGATCCTGGGGACCCAGTATGCAGGAGAAATGAAGAAGGGTGTCTTCACGGTAATGAATTATCTGATGCCCAAGCAGGATGTGCTCAGTATGCATTGCAGTGCGAACACATCCCAAGAGGGCGATGTGTCGTTGTTCTTTGGACTCTCGGGAACCGGAAAGACCACTCTGTCGGCAGACCCCCGACGGCAGTTGATTGGCGATGACGAGCACTGCTGGACCAACGATGGTGTCTTTAATATTGAGGGAGGTTGTTATGCCAAGGTGATCAACCTCAGCAAGGAAAGCGAGCCGGAGATTTTTGACGCCATCCGGTATGGTGCAGTGCTGGAAAATGTGGTGTTTGATGAGGCGACACACGAAGTCAATTATGACGATGCATCGATCACCGAAAATACGCGGGTGGCCTACCCGATTGAGTTCATCGAGAACGCACAAATTCCCTGCCTTGGTCCGCAGCCCAAAAATATCATTTTCCTGACCTGCGACGCGTTTGGAGTTTTACCGCCTGTGTCAAGATTGACGCCGGAGCAGGCGATGTACCACTTTATCAGCGGGTACACAGCCAAAGTTGCTGGGACGGAAATGAATGTGACGGAACCCACAGCGACGTTTAGCGCCTGCTTTGGCGCCGCGTTTCTGGTTTGGCATCCTGCCAAGTATGCTGAGTTACTGGCCGATAGAATCCGCAAACAGGGAAGCCAGGTCTGGCTCGTCAACACCGGTTGGACGGGAGGTGGCTATGGTGCAGGGTCACGGATGAGTTTGAAGCACACGCGAGCTATCATCGACGCTATTCATGATGGATCGTTGGCGACACGCAAAGGCCGAACAGATCAACTTTTCGGCTTTGATGTGCCCGTTGAGTGTAACGGTGTTCCCTCCGATATTTTATGGCCCAGCGATGTCTGGGGTGATGCCGAGGCTTACGAGAGTAGTGCGAGGCGACTTGCAGACCTGTTTCAGCAGAACTTTCTCAAGTTTGAAGCAGGGGCAAGCGAAGCCATTTGCTCGGCAGGACCGTCCTTGAATCGGGTGGACTGAGTTCAATGAAACCGTCTCGCCAAGGTCTGGGTTGTGTGCGGTTGCCTTGCAAGCAGCGATCCGATTGCCAGATCTGCCTCTTTTTGATGGTTTCCCCGTAGGCATCGATGGACCGGTAATCATCCGTATTTGCTTTAGGTTCGATCGAAGTCCCGTTGGGAATTCCGGTTCACAGCATCCGCTCATGCTGATGTTCCTGCTGTGGAACGCAACCGTGTCTATTCAGTTGCAGGCACTGTGTCTATTCAAGTTGCAGGCACCGTGTCTATTCAAGTTGCAGGCACTGTGTTTATTCAGTTGAAGGCACTGTGTCTATTCAAGTTGCAGGCACTGTGTTTATTCAGTTGAAGGCACTGTGTTTATTCAGTTGAAGGCACTGTGTTTATTCAGTTGAAGGCACTGTGTTTATTCAGTTGAAGGCACTGTGTTTATTCAGTTGAAGGCACTGTGTTTATTCAAGTTGTAGGCACTGTGTCTGGGTTCCTGATGCGTGGTTTGTGAATACAATCGAGATCGCTTCGCGTAGGTCAGAATCTTCGATGGCAACGGCGAATATGTCAGACTCCCAATACAAGAACCGAAGGTGGCTTGCCCTCAGGGGCAGAAAAGCGGTCCGCATGGACAAGCATCTGGAGCGTGTTGGGTAGGCAGATGGGCACCTGATCACTGCTGGTTTCGTCGTTGATCATGGGGCCAACAGCGATTTGAAGTGGATGAATCTGGTACATTCAATGGAGATGATGCGAGCCGCCGTAAAACCTGTTCGGTTGGTTGGGCGTGGCGGTGTTCTCACGTGAAACGCATTCCCCATTCACCTTGAAGAATATGATGCGAATTAGACGGTTTTCCAGGCGTGCGATGGCTCAAACACTAGGGCGTGTATTAGGGCGTGGGGTGATCGCTTCCCTGAGCGCTTCGATTGTGATCGGGGGGCGGCGCCAATCGGTCTGTGGGCAGGACTCCGACTCGACCGCCCCAACCACGGCAGAGCCGGTTGCCCGTTTGCACGCAACCAGAGTGATCAGCCAAACGGGACAATACTATTGCGGCTGGCCAACATTAACGCGTCGATCCAATGGGCAGTTGCTGGTTGTTTGGTCAGGCGGCAGAGAACAGCATGTCTGTCCCTTTGGTCGAGTTGACATGATGCGGTCTGACGATGATGGAAAGAGCTGGACCTGGCCCAGGACACTGTTAGATGGAGTGATTGACGATCGGGATGCCGGCGTCTTGGAGACAACAAGTGGAGCCTTGCTGGTCACAACCTTCACCTCATTGGCCTACGTCGATTACCACTTGAAAAAAGCAGTCCGGGAACGGGGGACTGAGCAGGGCTGGTCGGACGGAAGACTGGAACGTTGGCTCTCGGCGCATGACCGATTGAGTGAGGAGCAGCGTAAGGATGAGCTTGGGCAGTGGATGATACGCTCGACCGATGGCGGCATCACATGGTCAGAACGGTTTCCCAGTATCGTCAATAGCCCGCATGGCCCAATTCAACTGTCCGATGGACGACAGCTTTATGCTGGAGTCAAATTGTGGGATCCATCACGGAAGGTCGGAGTATGTCAGTCCGTCGATGATGGTGCAAGTTGGACATGGCTGTCCGGAATTCCTACTCGCTCGGGCGACGATTCAAAGAATTACCACGAGTTGCATGCGGTTGAGGCGACTGACGGAACGATTGTGGTTCAGATCCGAAATCACAATTCAGCTAACGATCGAGAAACGCTGCAGTGTGAATCAAAAGATGGTGGCAAAACATGGACGATGCCACACCCCATTGGCGTTTGGGGATTGCCATCACACCTGCTGCGGTTAAAGGATGGCCGTTTGTTGATGAGCTATGGGTATCGCCGAGAACCATTTGGAATTCAGGCACGCATCAGTCTCGATTCCGGGATGTCATGGAGCAAGCCGATGAGTATTGCCGCTGACGGGGTCAGTGGGGATCTGGGCTATCCCAGCACGGTCGAACTCGACAGCGGGCGATTGTTGACCGTCTGGTATGAACGAATGGAACAATCCCCCAAGGCCGTGTTGCGACAGGCAGAATGGAGTATTGAATCGTGAGTGATGATTCAAAGCGACAAAGCTACCTTGAAGTTTCCAATGGACAAGACCGGAATCTGCGGTTGAAAATTCGTCACGCTGAAAATGCAGTGGCTCACCCAATGCCTTGTTTTGTTGAGACTGGTTTGGTTGAGACTGGTGTGGTTGAGACTGGTGTGGTTGAGACTGGTGTGGTTGGGAATTCATGCAGGGAGGATGGTTTGAGAAGTTTTGCAATGAAGATCATTCCGATCATGTTCTTGACCTGTTGCCTCATGGGGAAATTTTGCAAATCCGCCGTGGCCGAAGAGCCCGCGCAGGCATTTTTGGACGGACTCCGCGAACGTGGCTATTACGATTCGGCCCTTGAATATTTGAAAAGTCTCGAAACCAGTCGTGTGGTCCCTGCAGGGATGCGAGATGTCCTGGGATACGAAACAGCTTTGACGTTGGTGATCGCTTCACGTGCTTCAGGTGAGCTCGAAGAACGTTATGCGATGCTCGACCAGGCGCAGACGCTGCTACGTCAATTCATTGACCAGCAGGGTAGTCACCCGCGGTTATATGCAGCTCGAAGTCAACTGGGGAACCTGATTGTCGAGCGTGCCCGGATCAAGGTGGGGGAATCAAAATCTGGCAATGCAGAGGTATTGAAAGCAGAGGCAAGAAAGCTATACGACCAGGCATTCAAAGAGTGCGGATTGCTGGAAGCCGCGGTCACAAAAGAGTTGGATCTGATTCCGAAGGTTCTCAATACGCGTGATCGCGAAGAAGCAAAGCTGGCCGAGCGGCGAAAGCAGTTGCGTGCTGACAATCTGCAAACGGAACTGCTGGCGGCAGCGATTCGCGAAGAGGCTGCTGATACCGTTCCTCCCGGTTCCAAAGAGCGAATGGATTATCTGGTCGAGGCAGCAGCGCTGTACGATGCCATTTACAAGAAGTACCGCAGTCGGTTGGCGGGGCTCTATGCTCGAATGTATCAGGGGCGTTGTAATCATCGATTGGGGCGAACCAAAGATGCTCTGGGTCATTACGGTGAATTGCTTGACCAACCCAGTGCGCCCGAGGCGTTCTGGAAGTTGAAGACAAAAACGCTTCGTTTAGCCATGGAATCATGGTTGGATCCACAGGAGCGCAAGTATCTGGAAGCGATCAAACAGTCATCTGCATGGATCGACGCGGCACCGCGGACTACGCAGCGATCTCCTGATATGTTGGCAATTCGTTTGAGCCTGGCGTTGGCGCAGCAGATGCAGGCAGAAGAATATGAACAACGAAAATCACCTGATGTTGCCACCATGCGCAATGCTTACAAAAGTGCGATTGAGAATGCGACGTTTGTTGCTGCAGAAGAAGGAGATCTTCAGGAGCAAGCGGCTGAATTGGTGCTTGCTCTGGGGGGGCGAGCAACCGCTGACCCCGATGCTGAGCCGGAGACCTTTGCGGCTGCACAAAAAAAAGGGAAGCAAGCACTTGATGAGGTGGGGCCCGCCGCGCAAAAGGTCGCAGCAATCCAAGCTTCACTGCGGCGAGTCAAGCCCGCTGATCGTGCAGCTGTGCAACAGAAACTGGACATTGCAAAAGTGAGCCTTGCCGAGGTGCAGGACAATGCACTCGCTTCCTACCGATTAGCCATCCGTCTTGCAGATGTCGATACGCCGCCAAGTGAATTGAATCTTGTACGCTACTTTGTCTGCTATTTGTACTTCATCAAGCAGCAGTTTCATGATGCGGCAGTCATGGGAGATTTCGTTGCGAGAAAATTTCCTCAAAGTGTCGGAGCCAAGCAGTGTGCGAAGATTTCGCTTGCGTGTTATCTGAAACTGCTTGAATTGGAAGGTGAAGATCCTGGTGCATTTGAAATTCAAAGAGTCGCCGGCGCGACGCGATGGATCGCAGCCCAATGGTCAGATACGCCAGAGGCAATCGAGTCCCTGTCGACGGTGGTGCCAGTCATGGTGAACGCCAGCGCCTTGCAATTGGCGTGTGAGTTCGCGCAGTCGTTACCGGAAGCTTCGGGCGAGAGGGCCTTGGCGGAGTTGGTCACTGGGCAGGCATTGTGGGCTGCACAGCTGAGTGGGCAAAACGCTGGGCCTGCTTCCGAAAAGGGAATCAGGAGCGAAGCGTCGACTCAACAGGAGCCGGGAAGTGATTGTCCGGACGCACTGACGCTGTTGCTTTCCGGCTACGAAACTCTTCCTGAGGATACCCTCGTGGATGCATCGGTGGCCACCGCTGTGCTTTCCTTGGCTCAGGCATTGATGGCTCAGGCATTGATGGCGAGCGACCCGGCTACGGTTGAAGCGGCGGAAAAATCCGGTGGCAACGCACTCCGGGTTGTGGAAATACTCGAAAACGAAACGTTTGGGCCGCTCACCTTGATTGATCGTGAGGATCAGGCGGCCCAAAATCCCATCTTCGTTCAGGAAACGCTCCGAACCGCGTTGCAGGCCTATGTCGCTTCCATGGAAAGTGACCCGGTTGGCATGATGGCAAAAGCCAAAGCAACCATGACCGCGTTGCGTGAGGCTGTGGGATCAGATGCGACTGGTAAGAAACGCATGCTGGCCATCTATATCACGCTGGCACAGACAATGGAATCGAAAATGACTCGTGCCGCGCCAGAGGCGCGAAAAGAAATGTCAAGTGTTTTTGAATCGTTTCTCGCCGCCTTGAGTGCTGATGCATCAGACCCTGGGACACTCAATTGGGTTGCTGAAACGTTTGCAAGCCTGGGCGCGGGTTTTGATACCCAAGAGGGCGCGTTGAACGCAGACGCCGGGCTGTATTATGACAAGTCAATCAATGCGTTTCAGAATCTGCTCAACAGGATTGACTTGCCTCCGGCACTGCAAACGCAGGTGCGGGCGAGATTGGCGGAGGTGAAAGCGAAGAAACGCGATTTTTCTGGAGCGATGGCGGATATGGAGCAGCTGCTGCAAGCGAACCCCTCAGCCGTGAATTTGCAGGTCGAGGCTGCGACCGTGTTGCAGCGGTGGGGAGATAGCGATCCCTCCAAGTTCTCTGAGGCCATTGCCGGAATACGCAGCGGGGAACAAGGGGGAGTTTGGGGCTGGGGAAAAATTGCGAATGCTACCATGCGGCATGCGCAGTTTCGTGACACCTTCTACCGGGCTCGGTACGAGATCGCTGCTTGTCAATTGGCTCGAGCATTGACGCTTAGTGGTGCAGAACGTACCAAGCAATTGGATGCTGCTGAGAAAACGTTGGAAGTGACAAGGAAGTTGTACCCCAATCTCGGTGGTGACAAGTGGGCAACGAAATACGAACAGCTGATTCGAAGCATTCAACGAGATGGCGGTAAATTAAAGTGAGTTTCATCCTTTCATTTCAAGACTGGTTCAAGAGTATGAAAACAGGTTTGCTGACTGCATTGAGCATTGCATGGATTGCGGGCGGAAGTTTCGCGGTTGCCGAAGATGATCAGGTTTCCATGAAGCGTGGTTCGGCAGTACGTGGGAAAATCGGACAGGTTTCGCCCTCGCAAATCGAAATCAGTGTCAATGGTGCCAACAAACGCCTGAATACCAACGAGATCCGCGTAATCAACTTCGGTGATGAGCCGACAGAATTACGGCGTGGCAGGGCGCGTGCCGTGGCAGGTAAATATGATGCTGCTTTGGGTGACCTGAAACGGGTCGATGCGGCGTCCATCAGTCGCCCGATGGTCAAGCGGGATTTGCAGTTTTACCTGGCTCTGTGCGAAGGGCGTTTGTCGCTTGAGTCCGGGTCCGGGAAGACACAGGCGACTGAGGCCATGCTGGAGTTTGTCAGGGCGGTCGCCAATAGCAATCATTTCTTTCAGGCCGCAGACTTGTTGGGGGACCTTGCTGTGGCGCAAGGTGACTATGAGAATGCTGTCAAGTATTACGGCGCAATTTCCAGTAAGGCACCTTGGCTTGACTATCGTCTGCGAGCCGAAGTGTCAGAGGCTGATGCCCTGGTCAAACAGGAGCGTTTTGTGGATGCACAGAAGAAGTACGAAAGCATTGAATCGCAAAAAGCAGACACGCCCGAGGTTGAGCGTTTGAAACTGCTGGCGCAAGTGGGACGAGGCAGATGTCTTGCGGAAACTGCTTCGGCCGAGGAAGGAATCAAAGTGATTGAGCAATTGATCCTCGAACATGAAGCGACTGACACGGAACTCTTTGGACGCGCCTACAACGCTTTGGGGGATTGTTTGCAGACTGCGGACAAACCCAAGGACGCTTTGATGGCCTATCTGCATGTCGATGTGCTCTTCTACGGCGACTCTGAAACACATGCCGAAGCGTTGTATCATCTCAGCAAGCTTTGGCAGACTGCCAAAAACCAGGATCGAGCGGCGGCAGCCAAAAATCTGTTGCAACAACGATACGCCGGGAGTGTCTGGGCAGCAAAACCATAAGTCAGTCGGGTGAGGAGTTTGAACATGCTCGTCGGCCATCGTTCTCGCGTGGAGGATTTCTGGTTCGCTACCTGTTGGTCGAGTGTCTGTTTGCGAGTGTCTGTT
>PKCN01000321.1 GCA_002862205.1 Planctomycetaceae bacterium | reverse complement strand
ACAAGTTCCCAGCATTCGCGCATGGCAACGCGGTCAGACGTTCGAATACTGGCACGGTGATCCAGAAGGCGATGAGGCTCCGCACTTCTGGGGTTTCTTTGACGACTCGAACCGCCTGATGGCACTGCTATGCCACAACAACGACATCGGTGATGGCTGGGAACGTGAAGGCGAATCACCAGAGTACTTCAAGGAGTACTCCGTTCGCGTCTCGTATCCGCTGGGGATCAACATCGTCACCTACGCCATGACTCATTAGTGAGAAGTCAAGCCACACTGACCGATTCACGTTGCGGAATCAGAAGGCAGCGCTGCGGGGAAAATGCTGCGGGGAAAATATCACCCCCTTGTCGAACGACCGAAACGATCGCAGGAGGTTGCATGGTCGAGTATGTGACACATGCTCCAATCAGATTGTTAGCGGAAACTCATTTCGATCACTCGGTAATTTGTAGTAGGCTCCCTTCCTTGCTGTCTATTTCCATGGTTCATTGACTCGCTGCTCCTTGCCGCTGATTCACTGTCACACATGTCTCAAAGATCGAATGTCAGTCACTGGATCGATTTGGTAAAGGCTGGTGATTCAGAGGCTGCGAATCAGATCTGGCAACATTACTTTGACCGTCTTGCGTGATTGGTCCGCGCTCGCATGCTTGGTCAAAATTGAGCAGTTCGGGACGAGGAAGACATCGTCCTGAGTGTATTTGACAGTTTCTACGATGCAGCTGAACGGGGTCGATTCCCAGAGCTATCGGACCGGGACGACCTGTGGCAATTACTGCTTCGCATGGCGGCGAGGAAAGTGGTCGACAAACGGAGGCACGATCTGAGGCAACGGCGTGGCGGGGAAGTCATGCACACCCTCTGTGGCAAGGAGATGATGACAAGCAGGTTCTGGAAGCGATCGGACACGAACCCTCTCCCGGGATGGTGCTGATGATGGAGGAATTCGTCGAATCATTTTTTCCCAGTTAGGTGTCGGACAATTGCGGGATTTAGCGGGGGCCAAATTGGAAGGGTATTCAAACGCCGAATTAGCGAAGCGTTTTAAGTGCTCGGAGCCGACGATCGAGCGTCGTCTGCACCTGATTCGCGAAAAAGGTCAGCAAGAAATGGTTGAAATCAATGAACATCCGCCACAAAAAACTTCCGATTCAAACTCTCGAACGCATTGATGACCTTTGTGCTGATTGCGAGCGAAAGTGGCAAGCAAATCAGCCTGTCTCAATTGAATCCGTCATTGCATTGGAAAACTCGGCCGCAGAGAGAGATGTTTTACTGGCTGAGCTCATCGCTTTAGACAACGACTACCGACGCCAACTCGGTGAAACACCGAGCCTTCAGGAGTACTTGGGACGGTTTCCTGAAAGCCCTCAAGCGGTCAATGACGCTGTCGATGACGGCCAAAAAACCACGGCAGGTTTCGAACCACCAACAATCGATCAAATAGCGGAACTGTTCCCAGATCTCGAAATCATCAAGCTGGTTGGCACGGGTGGAATGGGTGCCGTTTACAAGGCCCGGCAACCAGGCCTCGACCGATTCGTATCCGTTTAAATCCTGCCAGAAGAATTTTCGCACGACGTCAAATTTGCTTTACGTTTTACGCGGGAAGCACGGACACTGGAAAAACCGAGTCATCCCAACATCATTTCTGTTTTTGAGTTTGGGAATGTCAATGAAACCTACTACTTTCTGATGGAATTCATTGACGGGTCAACCCTGCGGGATCTTGTCAAAGCCCGGCAATTGTCTGCGGAACATGCCCTCAGCATCGTGCCCCACCTCTGTGATGCCCTGCAATACGCTCACGATCAACAGGTTGTCCATCGCGACATCAAGCCAGAGAACATTCTCATCTCTTCGGATGGTGTGGTTAAAATCGCGGACTTCGGCCTGTCGCGGATCATGGGGAACGAGACCCAACAACCGATGCTCACTGGCACTCACCAAATCATAGGCACGCCTCGATACATGGCCCCCGAACAACTGGAACGTTCTCGCGGTGTGGACCACAGAGCCGACATCTATTCACTAGGAGTGGTCTTTTACGAAATGCTGACAGGGGAATTACCCCTGGGGTATTTTGCCGCTCCCTCCAAAAAAGTCGAGATCGATGTGCGTCTTGATGAAGTTGTCCTGCGGACACTTGAGAAAGAACCTCAACGTCGTTACCAAAAAGCGAGCCAGATCAAGTCTGATGTGCAGTCACTCACATCAAGCAGACATCCCGCCCTTGCACGGACTCTCGTTCATGATCCTCAGTCGGGCAGTAAGAACGAGCCAGAGAAATCGCCACAACATCCAACATCCAACATCAAGCAGACATCCCGCCGGCAGAAACTCCACTGGCACAGCAAGAACTTGCAGCCAGACTACTGCTCACACGGCGTGAGCTTCTTCAACGCGTCGAGCGATCACTCCAACCACTATTTCGCGGGCAGGTACTACAGATACTTGTTGGCGTTGCGTTGATCGCTCTGGGTGCCTTTTATCGGGCTCCCAATACACACATTCCCTCTCGCGTCGTGAACGGTGCCATACTGCATATCTACGGTATTTTGGTTATCGCTCAATCAATTCTCGTATGCACCCGAATTCAAAAAACCGATTACACCCGACCGCTCCGAGAAATCCGCGCGTGCCTCGACAGCCTGCGTTCCGGTTACCTGCGAGCGGGCGTATTGATTGGGTTCATTTGGTGGCTGATGTGGATTCCTGCGGTCGTCGCGCTGGGTTACGACGAGATCCTAATCTCAAACTCACTGGTCCCATCGCTGATCGTGGGGATATTGGGATTCATCGTCTCACTAAGCCTGTACGGGCTCGCTTTGAGACCAGGCAATCCATCCGCGGAAGCATGGGAAAAAAAGAAATTTTCCGGCAAGAGCATCGCTTCTGCTTACTTGGCACTCGACGAAATCGAGAAGACACGAATCAGCTGACCACTAAGCTTACCTGCAGCCAACACTAAGCTTACCTGCAGCCAACACTGCTAAGCCCAGCCAACAGCACCTGATTCACAAGCCTTCCTATCAGGCTCGTGACAGGGGCTCATCGCCGTTGGATGCAAGCCATTGCCAAAACTTCAGATGAAACCTTCTCTGACCTGCCCTTGCTTGAGTCCTTTCCGACAAAGAACCAGATTGCCGGGAGTTACCGACTCGTTTTCAGGCAGCGCGGCGTCTCTTTTCTCTGCACTTAGCTGCGTCACACTCTTCAGTTTTGCCAAACTGGGCGAGCCACCAACCGCGGTCATGGCGTCATCGTAGTAGTCAAACCACGGCAAACCGGAACTGTTGTAAACCTTGGCTGTAGGCGCTGGGTGTGGCGGCACTTCTCCTGTCAGCGATTGCCAAGTCATGGAGTTGCACAGATGGACAAAACAACGCCCGCCAGCGTCGATGTCCCAATCATCTACATCGTACGGATCGTTGTAAATTTCCTGCTTCATTCGGCCGCCAGGTGCCAGCCCCATGTCAGGTGCCGAGCAGCACTCGGGCATCGAGTAACAAACATCTTGCGATTGGATATGCTTCATCCGCCTTACTTTCGGGAAACGTCGCTCAAACACATCTCGCTTCATGGGATAGACCGCCAGTTGCAGCCCACCGTGTTGGGCTTCACCCGTGATCTGTTCTTCAGCGGAATAGCCCGACCCGAGTGGCATCGCAACGAACTGCCGGATGCAACCTTTCTCCACGACAAATCCGTCTAACCATGGCTGCTCTGGCGCCACCATGTAGTTCTGCGGTTTTCCCGTTACCCCCTCATTCCACGGCTCACCGCTGATAGCACATTGCTTGCCAGCGGCGACCTTGATCGCAAACGGGTAGGCTACGTCATTCTGTTCGATCCATGACGAATCGAAATCCAACCACATTGCTTCGGACTGGAACATCGGCAGCATCACACCACCGTGCTGCAGCCATGACGAGGGAACGTTGGCAGCATGATCATCAATATGCTGGATGGGAAAAGTACCCAACCCAGGTGGTAGTGGATAATCGTTGGCATCGTCTGGGATGCGGAGAGTTCGCTGGAAATTTATCTGCAATTCAGCCTCAGGATGAACGTCCGGAAAAGTAAAATTCAATACATCGCTCGCTAGCTCAATCATTCAACCAACCCTTTCTCTCATGGGGGAAACAAATGCACTCACCATTCACCATTCACCATTCACCATTCACCATTCACCATTCACCATTCACCATTCACCATCTCGAACCTCACGCACGAGGCGTAACACAGCGTGGTCAGGCATGTCCTTGAGTTGCCGGATCAAATCAGCAAACAGCTTGGGCCGATTCCGAATGATCGCCTGCAGATCACCTGACACCTTTCCGGCCATCGCCAACAGGACATCAGGATCCAGATCCAGTTCGCGTGCGAGAGCCGCAATCGTTTTCTCCGACGGTGGCGGTTGCTGACCCCGTTCAACCTTACTGAGGTAGGACGGCTCAACACCCACACGCGCGGCCAACTGCCGCACTGAGAACGTGGCGTCCTCAGCTCGCCGTTGCTCACGAACCTTACGTAAATAGTCACCAAAACCTTTCATGCGTGTACCATATACTACACACTACTCATGTCAACCGGCAAACGCAGACTTTGCTGGGGAAAACAGATCACCCTCAGGGCTGCCAACCGTCCACTCACCTGTGCGTCGATAGCGAATCTATCTCACTTCACTTCACTTCACTGCATTCGCGTGGCTGCATTCGCGTGGCTGCGTTCGCGGGAACGTTTGGCCCGAGAACGCCATGGATCCCTGGAATTCCTGCAGGGATTCAGGACTGGAACCCAGAAAACGATCCGTGGGAACTCTACAACCTCAAGGAAGACTGGAGCCAAGCCAATGACTTAGCGGCGGAGATGCCTCAAAAGTTGCAAGAACTCAAGAGTTTGTTTCTGGTTGAATCCGCCAGGAACAACAACCTGCCCATTGGCGGAGGTCTCTGAAGCGTCGCATTCCACCCAGAGGATGCCCCAGCCACGCCGTTCAAAAAATGGACGTTCCGTGGCCCGATGGAACGAATGCCAGAGTTCGCAGCTCCCAAGCTGGGCAAATTCAACAACGATGTACGCGTCGAAGCCAATCTGCCCGAAAAGGCAAATGGTGTGATTTATGCCTTGGAAGGATTCTCAGGAGGCCTATCACTCTTCATGCAAGACGGCTACCTGGTTTACGAATACAACCTGTTCGAGATCAAACGCACCGTGTTTAAATCAGCCGAGCCCATTGGTGCGGTTGATGTGGTGACTGAAGTCCAGTCACGAGTAGCAGAGGCAAAACCAGCCGCGCCACTGGACGTAAAGATCAGCGTCAACGGCAAGGCTGTCGCTGGAGGTCGTGTACCGATAACCGCGCCACTCACTTTCACGGCCAACGACTGTCTCGATATCGGGTACGACTGGGGATCTCCAGTCTCAACCGAGTACTTCGATGACGCACCGTTCAAGTTTGAAGGTACGCTTGGAACGACAACTATCTCGTATAGTGACAAGTAAGCTGGGGCATTCGATCTTGGACAATGATTACACGAACCAAGCCGCCGATGCTACATTGGGTATCGGCTGCCTACTCTTGTTTTACGTTCATGATTGCAGAAGGCACCTATGCAAACCAAGAAAAAACCGCGTCCGAAACGTCGCTTGAAGTCATTGCTTCTGGTTGCTCTCTTGGTAATTCCGGGCTCATTCGCTTACATCGAGTTCTATCTAGCTCGACCACCAGGCGAAGGTCCGGCTGGCCCAACTGTAAACGCAGATGAATTCCAAAGCATTTGGTCTGATCGCCAGATACAACTCATTGGAATCGGCGACAGCATTACAGCCGGCTTGGGGGCCAAATCCAAGAGCCATCGATTCTTCAATCGTCTAAGGCGTAATCCAAACGACGAATTTGCGGACATGCAAGGCAACTGCCTGGAGACTGTTCTGCCAAATTTAAAATCTGAGAATTTCGCAATCTCCGGTTCAGAATCCATGATGCACCTTGAAGTGATTCAGGAAACGGTTCCAACCTATGAAAACGCGTTTGGCATCGTAGTGATGACTTCCGGTGGCAACGACCTTATTCATAGCTATGGCAAAAGCCCTCCTCGCGAGTGCGCCATGTATTCAGCTACGTTGGAACAAGCTCAACCTTGGATCGAAAATTATCGCGTACGGCTCGACACGATGATACGCAAGATCGTCGACAAGTTTCCATCCGGATGCGAAATCTACATCGGCGACATTTACGATCCCACTGACGGAGTGGGCGATGCACCGAGTGTCTTTCTTCCGAACTGGCCGGATGGCCTCGCAATTCATGCCCAATACAACAAGATGATCCGGTTAGTCGCTTCC
This sequence comes from Planctomycetaceae bacterium, assembly GCA_002862205.1. GTDB lineage: Bacteria > Planctomycetota > Planctomycetia > Pirellulales > Pirellulaceae > Rubripirellula. The sequence continues at coordinate 13,279 of PKCN01000321.1, read as the reverse complement.
AAGCATGATTTTGTTCACGTGGTGCCACTGCATGAATTATTTCTTGGTCACGGATCTCACTGCAGGCAGTTCTGGCAGGAACACTACGATAGCGAAGACCCACACTATTGGTTCTACAGCAACATCGAAGACCCAAATGATCGCGGTTACGATGCGATCCGACGTGTCTTTCTCAACTCCATTGCATCCAACACCAGTTTACGAAATGACGAAACGGCGTCAGAACTGGAGGCACTCGAACCCTATCAAGGGGCAGAGCCTTCACCAACGCCGGACAATGCTGCAACACCTGATCAGGATTCAACATTGTAAGAAGTGCTGCAGCCCTTCGACGTGTTCCCCCATCATTGCTCACCGTCATCCAGATCAAGATGCTGCTGAATGGTTGTGACCATCCACTCGATTTGATCTTTCCCCAGACGACTGAACCGCTGCCGTTCTGATTCTGAGGCAGGTTCCACGCGGATAAAATGATCGAAGCTGACAGATTCCCTCATTCGATATTCTTCAACCTCGACCCGCACCGCCGCAATTTCCTCACGCTTCCATTCTTCATGGCGTTTCCTAAACAATCCATGCTCACGAAAACTGAGTGAGCCTCCACGGATCCGAATTACCCCGTTTTGAATCGCTGCATTCACTCGATAGAGAAGCATACCAACCACCACTAGGGTAAAGGTTCCCAACATGAACCCACCCGCGACTGGTTGCCCACTTACGTTGCCCACCTACGTTGCCTGCCAACAGTGCTGGCACCAACACCACCAATACGAACAACTCACACAACAGAAATCCAACGCACTGTAAGTAAAAACACAAATGCGAGACCGATGAAAGCTGGAACTTTGACGAACGAAAAAACAATTCCGGGTTCTCGCTTTCGCTGGCCCCTGCCGATCAATCCAAACCACTCCTGAAAAAACATCCACCATTTCCCAATCAAAAAAAGGCTATGAGAGTCGTTCGACCGCATTAACCTGCGAGGCAGACAGATGCGGTAACTGGCATACCGCACACAAAGAAACCACCATATCCTACAGAACGTAAGCCAGAAGAATTCGTTTACGAAAGTCCCTGCCAAAACCAGATACACACGGCACTCAACGTAATTTTTTCCAAACATGCAGACAAACGGCAGGATCATTCAGCCTTGGCCCACTATGATTAGCCCCACTACGCAACACAACAGATCATGCCAAACAGGATTAGCTTATCGGACGGTGCGACCCAGCGGCCCAACGCACCCGACACCTATTGACCCCGTCACAAAACTTTCAAGTGTTCAACACGGCAACGTGCATGAACATTCTCTTAACGCAACGCAACGTGAGACAGCAATGACCAGAATCCTCCACGCAAAACTTTTCTTTCTGTTCACCCTGGGGTTGGTCTGCCTTGTGCCGATCGTCAACGCTGAGGATCGAGTCAATGGTGCCCATCCCTCAACTACCGGACAAGTCCGTCTGGCATCTTGGTGGTTCACGCGCCATGCAGAGAAGATTGCCGAGATTGAAGCGGCGAACGATCCCAAAAAGAACAAGAGCATCGAACTGTTGATGGTGGGCGATTCAATCACCAACAACTTTGATAAGGGCGGCCCCGGCGAGCCTGTTTGGAAACAGCATTTTGAACCATTGAATGCTTTGAATCTTGGCTTCGGCGGCGACCGGACCAACCATGTGTTGTGGCGTCTTGATCACCTCCCACCTTTGAAGACGCCCCCCAAGGCAGCCTCACTGATGATTGGGACCAACAACATTTGCTGGGGCAGCGACAAGCCCAAACAAGCAGCCGATGGAGTTCAGGCAATCGCTGAAAAGCTCAATCAAATGTACCCGGAGATGAAGATTCTGGTTCTGGGAGTTTTTCCACGGCGGCAAAACCTGGATCATCCGCACCGCAAACAGATCATTGAATTGAACTCTTACCTCCCGGAGCTTCTCAAGAGCATTCCCAATGTCACCTACCTGGATATCGGACCAGAGTTTCTTGATGACAACGGTTTTCTATCAAAAGAAATGATGCCTGACACGACGCACCCAAGCAAAGAAGGACACGAAATCTGGGCCAACGCGATCGTGCCTTCGCTTGTAGAAATGATGGGTAAATAAAGAACAACAGATGAAACCCCCGTTCAAACAATCCTTACAACTCTGCGAAGAAACCACATCATGACTTCCCGCAGACAACAAACGGCAAAAAACGGATGCTAATCTGGCAAAGAAACTCCCCTCTCACGATGGTAAAATCACAAGTGCGGTAAGGCAAGACAACATGCCCCGCACAATTCAATGCTCGGAATACAACCCTTTCGATTTCACCGGGCGCCGGGCATGGGCGAAACACGACTGCCGTGGCCCCACAAACCTCGGCCCCACAAACCTCGGCCCCACAAACCTCGGGCACACAAGCCAACCTTTCTCTGGAACCGTTTGAACCCCGTTGGAATGATTCCGAGTAAGAGTCAGGGGCCCGAGCCATTCCTATTTTTCAAGTATTCCAAATCACGACACCCGAAATGCTCAACCTCACATCACTCTCAGCCCGCGTCTGCATCGCAATAATATCAGTGTCACATCTTGTTCTGTTGACAGACCCCAGCTCCTGCATCGCCACCCCGCCAAACATTGTTGTGATCATGGTGGACGACCTTGGCTACTCTGACATTGGTTGCTACGGAGGTGAAATTGACACACCCAACCTCGATGCACTCGCAGGCAATGGTCTGCGTTTTTCGCAGTTTTACAATACTGCGAAATGCCACTCTTCCCGCGTCTCGTTACTGACAGGCCAGTATTGCATCGCCGCGGGTAACACGAAAATGAACCATGCCGTCACCACGGCGGAAGTTTTGGGATCGAGCGGATACTTTACTGCCATGACAGGCAAATGGCACCTTCAAGAGGAACCCACCGATTTTGGGTTTGATCGCTACTTTGGACACCTCAGCGGCGCCTGCAACTTTTTCAAAGGCGATAAGACATTCCGCCTCAATGGCAAACCATGGGCTGTTCCTGAAAAGGATTTTTACACAACTGTCGCCGATGTGGATTACGCCCTGAAGTTTCTTGAGGAGGCACGTACGACAGCAACACCGTGGTACTTGTACGTTGCTTTCAACGCACCTCACGCCCCATTGCACGCACTTCCACAAGACTACGCAAAATACAAAGGCAAGTACGACCAGGGCTGGGACGTCGTTAGAAACTCACGCGTCGTAAAACAAAAAGAGCAGGGACTGCTGCCAACAACGCTCCAGCCAAGTCCTCGGCCTGAGCATATTCCAGCATGGAAAGACCTTGAACCATGGCGACAAAAGTATGAAGCCAATCGGATGACAACGCTTGCGGCCATGATTGACCGCGTTGACCAGGAAGTGGGTCGGTTAGTTGACGATCTCAAGGCCAACAACGAATTCGATAACACGATGATCCTATTTGTGTCCGACAACGGTGCCTGTCCCTACGACCGCAAAGCTCCGCTTCTCGACGTCGAACCCACCAATGGCGACATTGCGCTGCCCGATTCAACAGGTTGGTCCTGGGCAAGAAACACTCCCTTCCGGTATTACAAACAGAATCAATTTGAAGGTGGCATCTCGACTCCGGCAATCGTTCACTGGCCCAGCGGATTAAAAACCACCCCTGGTTCAGTCACAGATGAACCCGCGCACTTGATTGATGTGTTGCCCACCCTCATCGACATCACCCAAAGCGAGCTACCTGATGAATGGCCCAATCGTACTCTGCGACCGATCTCGGGTATCACGCTGACACCGACCTTCCGTGGTGAGTCACTCACCCGCTCACAGCCGATTCACCTGCTATTTTCCAGCGACCGTGGACTGCGCGACGGCGACTGGAAAATTGTCAGCTTCAAGAGCGAACCGTGGGAGCTTTATAACGTCGCAGACGATCGCACCGAACTCAATGATGTCGCTGCGGAACATCCTGATCTACTAGCAACCATGGTCCAGAAATGGACAGACATGTCACGCTCTGTACTGCATGCCCCAGCCGCAAGCTACGCATCCATCACTGATTCAACCACCACCAGTCCCAAACCCGTTCACAGTAACCCTCAATGGACCAATTTTGAAAGAGAAAAACCCACCCCAAAATCCAGCGGGGGAAAGAAGCGAGCAGGAAAACAGGCCATTCGAACACGCAAAAACACGAAACTTTCAGTTGACAAGGGGATACTCAATCTGGTTTTTTCTGGAGAGGATCCCGGGATCGCAATGGATCTTCGGAGTCACTCATTGCCGCCGGGACCGTACCGATTGAGTTTTGAACTGAGGGGGGGGAGTGCAGGCGGTGGTGAACTCTTTTTCACCACCAACAAGACGGATGTTCTGCCGAAGGGCAGACGAATCGCTTTTGACGTCGCTAACGATGGGCAATGGCAAAAGGTGGAGCTCGATATAAAAACGGACAAGTCAATCCAACAACTCAGACTGGACGTCAGCGAAGGTTCGGGAACCGCCTCCATCCGCAACCTGCGTCTCAGCACCTCCTCCGAAAAAACTCTTCTTCAATGGCCAAAGTGATCCCGCATAACCGCATCCTCTGGCATGCTCCTTGCAATCCTGTGCATCGTTGCCGCCGTCATCGCTAGTCTCTGGCAACGGTGAGCCGCGTGATCGCAGATCCAGCAACTTGCGAACCCTAGGATTTGACGGTGTTCCAACACAGCAAAAGCAGATTCCTTCGACATCCCTCTGCTCCAAAACCGCTCTTCATTCCCGGAAAATCCGGTCAGAGTGACAACTGCCGGCGCGGAATTTCGGCAATTCAACGAACCCGCCTCACGAATTGCCAGAGCATTGCCAACGATCACAGGCTGCGGAAAACATGAGTCCGGTTCGCTGGTCTTCACCGTCTATTTAACTGCGCCGCAAAACAAACTGGAATGTCGGAACAACCAGTACGAAGGGTAAACCCCATTTACCTTATTTTTCGTATCCGGATGGAACCACGCGACCGAAACAGATTACTCAGTCGATTGTTTTTGCGCAACTGCATTTCTTTGTTCGCAACCGCAGGCCGACTGATTCGTTGAGGCCAAGTTTTTTCAACCGCCAGCGTATTTTGCGAGATAACAATGAAACATCTTCCATTCATGACATTAACGCTAATCGCATTCTTGACCGTCGGATGTAATCACGGCGAGCTAACCCGCCTCACGGCTGTTGCCAAGCATCAGAAGAATGAGGCCGCCAAAGCTCGGTCCGGTGAAATCAAGGCAAAACAGGCTACCACTGAAGCACTTGAAAAATCCAAACGTGAGCTGGAAGAAGCCACCACATTGCGTGACAGCGCAGCGACGCTGAAAACCGAGGCCACCGCGGCTCAAAAAGCAGCGGGAGAAAAGGCGGCAAAGGCAGTCAGCAGCTTGAAAGAAGCTGAGCGAATCCGAAACGAAGCGATGCAAGCCAGACAGAATGCAGACGCGATGGCATCGCAAGCGCGAGAGACACTGGCAACCGCTCAAGCCATGACAGAAGTGGCAGAGCGTGCGAAAGCCGATGCAAGCACCATCCACGCTGCTGCCGAGCTTTCGAAAGCAGATTCCCAAAAACTGTTGATCAACGCCAGGAAAGAACGCCAAGACGCCACTGCGGCTGAGCAGGCAGCCGCGTCACACCTTGCAGCAGCCAGTGCCAAACTCGCTTCTGCGAAGGCCTCTGAAATCGAAGCTGCCAAAGATCGCGACATGGCCGAAAAAAACCGCCAAGCATTGCATCAGGATCGCGCCGAACTGGAAGCGACGCGGGCTGAAATGGAGATCAAGGCAGAAAATTCCGCCAGACAGCTTGCAGCGGCGAAACAGTTGAAAACCGAAATTGACGGACTGCTGAACGCAACCCGACAAATGCAAACCGAAAACGCCAAAACAAGCGTTGAACTGACCAAACGTCAGACCACACTTCAGCACGAAGTCGCTGATGCACAAACAACCATCGAGAAAGCCGCCAAGGACAAAGAAGATGCGGAGGCAGTGAAAGCATTGGCGCTGAAAATCAAGCAGCAGGTGGATCGTGCCGCCGCAAAGTCCAAAGAAGAATTTGCAGCAGCAGAGCAGTCACGCCAAAAAGCCGAACTTGCCTTGACAGCAGTGGTCGCCGAAAAAGACGCTGCAATGAGAGAACAAGTCGCTGCCGAAGCAACTCTTGCTGCCGCTGAACAACAGAAAACCGCCTCCGCCGAGGCGATTGCCGCGGCGAAGCTGGCAAAGAAGATCACCGCCGATGCCAAAGCTGAATTGGTTGCGCAACAACAACAAGTCAACGACGAGATCGAACGTGTCTCAATGCTGAAAGAGGCGACAGAGGAACGCATCACAGTTGCAAATCAAATCGAACAGAAGGCAAGGAAGGCACAAGACGATGCCGCACGTTACCAAAATTCAATCGCAGATCAAATCACCTCTTTGGAAGCAACGCGGAAAGCCATTGAATTGGGCAGAGTCGCATTGGAAGCAACCAAAACAGACATCGAAATGGAAAAAGCAGCGGTGCTGGCCATCCAAATTTCTGCGCAACAAACCGAGCAAGCCGCCGCAGAGGGTTGGAGCTGCGTCTTGAAAGCCGTCCGCCAACTCAATGTAGCAAGGTCCCAAGCAGACATTGCAAAGGCAGAAGCACTCGAAGCGACCCGCCAGCTCACCAACCAACGTGAACATGCAGGCCCCCAACCGAACAAAACAGTGTCACCTAAAAAGGGAACACAACCAGTCAACACTTCCAACGCCAGGCATACAACCGAAGAAAAAGTGGAGATCGCGAGATCAACCCGATAGTGCTATCGCATTCACAACCCTCTGCCGTACAACATGCTGCCAAGACGGCAAACCAACGATTCACGGATTCAGCCACCCGAACACGGCGTGAGCAACGGTTGGTACACGGTCTGTAAAGCATATTCAGCGGGAGAACGAGTCGCTTGCCTCTCGACCACGGGCTACTCCACTTCAGTCAGACGGGTTGATCACCTGCACATGGTGATTCCCCAGCAGCAGTCAGTGCTCTCTGAGTAACACGCAGAGACTCCAGAACACACAGATCAACCTTTGCCTTAACCGCCATGCCATCCACACAAACGCTTACCAGCGACGAGTTGCTCGTCTACACAAATGATACCTACGAGACTGCGGCGCATTCTGCATCGCGATTTTCGCGACCATTCCCCACCGCAAGCTTCTATCGCAAATTTTTCTGGAATGTCTGTCGTTCAAGCTTGGTGGCACGACGTGGAAAGTACGATGCGGCAGAATGGAGTCGCACAAGCTATCAGGTACTTAAATCGCTGGAATCAGTAGGCGTACGCGCAACATTCAGCGGCATTGAGCAGATTCACAAGCTGGATTCACCATGCGTCTTTGTCGCAAACCACATGAGCATGTTGGAAACGATGGTACTGCCGGGCATTATCCAGCCAATCTGTGACGTGACCTTCATAGTCAAACAAAGCTTGATGGACTACCCGGTCTTTCGCCATGTCGTGCGTGCTCGCAACCCGATTGCCGTCTCACGCAAGAACTCCCGTGAAGATTTTAAAACAGTCATGCAAGACGGATGCGAACGTATCCAACAAGGAATTTCCATCGTTGTATTTCCACAAACCACACGCAGTTTGACGTTTGATTCATCTCACTTCAACACAATCGGGGTGAAACTCGCTTTGCGTGCGAAGGTGCCTGTGATACCGATTGCACTGAAAACGGACGCGTGGGGGAATGGGAAATGGCTGAAGGACCTGGGGCGAATCAATCCTGACAAAGTGGTCCACATTGCTTTCGGGCCACCGATTAGCATCGAAGGCCGTGGGAATCAGCAACAACAGGAAGTCATCGAATTCATCCAATCGAAACTGCATCAATGGGGCGATGAGTAACGCAATTCGCTTGCTCCTCTCGTCTGACTTTCCTGAAGTCCAATCTGATGGTGAATTCCGCTAGCCACCAGTGCTCCATTCCACAGCCAGTCACAGGTTGGTGGCACCTGGATGTCATCTGCATTTGTGGAAAATGCAAATCAAAGCTGGCTGTTTATAGTCGATTCATTCCATCTTTTGAAGACAAAGCAAGAACACCCGATGATTCACCGACTCGCTGTCTTTTTCGCGATGCTTTTTTCGGTCGCAACACTCCAGGCTGACGAGCGTCCCAACCTCGTCTTTATCCTAGCGGACGATCTTGGCTGGAGTGACACGACCCTGCACGGCACTACGAGTTTCTACGAGACTCCGAACATTGAACGCCTTGCCAAACGCGGTATGTGTTTCACGAATGCCTACACTGCTCACCCGCTGTGCTCACCCACGCGTTCGAGCATCATGACCGGGTTGGATCCTGCACGCACAGGTTTTACCAGTGCCGCAGGCCATGTCTCGAATGTGATTCTTGAAAAACAACTGTCCAAGCAGGCAAGATCTGACCAGAAGGTTCTGACACCTCAAAGCGTTTCACGGCTGGACACCAAGTACATTACCCTGGCCGAGACAATCCAGGATGCAGGCTATGTGACCGGGCACTTTGGAAAATGGCACTTAGGCAAGCAACCGCACTCTCCCCGCGAGCATGGTTTTGATGTCGATGTCCCCAAATGGTGGGGCCCCGGTCCTGCAGGATCGTATGTTGCACCTTGGAGATTCCCGGACGCACTTGATTTTGACCCGCGTATGCCTGCGGAACACATTGAAGACCGCATGGCTGACGAAGCCATCGAATTCATTTCTGCTAACAGGAACAAACCATTCTTTCTGAACTACTGGGCGTTCTCAGTTCACGCGCCGTTTGACGGCAAGCGAAAGCTGATTGAAAAATACGCTGACAAGGCCGATCCAAACAATCCGCAACGCGTGCCGGTGTACGGTGCGATGGTCGAGAGCCTCGATGATGCCGTGGGACAATTACTCGACACACTCGATCGCCTGAAGCTTGCCGATAAAACCATTGTCGTGTTCTTTTCGGACAATGGCGGAAACATGTACAGTCGAGTCGACGGCATCCCACCTACCAGCAATGCCCCGCTCCGAGGTGGCAAAGCGACCATTTACGAAGGTGGGACCCGTGTCCCGTGTGCAGTGATTTGGCCCGGAAAAACCCAACCGGGAAGCAGCACTGACGCCCTGCTCAGCAGTTCTGACTGGTACCCCACCCTGCTCGACATGATGCAAATCGACAAACCACTTGACCTGCACTTTGATGGATTCAGCCAGAAGGCAACCCTTCTCAACCAGCAGGGGCCGCGCCAGTCACTCATCTGCTTCGTACCCAATTACTTTCCCAAGCCTGAAACGATTCCGTCAACCTATATTCGCCGCGGCGAATGGAAACTGATTCGATTCCACGGTGATCGCGAAAACCGTACCGACCGATTTGAACTCTACAATCTGGTGGATGATGCCGGAGAGTCAAAAAATGTTTCTGCTGATCACCCAGAAATGGTCAACAATTTGAATCAGGAAATCGAAGCGTACCTGGCCCATACCAAGGCAGTTGTTCCCGTTCTCAACCCGGCCTACGATCCGAAATCAAGCGACCACTCCCAGCAAGCATCCCCGCCCAAAAACCGCCCCGACGCCAACACTTTTTTGAAACGTCGTGATATCAACAAGGACGGTTTCGTTACCCTCAAGGAGTACATTGGCAACCCCAAAAATCGTAACGTCAAAGCGTTGACCCGCCAGTTCACGGTGAAAGACAGAAATCAGGACCAAAAGTTGTCGCTGGACGAAATCAAACAGGGACAGTGAACAACAGTGGACAGTGAACAACAGCGGTCAGCGTTACGGAGGCTCACCGGTTTGCACCGTTCCAAGCCCCATCAGGAAACCTGAAACCGCATGCTTACTCTGCATGCATACTGTGACGCGTTTGCAACTGACACCGCCGATGCTTCCCACTAATCTTCCCAGCACTGAGTCAAGCGGTGCCGGTTTGCAGAGCATTGCGAATAACATCGAAATTTCCCAAGTCACTGCAGACGTGTGCTACTCCGCCTGTGACTGTTCACTGGCACCAATGATTGTGGCCTTGAGCTTCTCGGTTTCTTCCAGATCCTGAGTACGCATACTCAACCAGCCCGCTTTTCGATTCACTTCCAGATAGACCTCCTGTACATCGGCCTTCGCCGCCTCCAGGTCTCCCACTGCCATGCTGACTTTGGTGCGAGCACGAAGATGAGGGATGCCTATTTTCCTGGCCGGTTTCTTTTTTTGCCCAGGGTCGACGGGTTGCTCGGCTGGTGCGTAGGTGAATGCAAGGCGTTTGGCAAGTTCCAAGTCTCCGCGGTCCAACGCATCATCGACAGCCTTTTCATCCTGCCACTCGAGTAGATTCTGAAGTGCATTACCATGCTGGGAGATCATGGTCATGCCAGAAAGGAAAGCTGCGATGGTTCCATCAGGCCGCATGATCAGAATATCAGGTTTGACCCCATCAGCAAGAATTCCCAGTCGCTGAACAACAGGATTTTTGATTCCCCCCGCGACAAGCATGGTCTGAAAGTGATCGGGGGCCTGTTTTCTTTTCTGCTGCTCTGCCAACCGTTTTGCACAAGCTTCGCGTGCCGCATCAACGTCCTGATTCAGAATCACTACAAATTGCCGGGCATCGTCTACCGGGCGTTCGTTGGTGAACGTGCCATAGCGTGCCAGATGGGGAACGGTTTCCGCGTCCGGCCTGAACTCGATGATCGCCCACTTGCCCTCAGTTTCCTCGGGGACACGCAGGGTTTCACCATCGAGTGTTTTCAATTCAAGCTGGATGGTACGCCCTGCATCCTCCGGGTTACCGATGGCCAAAAAGTGTCCCTGCCGTCGACCATACGTCCACCCTGCAACGAACGGTGGTTGGTACATCCAGTAGCGATGATAACGATCCAGCAGAAAAGAAGTTGCATTCCAAACCATGGGTGTATCAGGATGCTGATCCAGACTCGCCCGTCGATACTTCTCGTGCAATCTTCGTTCGCTGATTTCGAGTGCCAGTAGAGCGGCTACTGCGTTTGCAGTGGCAACCGTGGGCTGCTGGCTGACAAACTGGCGGATCACCTTGGGGAAATCCTGGTCTGGGTCCCGCAATTTCTGTCTTGCCACACAGAGACGCGCGATCAGATCGGTACCGTCTGGATACCCCTGATCCAGCGCTTGTTCCGCCTCTTTGAAAGCTTCTGCAAATCGAGCTGGACTCCCTTCCACTTTCCACAAACCCATCAAGGCGACAATCCGCCGGTTGCGAACCATCCACAAATCCGTCGCGTCTGGAGATTCAGCAATCACCCGTTGGCAAAGTGCATCAGCCTTCTGGTAGTTCGCCTGTACTTCTTCAGACGTCAAACGGTATCGTTCCGGTGCTTTCACAAAACAATTTTGAATCGCCTGCAACTTTTCATCTGGCACCACCGAAGCTCCACGCTGCAATGGTTGCGGCTGACCTGCATCCCCCGTCATGACCGCCTTCCACTCTGGCGGAGCTGCGGGATCGAACTCACCCTCAGGATCAGTCACCAGAAAATCGCCAGCCAACAATGCCTGAAACTGACTGGTGTACTGTGGTTTGGTCCAGACGCGCGCCAGGGATGACTGAAGCGAACGTTGATAGCCTGACTTGCTTTTCGTCCCACGACCGCTGGAACCAGCGCCAGACATGAACATGGCGGTATACCCGGTGGGTGCCATCGTAAGTTTGAACGGGTCACCACGAACGTAGGTTTTGTAAATCGGATTTTCACGTCCATCTGGCAGTCGAATGGCGGGCCAGTCCAAGTCCAACTCCCGTAGAACACTTTCACCAGCATCAGGCAATTCGTCGAGGTTGAAGCTGACAAACTGGTATCGATCGGTGGCATCGCTGTCAGCTTTAATTTCCTTCCATGCCTCGGCAAGTTCGCGCAGATCTTCGAGTCCCCCGTTGTCCTTGGACCAAAAGTACAACGCTGTGGTCTTGCCCAGATAGTCCATGGGAAAGCAGACAGGCGTACCATCGGAAAGCTCAAATCGTCCAATGAATGGTGCTCCAAAAACCTGCCCCGCCAATTTGTCACGCTGAAAATTGATCATTTCCAAATTGCCGGGAAGACGCTCCGCAATGACTCTCCGCATGTAGGAAATCAGACCAGCGTCCCCAAACTCCAACGCCATCAACATGGCGACACGAATCACTTTGCCCTCCACCTCGGTATCGCGGTAGCGATCAACCAGTGGACGCAGCGCTTCGGCGCGTGTCTTCGGGTCGGCGCCTTGCTGCGCCAGTTCAGCCTGCGAGATCAGCAAGTCAGCATCCAACCGGAGTGCGGCATACTCATTGGGTGCGGTGACCAATTGCCGACAAGTTTCCAAAAAGCTCCTGCGGTTCAATGCGGAGTTGTCCAAGCCAATCAGCTTCTGCTGGCTGCTAAACAGAACCCCCAACATCTCGAATCGGTTGGACGCGTTCTTGTTGCTTTCAAGCACCTCATCACAGGCACGAATCACACGGCGAAGCGCCAACTTCTGCCGGGCCGATGACTTGGACTGTGTCGCTTCTTCAAGTTGCGTTTGCAACGCGGAGATCCTGTCTGCAGAGATCCTGTCTGCAGAGCTCCTGTCTGCAGGGCTCCTGTCTGCAGGGCTCAAGGCCGTTTCATCGGCGTTGACCACTGCACCTGTGAAACAAAACACTGCCAGCAGCAACGCGATCGTACTGATTTGGGTTGAACGATTCATCGTAAGATATTTCTGATGCCTGATGGACATGCAAGTTTTCCAAGTTCTTTTGCTTGAGTTGTCTACTTGACTGGTTTGAGTTCGAATTGCTTGATGCTGACACCACGGTTGGGCGCACGGAAGGTGACCATGATGGAGTTCCGTCCTTCTCTCAGGTTGATGACCTGCGGCTCACTCTGTGTCCACATTCCTTTGCTGTAGGGCAGCTTCACATCTACCAACTCCCGCCGATTGATCCGGAAGATGGCATTCATGCCTGTTGAAACTGTCGTGACCAGCGTGCTGACCTCATACTTCCCTGCTTTGGGTGCTTCGATCGAATAACGTAGAATCTCCGGTCTCTCACCAAGACGCTGATAATGAATCTGCATGCCCTGATCCCAGCTTCGCAAGAACTTGACTTTGTCATTGTTGTTTTTAGGGCTGGTGCAGGCCACAGCAGGGACGGTGATCGTGCCATTCTCGGCAACCACAATGTTTTTATCTTCGTTTGAGATTTCGATCTCACCGCCTTCGATCTCACCGCCTTCGGAATTACCGCCTTCGGAATCACCGCCTTCGGAATCACC